>NZ_JACJQW010000006.1:0-256455 GCF_014696905.1 Nostoc sp. FACHB-190
ACGCCAAACGATTCATCAGAGAGTTTTATTTTTTCTGTCATTCTTTTACTGTGGTGAAAGCGTTATTTGAACTAGCAATTCACGGTCAAATTTTTGACTTTCCCAAACTCCATACCTATGGTGTTTTCTCATAACTGATTTAGGATTGCTATAATTAATTTAAATAAATATGAATTTAGAAAAATCACAAAATAGAATTAGAGAGTTAATGTTACGCTTCCGAGATTGGATTAAGACTGGTATAGCAATGGATAAAACAGACTCTAATAAAGTTGCTGAAACTATTTTGATACATCTGTTTTCTGAGATTTATGGCTATAAACACCTTGAAAATCTTAACTATACAAAAAAAAAGAACTATAAAGGTATTGATTTAGGAGATGAAACTGCAAGAGTAGCTTTTCAGATCACATCAACATCTGATAATAAGAAGATTAAAGAGACTTTAGAAAAATTTGCAGATGATAACGATAAATTGTACCAAAAGTATAATAGATTAATAATTTATATTTTGACAGAAAAGAAAAATAATAGAGGTAGTGGACATAAAGAAATAATTCAAGGGAAGTTTAATTTTGATAAAGATAAGGACATTAAGGATTATCGGGACATTCTTAAAGAAGTTGCAAATTTTCCAATCGAGAAAGCACGCATAATTGAAAGCATTTTAGAAGCAAATTTTGGTGAAAATAGAAAAGCAACTGACAGGGAGATTGTTGATGAAGTTGAGCAAATTATCAAAGAATATATACAATTTTTCGTTGGACGCTCTGAAGAAGTTAAAAAACTTGACAAATTTTTAAGTGAAAATTCCAGTGGGTTCAGACTTTTGATAAGTGGTGCAGGTTTTGGTAAAACAGCACTACTAGCAAACTGGGTGAAGTTACAGCAGAACAAAGAATATTTTATCGCTTACCATTTCTTTAGTCAGCGATATGATGTGACGCGCTCTGTAAAAAATGCTTATCGCCACCTGCTGCAACAGCTTTATACTTACTACGAAGAATTTAGATATCAGCAAGTACCAAATGATGAACAAGAGTTGTGGCATACAATTTATGACATCTTAGGAGAATATGCCGCACTTAAAGATAAACCTTTAGTCATTGTTCTAGATAGTTTAGATGAAGCTGAAAATCCCTTTGAGCCACCTTTTCCCACTCCTCTACCGGAAAATGTATTTGTGATTGCTTCAGCAAGAGCAGAAGAGGGAGAAAAACCAGAATACCTAGATGCTTGGATAGATAATGGAGAAGTTATTCCTCTTAACCGATTACCTAATGAAGCGATCGCAGATTGGTTAAAACAAGCTGGTGAGGGTGAGTTAGCAATATTCGCAGATGATATTCATTTTGTTAAGCAACTTGATGAAATTACACAAGGCTTTCCTCTCTACCTCAAATACCTGATTGAAGATTTAAGTTATACAGCAAAACAAGGAAAGGATATAGGGGAAGTTTTAGCACAAACGCCAAAAGGATTTGAGCAGTATATAAAGCAGCAGCTACAACGCTTAGACAAATTGGAATTACCTGATCAGCGTTGGCAATTTTTTGCACTGCTGGCGGTGGCGAAAGGGACTCTTGAAAAAGAGGATGTCAAGGAAATTACAGGAATGCGTGATCGCCATTTAAGGCAGTTACAACAGTGCTGGCAAGTGACACGCTGGATGAAAATTGCTGAAGACAAACTTTATGCTTTTGCACACCCATTGCTGGGAAAAACTTTTGCAAATGAGTTGGGTGATGATGCCGAAGATGCTTTAGAAGATTTGATTAACTACTGTAGTTGCTGGCAGGAAAACCAGAGTTTTTATGCGTTGCGGCACTATGCTGAACACTTGCAAGATAAAAAGCAGTGGGAAGATTTGTATGCGATCGCAAGAAATAAAGCTTTTGCATCTTGCCAGCAGGAAAATTTACCTGATGAGCCAGATTTAGCTTTCAAAACCATTCAGATTGCTTTACTTGGTGCGGCTGAAGAAGACAAAGCAGGTGAAATGGCAGAGTTCCTATTGATTCATGCACAGCAGTTAGTAGAGACAACTTCGCAAGAGTCCCCCTTAGATGCACTGCGGAAAGGTAGTTTAAACCGTGCCTTAGCAAGGGCGGATTTTTATGAAATTGAGCCATGTGTCTTGTGGTATCTGCTACTAGCATGGGAATTGAAGGATACAGGCAAATTAAAAGAGGCAATAGCAACATTGGAGCGATTGCAGCAGAAGGAAATACCACGTTTCGATATCCAGGGAGATGCTGATTGGCTATGTGATTTTGCTGCATACTTTCTTGCTCATAATTTTGAAATAAGTCATAGTATTTGTGAGGTTTTAGAACAGAAACTATTAAATGATCGCTATAGACACTTTCTGTCTATGTATCTCAGTGGTTTTGATCAATTTACTGCGGCTATTGATACTACATTAAAAATTAACTCAGATATACAAAAAAAAATATGGCAATTGGCTAGTATAGCAAAGGCACAGAGACAGAAAGGGGATATAAAAGCAGCAGCTACTTTTGACAAAGCCCTAGAAATTAACCAAATGTATTTTCCTAGCCATGATTGGTTGGAGACAATGATTATGATAGGAGAAACACAAGGAGAAGTTGGGTATCAGCAAGAAATGTTAGCGACTTTTACTGAAGCTTATGATTCAGCCACAAAAATAAGCAATTCATCGGATACTAATCCTCAATTAGAAAATTTAGAGAGGAAGATAGAGGCTATTAAAACGGGAGGAAACTTTTCTAAATCGACTATTGAAGATAATGAAGAAATTGAAAATGAAGCCAATAGAGATGATGAATTAATAAAAATTAAGAATAGATTAGATGAAGCGGTACACGCAGAATCCGATAAAAATGAAATCTTATTTAGAATCGCAGTTTTGCACTCAGATAAACAACAATATGATGAAGCTCTTGATTATGCGGCTAGGATTAATAATTCAGATAGACGAGCAACAGTTCAGGGTATCATAGCGCAGGAACAAGCGAAATTAGGTCAAAATTTAGCAGCAAGGACAACTTTTGCCACTGCTCTTCAAATGGCAAAAGTGTATGAACAATATGAATTGGCTTTTTTACAAGCAAGAACATTAGCAGGCATAGCAGAAGTACAAATTAAAGCATTATCAAAACAGGAAGCAACAAATACCATCAGTATAGCTCATCAAATTGCATTAACTATTCATAATTTCTGGCAACGATCAACCGCCCTAGCGAGAGTAGCAGAAATGTTAGCACAGGTGGAAAAAGAAGATGATGCAAAAAAAATTTTTGAGCAAGCCATTCAAACTGCACATAAGATTACAAAGGAATGGGAACATATACAAAGCTTCAAATTTATAGCTCTAGCACAGGCCAGAGTAAAATATTTTGCATCTGCGTGTAAAACTGCTCAAAGCATAAAATCTTATTCGACTTCGACTAAATCCCAAGTTCTAGAAACTATAGCTAGGTTACAGGAAAAATCTGGACAGAGGGAAGAAGCACTAAACACTCTTTTTAGTGCTTCACAAAACCTACCGTATATATCGGACGTACAAAGTTTTATAGAAGGTAAACCGATAAATATTATCTGCACAGAAGTTGTATTAGAATCTCTGATTGATTATGAAACCGCACAAGTAAGAATTAACAATCTGCTGAGGTTGGCAAGAGAAAGTGGAAATCGGCGAGATGTAAATCTAGTGTCAATAGTAGCAGCTTTCGCAGAAATGGGAGATATGCGAACCGCACTTAAGATTACAGATGAAATTGAAGATAGCTGGCAGCGAATGAGAGCATTTTGGATGATTGCTAAAGAGCAATACAATAAACAAGAAAAAGTCACGACTCTCGAAGCTAGTCTTAAAACTAAAGACAAAATAGACGACCAACAACAGCGAATGGAATCGCTTAAGATAATTGCTGCTATACAAGTATTAGCAGGATTAGGTGAAAAAGCTCTGAGGACAACAGAGGCTATTCTTACAGATCGAAACAGACAACTTCTACAAATTGCTTCATTGCTTGTACAGATAGGTGATTTCCCTAATTTCAAGAAAATGTTAATTCCTTGTGCCTATTACCTCGATTCTGCCTATGAGGTGTGCGAATATCTAGCGCAACTATATCCTGAACAAGCAGCAGCAGTGGCAAAGGTAATCAGTTTAATGAGTTAATGGTGTTATGTGTTGATTTTACAAAACCAAAACTCAACTTGCTACGAAATATCAAATTTGCTATGAGTTATGAGATGCGATCGCTTATGGTAAATAATGAGTCAAATAGATAAACTACTGGCTAAGATATTATCAGGAACATCAGATAAAAACATTGCCTTTGAGCAGTTGTGTCAACTACTAATTAAACTAGGGTTTGATGAGCGCATTCGCGGTAGCCATCATATATATACAAAAGATGGTATAGAGGAAATCTTGAATCTTCAGCCCAAACAAGGAAAAGCTAAAGCTTATCAGGTCAAGCAAGTGCGTGAAGTAATTCTCAAATATGAACTAGGAGAACAAGATGAATCTGCGTTATGAAATTAATCTCTATTGGAGTGAAGAAGACCAAGCATTTATAGCAGAAGTACCAGAATTACCTGGATGTGCTGCTGATGGTGAAACTTATCAAGAAGCACTACAAAATGTAGAAATTATTATGCAGGAATGGATTGAAACTGCTCAAGAATTAGGTCGTCACATTCCTGAACCAAAACAGCGTTTGATCTCTGCTTAGGTGATTAAAAAAATATAAATCATGTTCATATTTTTCTACAGGCGATCGCTCTAGAAATTTTTACGTTACAATCGCTCATGATAGCAAACAGGCGATGCTAACCTTATCATCATAGAATCAGCGATCGCTATACTATCAATTGCTCTAACACTAACACTGATAACCCTGGCAACGAAGGTAAACGTGCGTCATTCGTCACAAAAAATGATATTCCATGAATCGCGTTCGTGATTAACATATTCTTGAGCATCAACACCATTCCAGATTTCTTTACCCAACCCACGCAATTCTAAAATGCTACGCTTTGGTTTAGATATCATTGTTACCTGTTGACGAATTAAGCTGGATAAATCTTCAATTAAGCGTATTTGTTCTTCAGGAGTTAAAGTTTGAGCTTGTTGTAATACTTCTTGATAGCTAGACATAAAATTTATAACTATAATTTTTTGACTCTAGGTTTAGTATACAAAGAATTACTTTTTGCTTTTATATATTTTACAAACAGAAAGACAGGCGTTAGGGAAGCTTATCGGAGGTATCGCTAACCTTATCATCATAGGATCAGCGATCGCTTTTGGAAATGGGGAGTGCGTCGCGCTTTGGGAGTGTTATCGAGTGTAATTGCCTTTATTGCTTTTACTGAATACTTTCAATTAATTTAATATTATTTCTCAACCATTCATTGACTAAAATTTGCACATCAATATTTTTCTCTTGAGCAATTTTATTTAAAAAATTATCAACATCTGGTTCAAGGTAAATCGGATAATGAAACGTTGCATCAGGATGATAAAACTTACCTTGTTCAGCTTGTGAAAAATCATATTCCGCTTTCATAGTTTTCTGCCTTGATAACACTGCTGCTCATTAAAATTTGCTTTCCGTGCTGAAATAATACGAATTAAGCAGGAATCTTCATCTGTTTGTTCAAAAGTATGAATAACAACCCTTAAAATACCCGTTTCATCTAAACCTATCGTAATCCATCTGTCTTCATAATCACTATGTTCCTCATCATATAAACTTAACTGATATTGATCACGAAAAACAGTTGATGCTAAACGAAAATTGAGTTGATGTTTACTAATATTTTGTTTTTCTTTGGCCGGATTCCAATCAAAATTATAACGCAAATTTATAAACTAAAGAAGAGTAAATAAGTTGGCATCATAATTATACAATAATTTTATACTTTGACATTTTTAACGGTAGCTTACTGTAGGTATCGCTCATCTAGAAAAACAGGCGATCGCGTTTGAGAATGTGGAGTGCGTTAGCGAAGCTTACCGGAGGTATCGCTCATCTCTCCATACAGGCGATCGCTAACAGTGTCATCATAGAATCAGCGATCGCGTTTGGGAATGTGGAGTGCGATCGCTGTTAGACATAGTAGAGAAGATACACTCAATTGCACAAACAGTATATTTTATCTAAAAACAGTATTTGATATCTGGTTTATTATTGTAATTACTCAATGCGTTTAGTATATGTTGTGTATCTTACGATAGGTATCACGCATTTAGCCATACAAGCATTAGCTTACATTAAGTATCGTAAGTTATTAATGGCATGATATAGAAAGCAAGCAATGAGCCAATACAATGCAAAAACCGCTTAAACAAATAGTTGTATCCGACCCAAAAGTAATGATGGGTAAACCTGTAATTGCAGGTACGCGCATCACTGTTGAGTTAATTCTAGAAAAATTAGCTGCTGGTGAAACCCCAGAACAAATATTAGAATCACATCCGCGACTAACACGCGAAGCAATTCAAGCAGCTTTGGCATTTGCGGCTGAGGCTTTACGATATGATGTGATTTATCCGATTGTTGAGAACGTTTCTTGAAGTTTCTAGCAGACGAGAATTTAGATTGGCCGATTGTTGAGCGTTTGCGTCAAGATGGCCATTTAGTGTGGTACGTTGCTGAAATGGAGCCAGGAATTTCAGATGATGTAGTGCTGGATTTGGCTAACCAAGAAGAAGCAATATTATTAACATCAGACAAAGATTTTGGTGAGTTAGTTTTCCGCTTACGTCGTATTGCATCAGGTGTTATCTTAACTCGATTAGCAGGGTTATCTACAATCAGCAAATCAGAGATTATTGCCAATGCTATTAATCAACACCACTCTGAATTACTGGGAGCTTTTACTGTTATTTCACCAACAGCAATTCGCATTCGTAGGCTGGAGAATTGAATACTGAAAATAAAGTGTATTTTACTCTGTTGAAGACGAGCGATCGCATTTAGGATTGTGGAGAGGTGCGATCGCTTGTTGCCAACGGGGTAATGGAATATAGAATAGTATCTAAGGCGAATATAATTGCTGCTTTAATATTTAATCTGGAATATTGCTATGAATGCTTTTACAGTCAATCTCAAACCAGTATTGGAACTGACAGATGAGCAATTTTTTAATCTATGTCAAGCAAATAAGGACTTGAAATTTGAACGCAGCGCAACTGGAGAATTAATTATTATGCCGCCTACGGGAGGAGAAACCGGTAATAAAAATGCGAGAATTACTCAACAAGTAATGAATTGGACTGATGCTGATGGTACTGGCATAGCTTTTGATTCTTCTACTTGTTTTAAATTACCTAATGGTGCAGACCGTTCTCCTGATGCTGCTTGGATAAAGTTGTCAAGATGGAATACTTTAACAGATGTAGAAAAAGAAAAGTTCCCTCCTATTTGTCCTGATTTTGTAATTGAGTTACTTTCCCCAAGTGATAGTTTGAAGGTTGCACAGGAAAAGATGAGGGAATATATAGACAATGGTGTGCGGTTAGGTTTATTAATTAATCGTAAATCTCGTCAGGTAGAAATTTATAGACAAGGTAAGGAATTTGAGCTTTTGGAATCTCCTGTTACAGTATCAGGGGAAGATATTTTAAATGGTTTTGTTTTGAATTTGGGAAGAATTTGGTAATTGATTTTTTGATTATGAATAATGTTTAGTATACAAAGAATTACTTTTTGCTTTTATATATTTTACAAACAGAAAGACAGGCGTTAGGGAAGCTTATCGGAGGTATCGCTAACCGTGTCATCATAGGATCAGCGATCGCTACACTATCAATTGCTCTAACACAATAATTGATACAAATGTTTTTGGTGTAGTGCGTGTTACTCAAGCATTAATTACCTTAATGAAAGAACATAATTATGGACGAATAGTGAATGTTTCTTCAGGGATGGGACAGTTAACAGATATGGAGGGAGGTTTCCCTGGATACCGTATTTTTAAAACAGCTTTAAATGCCGTCACCCGAATTTTTGCTAGTGAATTAACTGGCACAAATATATTAGTTAATTCTGTTTGTCCTGGTTGGGTAAAAACTGATATGGGTGGCGCAAATGCACCACGTACACCAGAACAAGGCGTTGACACAATCGTATGGCTGGTAACCCTTCCAGATGATGGTTCTACTGGAGGATTTTTCCGCGATCGCCAACCAATTGCTTGGTAAAATTTTGTATTTAGTTATGAATCGATACAAAGAATTCACGATAATTAATCAGGCAAAGTTGGTGAAAATATACAATTTTCTTGACATGGGGATCGCTAGACAAAATTTATTCAGTAATCTCGAAAAATTGTGCGGGCTGATACAGTAATTTCTAAAGGGCTATTATATTCTTTATAAGCCCTTTACTTTTACCCTTATGGCGGAAATATCCGCTAAAAAAGCACCAAAGCATATAGATAATTTCTCCTAGGAAAGTAGGATTGATAAACTTCAACCACAATGTTTCTGTAACAACATAGGAAAATTACTATGCTTTGGTGATTTACTTAAAATTTTGTCAAGATTCAATAGAAATTTGTTATTCTTCGCCTACATATTTGATTCTCAAGGGAATGCAACGTCTTTGGGGTAGGAAAATATCGGATCTGGCGTTTGGCGAGTTTCTACAAATCCTGGAATGGGTTGCTAAGAAGAAAAATAAATTGGTTGTGTTTATCGACCAGTGGTATCCATCCAGTAAGACTTGTGCTAGTTGTGGCCATGTTCTAGAAGATTTGGATTTATCTATGAGAGAATGGCGTTGCCCATCTTGCCAATCCGTGAACGCAAGGGATGAGAACGCATCTCAAGTGATTGAAATGGTTGGGGCATGAACCATCGGGTTAGGTGATGTAAGTCGGGCTACGCCTGCAATCGCTGTTTGAGCCTAGAATCCCCGTGCTTTCACGCCGGGGAGTATGTCAAAATCGAGTTGCTGGGATACTCAGCAGGATTGCCATTTTTATTGTTTTAGCCTGTGCTTACTTCTGGATTACCGACTATCAACACCCTCAAGCAACCCACCTCTGATGCTTGGGTCGAACAAGCGATCGCAAATTTAGATATTATTTTGCTTGACCATTCCCACTGCGAACGCAAAGCCGCCGGGGTGGCGTTAAATTTCATGTTTCGCTATCCTTCTAATACTAAAATGGTTAGGGAATTAACTGCGATCGCCCGTGAAGAATTAGAACACTTTGAACTCGTCAACCAGTGGCTAGAACGTCGCAACATCCCCCTTGCACCCTTATCGCCGCCTCCTTATGGTGCAGGTTTGAAAGCCGCAGTCCGTCCCAACGAACCAGACCGTTTTTTAGATTCCTTACTCGTCACCGGCTTAATAGAAGCCCGCAGTCACGAAAGACTAGGACTATTAGCCACACATTGTCCTGAACCAGAATTAGCGAAATTTTATAAAGGCTTAATGGCATCAGAAGCCAGACACTTTGGTACATACTGGGTTTTAGCAGACACTTACTTTGAACGTGAAATTGTTCAGCAAAGACTTGATGAGTTAGCAATTGTTGAAAGCGATATCCTGGTAAACTTGCATCCAGAGCCGAGAATACACAGTTAGTCAAGCAAAGTGCTGAGTGCTGAGTGCTGAGTATTAACCAGTTAAATTCAAGGTCTTAAGAAATTAATACTGTGCTAACCTCAGTGACTACGGCTATATATTCACTAATAGACATCATATTTATCATGCTTCAATTAACACATATCAGGCTGTTAGTAAACAACTATAAAGATTGTTTCTTCTTCTACCGTGACGTATTGGGCTTTTGGATTGATTGGGGGGATGAAAATAGTGGCTATGCTGAGTTACACACTGGAGATAACCTCAAATTAGCCTTATTTAGAAAAGATTTCATGGCTGAAGCAATTCCCAGTGCTTATTTACCTTCAGCCTCAGATTGTCATAATAAAATGGCTTTGATTTTTGCCGTTGATAACGTTGATGAAGTATACGAAAAACTCAAAGAACGCAACGTTGTAATTGTCACCCAACCTTTAGACCGTCCAGCTTGGGGACTCCGCACCGCTCATTTTCGTGACCCCGATGGTAATTTAATTGAAATTTTTAGTAATTTAGGGACGGTGAATTAAGGTTGTCATTTGTCATTTGTCCTTCGTCATTTGTAATAACCATTTGGAAAATAATTATTTATCTACAGATGGAGTGCAGAAAGGCTGACTAATAAGTTCTTTCACAATTCAAAATGGTATTAGCCGACTGCAAACTCGGTAAATTGTCGTTTAAAAGGAGAATGAAAAGCCAAGACAATATCTTGTTTAGGCACACCTCGGCTAGTCAGTTCATCAGCAATACCACCTTCAGTACCGTCGTGCTGAATCCAGATTTTTTCGTTTTTAATATCTAAGTGTAAAACACAACCATATACACGCCGTTTATTAGACCAGCCGACATGAACTAGTTGATAGCGATCGCGCTCTTGATCAAAAATAACTTCAGCGTCTACTTCTTCATTACTAGCTTTAATTTCGCTATAAGCTTGTAAAAGCTCTTGAATAAGTTGTCGATATTGTTCTACTTTTGCCATTGGATAATCGCCTCCTCATCTGGAGAAAAAATAATCAATCGCACTTGATAGCGTTGAATTAACAAGCGCGGTAATTCTTAATATTCATATAGCAGTCCTATTTGAGAAATGAACAAAAGAGACAAGGTAGACAAGGTAGATAAAGGAGACAAGGTAGAGAGATGTTGGTATATCATTTAGAATTGCTATATTTTCTTGAATTTTAGGATTGCTATATTTTCTTGAATTTCCTAGCCTACAGTTTGTTCAGCTAACCTCAACTCATAGTTCTTCTGAAGATTTAGCCAAAATTCTCCACCAGTTCCAAAATATTGACCTAATCGTAAAGCTGTATCAGCTGTTATCCCTCTTTTTCCGTTGATGATTTCGGTAATCCGGTTTTTAGGAACATGGAGAACACGAGCTAAATCACGGGTGCATCCCAGTTTTTATTTAGCAACTAAAGAATAAAAGTCATTGCGTTCGCGTAGCGTCTCGCAGAGAGGAGGGACGACGAAGCAATCGCATGGTTTTGTTCTTAGTGCGAGACTTTGCGATTGCTTCACTTCACTTCGTTGCGTTCGCAATGACATACAAAAAAGTGGGATGCTCCCCTAAATCACTTGCGGTCATACCAAGTTCTGTGATTTCATCCCCAAGAATTTCTCCTGGGTGAATGGGTGGGCGTGCCATTTATCTCTTCAGATTGGAATTTTTGCATTTATTAGGGGTTCCTGCCAGAGAAACCCCAAAACATTTATTTTTTACAGTTATCTTAAACCACCCAATATTTTAAGGTTTGGGAGTACTTGCAGGTGCAGGTGGGGCAGATGCAGCAGGCGGAGGAGTTGGGGAAGCGGTTGCAGCTTTGTTAATTTCGTCTCGGTATTGGGCAGGCGCTAAACTGGCTGCATTACTAAACAAAGGTTTAGCTTCGGTTGTTTTGCCTTGTTCCTTCAACAGCATGGCTTTAGCTAAGACCGGGCGAAAATCCTTGGGATCTTTTTTAATCGCTTGGTCATAGACATTCATCGCTTGAGGAAAGCGTTTTTGGGCTGCATAGACATTGCCTAGTAGCACTTGCACAGCAACTACATTCACACTTCCCGGTTGAATGGTATTAGCTTGGGTAGCATTATTTAAAGTTTCTTGTAATAGACCGATCGCAGCTTCCGGGCGTTTTTGGTCTAAGAGCAGTGCTACCATACCTTGTAAAGCTTTTAAATCGCCTGGTTTAGTATCCAAAATTGTGCGATATGCTTGGGCAGCTCCTTCTTTATCGCCAATTTGCTGTTTGGCTTGAGCGAGGAGGACTCCATATTCTGATCTTTCAGGATTGAGTTTAGCTAGTTTTTCTAAAGGGGCTATTACTCCTTGAACATCACCTTGATTCAAGCTTAAAAGTTGTAAACGTGCTTGTAATAAACCTTTCAGGGCAGTTTGATTTTCAGGTTCCCGTTGTAAAACTAGTTCATAACCCCGTACTTCATCTTGCAATTTTGTTTTTTGGTCAGAGGAAGCTAAGTTACCTGTAGGATTTGCAGCATTCTGGTTTGTCGATGTCGGGCTATTGAATGCGCTAATAATAGGAACTATAGATACACCCACAAACATCAGAACTGCTAATGCCAAGATAACCCGGACTATCCAACGATTACGAGCTTCAGACACAGTTTTGTAATTCTCCAGAACTCTAATGACATTATCATTGACACAAATTGGAAAGTGAAAATTTCCAAAACTTTGCGGAATACCGCCAATTGTCTGTGAATTTTATAACAAATAACTATTTACACTGCTAAAGTAATTGATGACTTTAGGGGGAGCCGTCAGAGTTTTACCTATGATATGCTTCCGAAACTAGTGTCTAGACGCTAGATTAAACATTTAGAGTATAAATGTAAATTTAGCGTTTTTGGAATTGTATTTGGCGTTGTCGTGTGTCTTGGTGGAACACAATATACTTTCATCAGCCGCACAAACGCGCTTTCCAGTTGCTTTAGTAAAATCCCACAATGGGATGTGTCTCCGCCGCAAGGAGTTTTTATGAATTCCGACCTGATGCCTTCGCCTGAATCTTCTAATTTGCCTGAGTCCAATCAACCTGAAACCGAAACAGATACGGCTCTTGATGTCACAACAGTAGTAGCTACTGTTTCTGAATCGGAAAATTCGTCTACTGATCCTAGTGAGATTGCCAACGATGCTCATTTAGCCAATCGACAGCAACCAATTCCACCACCCAGCGAACCAATGCAGTACAGAGCGATCGGATTAGTCCGGGGTCGCTACATTGCAAGCAGTGAACAGTTTACTCAAGGTACGCTCCTGACTGCGGATGGTGTGGAAATCCAAGCTGTTCTCCTCGGTCGAATTATGAGCTTAGTCAAGAATCACCTTGATTTAGAAAAAAATCACCTCTGGGTAGTTTATCCCCGTACTAAGCAAGAAACCGATGCCTTACATCTGCAAATTGTGGGTGTATGGGAACCCGAAAATTTAGCCAAACAGCAAGCACAAGATTCGGCCGATGATGAATTGCCTCAAGCCGATGCTGCTGTAACAGATAAAAGCGACATTAAAGCTTCATCAGATATTCCCGATGGTGGTTTTTCTGTGCGTGGCGAAGTAGTTTACCAATCTTTTGATGACAAAAATTTAGTTGTCAAAATTAAGCAGGCTGCTCGCAAACAAGATGAAAAACCCAAATACTTTAAATTAAAACTCAAAGGTGTCCTAGCGACTAAAGCTGTGGGCAAGTTTTGGGATTTCCAAGTCAAACGAGATGGTGACTTATTAGCCATAGAAACAGCAGAAGCGATCGCGGATTTACCCAAAAAACGCCGACCACCCCAAAGAGGTGGCCCTGGTGGTTTCCGTGGTGGTGGTGGTGGCGGTGGTCGCCGACCATTCCCGCCCAGACGTAGCCCTGGAGACAGTTCCAGCCCACGTCCAGTCAAAAAGATCGGCGGCGGTGAAGCCTCAGCAGTGTCCAAACCTCTGCCAAAATCATCTGCTCCAGTTCCTAAGCCCATTAAAAAACAAAAGCCACCGCAAGAGTAGTGCTGAGTTGAAAGTGCTGAGTGCTGAGTTAAGAGAGTGCCTGCGGTACTAAATAAAGCTGAATTACTGACTCTTAGTACTCAGCACTCAGCACTCAGCACTCAAAACTAAAAATCTGTCCAACGATCTTGGGGCAAAAATGATCGCTCCATTGGAATGGGGGCGACTGGTTCTGTGAGGGTAAAAGTGCCAGCTGCAATCCATTGTTTTAACTCTAGGGCGACTTGCCGAGATAAGGACATACTAGCTAAAGGTGCAGCACGCACAGTTTTATTTTCAATGGTGAGTCGCCCGGATTTCAGTTGGGCGTAACTCACCAACCCAAAGGTCGGACGCACGCGCCGGGGAATGGAAAAATCGACGATGGGCGCGACTAAATCTTTATCCTGCACTGCACAGTGTTCAACGACAGTTTCGTTTAATACGGGGAATGGTATCCCCACACCCAACATCAACGAAGGGCCATAACTTTTAAAGTAGCAACCACGTACCCAACTGGCTGACATTTGTTTAGCATCACCAATTAAGGCTAAGGTAGCAGCCGGGCCAATGGGTGTACGATTAGCTAACCGCTTTTGTAAGGGGAAGTGTTGCGTTCCTTCCCAAGCGATATAGCCGATACCGCCACCTAAGAAAATCCGTGTCCCAATGCCAATGAGTTGCAAATCGGGGTCGTTAAATAGGGGAGAAATTGCCCCAGGGTTAGAGTAGACGGCGTTACCAAGATGAGGTTGTAAAGGGCCGAGATAAGTAAAAAGTGGGCGATCGCCACCATTCACACCCACGATAAAATTTTGATAAAGGTTACGCGGATTAAATAAATAAAATTGATTGATAGTGTCACGGGTAATGGTAGTTTCAAATGTTGCCCGTGGATAACAATCTGTAACTTGTCCTTGCGCCCTGACTTGTACTTGTTTCCCGGCAATCAAATCTTCAATCACATGACCACCGCCACGTTCGCGGATTTCCTCACCGTCCATCGTCTCCACGGCACAACTAGCACCCAAGTATAAATCTACCGCCCCAAAACCTGTATATGCAGGTACGCCATCTATCCAACAACGGCGAATTTTAATCGGGGGGTCAGTGTGTCCGAGATTAAGAATCGCACCACTAGACTCCATTGGCTCAAATGTGCCGGTGGTAATCACATCAACTTCCTTGGCAACTTTGCTGACACCAACTTCTACAACTCTGGCTTTGACTTCTTCAACTGTTAAAACTACTGCACGCTGGCGGCTGATTTTCTCGTTAATTTCGGCGATCGTTCGCATAATAATCAAAATTAGGGGTGTAAGGGTGTACTTCGACTTACCTCGACTTCTCCTGACGGAGACGCTGCGCGAACGCTCGGTACAAGTCGCCCAGTAACCTTTACTATCACCTGTAACCTATCACCTATTCCCGATTAATCAATTGTTTCTGGGTCAATATTTAATTCCCGCAGTTTCGCTGCTAACTTTTCGGCTCGTGCTTGCGCTAGTTCTTTTTGCTGACGTTCAAATTCGGCGGCTTCTTCTGGCGTTGGAACTAATAGACCGACTGGAGTAAAAAATCGCAATAGTCCTTCATGAATCCCCAAGTATAAACCCAACTGCTGACTCCACAAATGTCCTTGAGCATTGGGTTCTAGGGTTTGGTATTGACCATCAACTAAATGAAATCCAGCAAATTCTTGAGTTTCTGGGTCGAACCAAAAATAATCAGGTGTGCGGAAAGTATTTTGGTATAGTTTTTTCTTTAAATCTTTATCGGTTTTCGCCGTTGATTCTGAAAGAATCTCTAAAATTACGTTAGGATATTTCCCTTCTTCTTCCCAAACAACCCAACTTTTGCGAGTTCGACGCTCTGTATCCAGCACGACAAAAAAATCTGGCCCCCGGAAGTGTTCATCTTTGCGTTTATTCCAACTGTAGTAAATAGTTAGATTTCCAGCCGCGTAGAAATCGTTTCTGTCTCGCCACAACCACTTTAGACATTTGAGTAAGAGCATAATCTGCTCTAGATGCAGTTCTGTTTCCAAGGGAGGTTCGTCGCTGTATAAATCACCTGGAGGAAAGATAACATCTTCTGGGGTTGCTTGAGGAGTGTCTAGTTCTTTGGCGAGGGACATGAGGAGATGACTGCATCTGGTAGTGATGGGTTTATTTTAGCGTCTAGCTGGAAACAGGATGTAGGGGTGTAAGGGTATAAGGGTGTAGGAGGAAAAGATTTTTTATATTTGGTTGCGAGATTATTTCTTATCCTAGCCTCTAGCCTCTCCTGTTAAAATCTACTTCATAATGTGCAGAATGTACCATTTGGATGGTACAAATGGGAGATACGATTCCCACATCAGCGCATAACAATCAACTTGGATAGTAAAACTTACCTACAGCCTAAAACGATGAAAGCATCTGCTAAGTTCGACTTTGAGGACGAAAAATTTAATGCGCCGCCTTCTCAAGTCATCCCTTGGTGTCAGATGATTAATCCTCGGTATGGCACTGATGGGATGCAAACCTATGGTCTCGCCATCAAGTTAGATAATGCTAATGCTGTGGGTTTTCAGCCGGATGAAAATTGGCAGCAAGTAGAGCATGAATTTAGCTCTGGTGTCGAAACAGTTTTTATGACTACTACTCCGCGCTTGGTGATAGTGCGCCGAGGCCCTTTGTCAGTCAAAGACCGGGAAACAGGGCTGAAGTTAGGTACGCTCAAAGAAAATTATGATGCTTTTTTAGCGGATAAACTGAAGTTTAAAACTTTTACGCGCTATTTAATTTTTTTAGTCAGTGAAGATAAGAAATTTTTACATGACTTGCCACTACAATTAACCCTGAATGGTGCAGCCGGAGCAAGTTTCAGCAAAACCTATTGTGAGTTTCAACAAGGCAAAGTGGTGAGTGGTTTTGTTGCCGAATTAGAAAAAGCTTATGCTGTATATCGTAAACAACCATTAACACCAAAAGGCCCTTTGTTCCACGCGCATGGGATATTCTGCCCGATAATTGAGTGCGAAGAAAGAGGAATTGAGCCGAATACTGTGTTGGTTGCTTCGACTGTAGATTACAAGCATCCAACAGTGGGAACATTAACACAATACTTGATTGCTTCTGATGCGCCTGAGTCAGCAATTATTTGCAAGTATTTTGAAGAATACAAAGAATTTGGTAAGGAACCAGTGAGAACAGAAACCAGTAAACCAGTTATGGCTGGTGTTTCTAGTTCCTATATTTACGCTGATGAAGATGATTTTGGTTATCCACCATATTAGGTGGGGAGTTGTGAGTGGGGAGTAGGGAGTAAGTAATTTTTCTTCCCCCATTCCCTACTCCCAATTCCCTACTCCCTAGTTTTTGAGTAGCAAATAATATAGTGAACCATTGCCACCTGTAATTCCAGCGCGATCGCCTGCTAGTTTACCAGTTCCCATAAAGTAATCTACCCTGCCTGGGCTTTTAATCGCACTGCCTGTATCTTGGTCTAAGACAAAACGGCTGACAGTACGCGGTTGTAATTTGCCACCAGCAGCAGGATAGGGGAATGTACCATTAATTAGTGCTAGTGCGCCAGGAGGCATCAGCGATTTATCAGTCGCAATGGAACGTTCTGCTGTCACCGGCACATTAATACTACCAGTGGCTTTTCTTCCTGGAGCTTCTTTAAAGAACACAAAGCGTTCCCAACGAGGCAAATAATTATTTAACTCTAGAGGATTTTGCTGGAAGAAACTAATCAAGCGTGGCATGGTTAAGCCGTCTAGGGGCAGTTTGCCATCTTTGGCGAGTTCTCTGCCGATGCTAGTCCAAGGATAGTCAGTACCGCCAGCGTAACCAACAGAAGTAGTTTTGCCATTGGTTAACCTGATTTGGGCAGAACCTTGGATATGTACCATGTATGCGTCTAAGCGATTGCGGAACCACAACAATTCCAAACCGCGCAACTGGCTTTTATTTCCCAGTAAACCATCTTTGCCTTCCAACTCAATGCGTTTTGGGTGGGGTTTAGCCCATTGGTCAAAATTTGGCGGTAGTCGATAAAGGGGATACTTATATATAGAAGTTCTAACGCGACTGGCCTGATAAATAGGCTCATAGTAAGCAGTAAATTTAACAGTACCCTTGCCATCATTGCCAACAGACTTGTAAAACACAAACTCTCGCTGAACGGCTGTTCTGAGTTGACTGGCAGATTTGGCTGTTGTGACTAATTGCCGGAAACGCAGTAAACTGCGCCGCACGCGATCGCGGGTAATTCCTGGCACCGGATAATCTTGATAGGCGGCGATCGCTTTATCTTTTGCCAAATAATCTAAACTATTGTCAATGGCCGCTAAAAGAGCTTTGCGATCGCCACTTTTGCCTGGACGACCAAAAATTTGATCATCCCATCCCAAACAAGTAGATACAGGAGTACAAGTATCACTAATTTCTACAGGTTCGAGTGGTAATTGGAACTCAGGGGGAGTGCTTGGCTGTGTAGGTAACGGTACAGGTAATGGTATAGTCGTCGGAACTTGAGCAACAGCTGGCCAAATTGTGTTAACAAGGGCAATTCCTAGACTCAAAGAAGCCAAAGCAAGGGTTTTTCTCATGATTTAGTCGAATCTTTCAACACTAGAACTAAACAGTGGTTCTACCCGGATTGCCACAATCCGAGATGGGCGGACAACCATATACTCTCCCTGAATATTCTTGATCGGTACACTGATAAAATCATTCGAGGTAGACTTGGGTACTAGTTCGCCACTATACCATTTTTGAAATTCTTGAATAGTTGGAAACCGCACTTCTTCACGATGACCAGTTTCCAGCAACAGGTGTACAGCGTACTCATTCGGTGTTCTAGGCATAAAGTTGAATCATTAAAAATATGTTCAACCCATGTTAACCACGTCACCCCAGAATGAAAAGGGTAAGCATACGGGAGCAAGAAAAGCTATCCGGAGAGTTTTGCATTAATTAACCATGAGCTACTACTCCTAAGTCTTGACTTTTATTGTCCCTCTAGACGGCCAATAGTTGAACCTGTTCCTGGAAATCTCTATGCAGGCTAGGAGTAAGAAGGAGTCAAACCCAAAACCATGTAGAGACGTTTCCTCAATTTTTAACCGTTAAGCTAAACCAAAATTTTATTTATATAATTTCAGTCCGTAAAAGTGTAAAATGAGATGTAAAGTAGAACCATGAAATCCTTGCGGGGTATATGACAGCAACGTCGTCGAAAATGACTCTTGCGCCCGTGTTCTACACATTGGCTCAGGTTCAATTTAACCCAATTACCCAAATGTCGGATTATGTTGCCCATTTGCAGGAGCGCCTGCGCCGAAGTGGGTTCCCTGACTTCCGCGACGAAAATCAAGTTGAACTCGAAATTCGCCGACTAGACGAATCACAACCTGATGTTCGTCATATACCACATAGGCGCTGGAGTTTCACGAATACTGAGTGTACCGAAGGATACGTATTGCTCTCGAATGCCTTGGTTTTTCACACTACTAGATACGAGACCTTTGCAGATTTTTTGAACAAAACCATATCTGGCTTAAGTTTGGTACATGAAATAGTTGAACTGGCTTATGTTGAAAGGATTGGACTTCGTTATCTTGACGCTGTTGTGCCGATGGATAATGATACTCTCCAACAATACTTGAGTCCATCTTTGCTTGGATTTTCTCCAAGCTTACAAGGTAGTCTAAATCATAGCTTTACTGAGACGGTCACAACTATCGGGTCTGGTAATTTGGTTGCTAGAGCATTGATTACGGATGGGGGATTAGCTTTGTCACCTGACTTGATGTTGTTACAGCTCAAGCTGAAACCCCGATTCACAGAGATTAATGGGCGAAATGCCGTGTTAGATACTGATTATTTCGTCGTTAGACGAGACAGCTTTGACCTTAAAGAAATTGAAGATCAGCTTTTGAAGGCGCACGACATCATCGCCAATGCTTTCAATGTTTCGGTGACTGAATACGCTAGAGAAAAGTGGGCTTAAGACTATGACTATAACAATACAACCTTATCCCTCCTCTCCTGTTCAAGATAAAAAGACCAATAATTTTCATCCAGCTATCAAGTTAATTGATCCACCAGTTTTAACGCCAGGCACAGGTGGTATTTTGACTGCTCAAAGTGCTACCGAGTTAAACAGATGGGTCTATGATCCACGTATACATATCGAACCTTCTCAGTCCAAGCATATTGATACACGCTCCCCTGCTGATCATGTTGCCAATATCCGTGATGTATTTTCTGTAAATATGTCTGATCTGGCTTCTGTTCTTGGGGTCACTCGTCCTACTGTCTATGCTTGGCTGGCAGGACAAGAGCCAAAAGAAGAAGCTGTAATACGTATTCAGCAGTTATCTCGCGCCGCAGACAAATTTAATCACGCAAACATCATCCGTCTAGATAAACTGGTGCATCGTCCAATTTTAAATGGGCGTTCCTTGCTCGACATACTCAAGACAGATGAAGACCCAATAACATTTTTACCAACTCTCAAGGCAATAGCTGATAGAGAAGCTCAGACCCGGCGTGAATCTAAGGGATCTGGTAAACACCTGAGATCGCTCGATGATGTATTGAGTGAGTTTCCTGTGTCTATCTATGAAAGGAGTTAGTGCGAGCAATGCCTTGGTCTCGAAACACATCCTGGCGGCAGGGTAGCGTACTGGCGCAGAAAGACTTTCAGGCAGTAGGTTTGAGCGACGTACCTGATGCTGATCTGGCTATAGCAATATCTCATGATTGCGATATCGCCAATGACAATCTAGATGTTGAGCCAACTGTAGAATTTATATTTGCTCGTATTCTAGAGGAGTGCGATGGAAATTATACACATGGGAAAAACCCCCGCACTCTACACCTGGAATACACACATGGTGAAACCCCTGTTTTCCTTAAGCTGCTCGCGCCAGAAAGATTCATATTAGACAAAAATACGCTTGAAGCAGTGCAGCCTGACGAATCTTATGGACTTACTCCTCGTTCTCGGCAGATTCTTCAGAATTGGTTGGCAGCTAGATATCGCCGCCATGCTCTACCGAACAGCCTTGTTGATCGGCTTCGTGAATTTCTTAAACACATTGATAAGAAAGGCAAGCAAAATTCTTCTGGAATATTGTTTTTCCGTCTGTCCTATGACCCCGAACATGAACTTCCTTCCGAAGAACCCTATGAACTCAGGCTATACGTTGTTTATGTCACTGATAAGGAGGAATACAGCACGATAGCTCAAGAAATTGTACAAAACCTGAAAACGGAATTTCCGAAACTTTTAGAAAAGACAAAGAATTGTGGCACGGTGATTCTATGCAGTTGCGAAGCGGTTTCTGAAATGGAATTCACGGTTCGCGATATGCGTGATACAGTTGAATATCATCTTGAACACTTAAGCTATCGCACTGAGCCTCCAGACCCAGTGATTTAGTTGTAACTACCCTGCCGCCTCAAAATCATCAGCAGTTCAGCTAACCTTGCCAGGATTGGAATAGATAGCAGAATAAAGTGCGATCGAGAATCATTATCAAAACCTTGTTGGGTTTCGCTGTTGCTCCACCCAACCTACCCTGCTTTGCTATATATTTCGCGGTGGAATTTCTCGCCCTTGATAAAATTGCTTTTCTAACTTGCCTAAACCAAACCAAATTCCGCCACCAAGTAATACAGCTAAGTTGGCAATAATGACCGTGATATGAGAAATATCACCAGGAAATAATACTGATAAAGATAATAAACTCCAAATTAATGCTGTTGCTATTACTACTCCTAAACGCAAACTTTGGAGGTTTTTTAGGGCAGTTCGACAACTGCTGCAATGTTTGGTGTGGGAATGGTATCTATCTAATAAAGCTGCTTTGGATAGTGGCGGCGGTAAAGTTTTTCCTGGAAATGATTCTGCACAATATTGCTTGACCCAAGAACGCAATTGAAATACAAAAATATCCGCTTTAGTTGGTAAATAAAATGCTTTGCTAAAGTTATCAGTGCCACCTTTTTGTTCTAAATACCGTTCTTGGTGATGTAAGAAAATCTGGTCATCTTCCAGTACGCCATTTTGCCCTAGATGAGAGTACCAGCGAGGCGTGAGTTTCAGAAATAATCCTGGTAATTTTGATGAGAACTTAAAGGGAAAACGGGCAAATAAACGACATTCTCCTTTACGGATGGGAGTTGCGTAAACGACTGTTAATGTTCTACCAAATTGCTTGGAGGTGAGATCATGCCACATCAACCCCGGCGCAATAAAGGTAGTATCTTGTTTGCCTAAAGTGCCTTTGCGGGGGCCTTCTTGCCAAAGTCCTTTAAAGCCCCATTTACCAGACTCGACAATTTCTAATTCGACTGGCGCAACATTAGCGCGGTTGCCAACGGTGCGATGATGGGTATAAGGAATGTGGCTGGAATCGAGAACATTTTCCATTAATGTCAAAGCATCATAAGGTAAGTCTCGAAAGGTATTCAGACAAACCCAGGCATCTGTATCTTCTTCTAAAACATCAACGATGGGAACCTGTGTTTTGGCAGCATTCTCAGCTTGACCAGGATAAACAAACAATAACCCTTGTCTGACTGTGGTTGGGAATGATTTTACACAAGCGCGGGGAGATGTTTCGGCTTTTCCGCCTGGTACTTGTTGGGGAATGCTTTCACATTTGCCTGTTCCCGAAAATGCCCAACCATGATAAGGACATTCTAGCCGTCCATCTTCATTAATTCTGCCTTCGGAAAGTGGCGCTAAACGGTGGGGACATTGGTCTTCAAAAGCCCGCCAAGTTTGTTCATTGTTATCCCACCATAAAACTAAGTCTCGCTCTAGTAAGGTGAAGCGTGTTAGCTGGGATTTATCTAAATCTGCAACATAGTGGACAGGATACCAAACTTCTAACCAATCAAAGCGTTCTGGGTCTAGTCCACCAGCAGGTAAATTTTCTGTGGTTGTTGGGGATAATGGCTCTAACAAGCTGTTGGACATAATGAGTGAGATGCTTCAAGTAATAGTTGTCTACCCACCAAAAATGTAACAATTTTTTAAAGAAGATGGCAGGCAAGCAACATGAAATCAGCCAATGGTCTAGATTAACAAGCAGTTGCATAAAAGAATTTCAACGCTATGGCAGTAGATACAAGAGAATGTGTAAAGGCGAAACTAGCTTTACGTCAGATATTGGCTGCTTGTGGTGGTAACACTAAGGACGAAACGGTAATTGCTGCTATTGAAAATTTGCGACTTGTTAACCCAAATCCAGCACCAACTCGTAAAGGTAAGCTATTAGATAGTAATTGGGTATTAATTAGTGCGCCTAATTTTCCGGGCGGTAAACGGTTGGGAAATGGTAAGTTTGTCTACACTCTTGGTCGTCTGGCGTTTAATATGTTTCAGCCGACAACACTAAAATTAGTAATTGACCGAGTTTCACAACCTATTTTTTTATTAGGAAATGGCGAACAGCGTAGTCATGATATTGTTGTGGAATTTACAACGGTTGATGAAAATTACCCACAAATATCGGGGGTTGTGCGGAATTTGAGTGTGTGTGAACCAATTAGTGATACGGCGCTACAAGTCAAATTTACTGGAGGGATTTTAGCACCAAAAGACCCAAATAAAATGGATGAATGGCGAACAATTTTTGGTCAGCAGAGTCAAAATGTCAAACGCAGTTTTAAAGACAGTTTGATGTTTGGTTTGTTTAAATTAATGTTTGGGCTGGTTCCGCCACAAGGAATTAATTCTGAGACTGGAGAAGCTAAGTTTATCATGGAGCGATCGCCTAAAGGTCGGCTAGAAATTCTTTATCTTGATGAGGAGTTGCGAATCACTTGTGGCGAAAAGGAAATGATTTTAGTATGTGAAAGGCAATAGTATATTTTGTAAGAATTCAGAACTCAGGAGTCAGAAGTCAGAATTTAATAGCAATTCACAACTATTCATCTGTTGAGCCAGAATAATTTTACAAAATATACCAACATTCTGACTCCTGGATTCTTACAATATTTCTATTCCCCACTCCCACTCATCCTCATGCAAACTCCCTCTACTGTTCCAAATTTAATTGCTGCGGGCTTTCATGCACTTTCCGATCCGTTACGGATTAATGTGCTGGAATTATTGCGACAGCAAGAACTTTGTGTATGTGATTTATGCGATGCTTTGAATGTTAGTCAATCAAAACTCTCATTTCACCTCAAAACTTTGAAGGACGCTGGTTTAGTTAATTCTCGTCAAGAAGGACGTTGGATTTATTACAGTTTAAATATTCCCCAATTTAGTGTTTTAGAACAGTATTTAGCAGGTTATAGTCAGCATAATTTGATATCATCTGTACGTTCTTGTTGTGATTAGTTTCTACTCAGCACTTGTTATTTTTGTAGAGAAGCAAGATCCCCGACTTCTTCAAGAAGTCGGGGATCTGAACACTACGAATTAGTACAAATTAGAAGACTGAAACTGGATATTAGGATTAACGCACTTTAGTCTCTGGTACAACTGGTAATTTAGGTTTTTGTTGTTCTTGTTGTGCTTGCAATTTTTGTTGGGCAATGGGTTGATTAGCTAATGCTAAAGCATTTTTGGGATCAAGTTGTAAGGTGGCGGTAAAAGTATTGACTGCATCTTCTAATTTACCCAATCTTAATAAGGCAACGCCTTTACCTGCTAAGATATTTGCATCCATAGGAGCTAAAGTACTGGCTTGGTTATAAGCATTAATCGCCTCATTATATCGAGCTAAATTAAATAAAACGATGCCTCGGTTGTACCATCCTTGGGGTAAATTAGGGTTAATACCGATCGCTCTATCCGCAGATACTAAGGCTTCTTGATTTCTTGATAAATGCCACAAAACCACACTCCTGTTAGCCCAAATATTGGCTATGAGTGATTGATCTGTGAATTTGCCCACATTTTCTAAGGCTTTATTATAAGCTGCTAGGGATGCGGAATAGCGGTTTAAGGTTTTGAGGATTCTGCCTTTATTAAACCATGCTTGGGCATATTTGGGATTGATTTCGGTGGCGCGATCGCTACTGGCAATTGCATCAGAATATCTGCCTAAATACCATTGAGTTGCGGCACGATTATTCCATGCTTCAGCATAGTTGGGATTGAGGGCGATCGCTCTTTCGATTGAGGCTAATCCTTCTTCATAATTTCCTAATCCGGCTAGGGCGATTCCTCTTTCTTGCCAAGCTAAGGCGGGGCTAACATCACCCCAGCGACTATCCCCTTGGAGTGCTTGTTCTGCGGCTGCTTGTGCTTCTTTAAATTTGCCTAATTTGTTGAAACTGGCACTTTGACTGGCTAAAGCCAAAGCATAATTAGGACTTAGTTTGACAGCAAATTGGTATGAAACTGCTGCTTGTTCTGGTTTACTAATGGCTGCTAATGCTCTACCATGTTCTAACCAAATATCTGCATCTTTGGGATTCATGGCTACGGCTTGATCAAAGGAAGCGATCGCTTCTTCTAATTGTCCGTTTTTTTTCTGTGCCAAGCCTTTAGTATACCAAGCAATTGCAGGTGTAGTATCACCCCAGTTTTTATTAACTTTAATGGCTGCGTCACAAGCGGCGATCGCTTCACTGAATCTGTTTAAATTGGATAATGCTTGGCAATTTCCGACTAAGGCTAATGAATTGTCGGGATGAATTTCTAAGGCGCGATTATAGGAGGTAATTGCTGCGTCTAATTGTCCTAATTTACTTTGCCCTAAAGCCCGGTTATATAAGGCTACAACTTCTGTATGATTGCCCCAGTTACCATCAGAACGTAAGGCTAAATCACAAGCGGCGATCGCTTCGGTAGTTTTGTTTAAATTTAATAAGGCTTCACATCTTTGCGCTAAAGCTAAAGAATATTTGGGTTGCAGGCGCAAGGTGCGATCGGCTGATACTAAGGCTTCACTATACTTGGCTTGCTGGAGTAGAATTTCTGTACGGGTAATCCAAATTTCTGGTTCGTCGGGTTTGATAGAAATACCTTGATTGCAAGCTGCGATCGCTTCATCATATTTCTTTTCCTCTCCCAACAACTTACAAAAATTCGCCCAATAGTCAAAGTCTTTAATTTCTAATTTTTCTTGGGCAAACAAAGTTGTTGGTACTAACGAATTTGCTAATACAAAAACTGCCGTTAGTCCCCCGATAATGCTGCTGGATGTAACTGCTTTACTTATCCCCTTATTAATCGCTTGTTTTTGTGTTGGCTGAGTATCATAAAAATGTCTCATATTTTTTTAAATTTTTCAAAAATATTTAATGTTACCGACAATAATCAATTAAGCAGGTCGGTGAAATTAAAAATAACTAGTGAGGGCTGTCATTTGTTATTGGTCATTGGTCATTTGTAAGTGTTTCCAGGATATTTACGCTTCGTAATATACTTTGGTTTATTTCCACCGACTTACTTAAATCCTCACACAGAATTTAGTTACATAAATTCTTCTTCTGTCACCTGTCACCTGTTCCCTCCCTCCATAAATGAATTAGTCCGTATTAACTTTAGCAAACACATCCATAACAAATTAATTTTGCAAACATTCGCAAAAATTAACATCTTTAACTAGGAGAAACTGCAAACTTTTATAAATTGTTGGCAACTTAATAAGCTAATCTATATTCTATTGATGCAAAAGATAACTAAAAATTTTAAACTCTCAATAAAAAAATTAAAAAAATATAATTTTTATGCAGCCAGTAATTTCTATCATCATCAGAGTTTACAATCGCGCCAATTATCTCAAATTAGCCATAGAAAGTGTTTTATCACAAACTCGCCCAGATTTTGAACTATTGATTTGGGATGATGGTTCTACAGATCATAGCCTAGCCATTGCCCGTGAATATGAACAGCGCGATCGCCGCGTGCGGGTAATAGCCAGCAAATATAATCTGGGAGTAGCCAAAGCTTTAAAAGGTGCGATCGCTGAAACTCGTGGTAAATATATTGGTTGCCTAGATAGTGATGATTTACTCGCCCCCACCGCCCTGGCAGAAACCACAGCCGTATTAGATGCTAAACCCAATATTGGCTGGGTTTACACCGACTATTTAGACATTGATGAAAATAATACAATTCTTAGTTATGGCTATCGCTGTCTGGTACCTTATAGCCGAGAAGAACTGTTAAATCGGTTCATGACATTTCATTTCCGCCTAATTCGCCGTGAAGTGTTGGAATTAGCTGGAGGAATTGACGAAACACTGGCAACAGCAGAAGATTATGATTTATGTCTGCGACTTTCCGAAGTTGCGGAAGTAGAGCATATCTATCAGCCCTTATACTACTATCGCACCCATCCCGAAACAATATCACAGCAACGCAGACAAGAGCAAATTAAGAACTCCCAACTTGCAATTATCAAGGCAAAAAAACGCCGACAGCAAATTCAACCTAGTTTACAAAAAAAAGCCCTCATTCCTGGTAGCAAGATAAATTTCCCTGCTATTACCAAAGCTAAAAAGCCAACATTAGCACTCAGCAATATTGCCTTGCTGTTATGCCTCATACCCACAGCCGCCATAGCCCAAAACATCACCCCCGCCAACGACGGCACAGGTACAACAGTTAACACCCAAGGTAATAACATTAATATTGGTGGTGGTAGCCTCAGCAGCGACAAAGCCAACCTTTTCCATAGCTTCAGCAAATTTGGACTCGATGCCAACCAAACAGCCAACTTTTTATCCCAACCATCCATCCAAAACATTTTAGGCAGAGTCACAGGTGGAGACGCATCCATCATTAACGGCGTAATTCGCGTCAGTGGTGGCAATTCCAACTTATATTTAATCAACCCCGCAGGTATTATCTTTGGGCAAAATGCCAGTTTAAATGTACCAGCCTCCTTTACAGCTACTACAGCAACTCGTCTCGGTTTTGGGAATAATAACTGGTTAAATGCTGTTGGCACAAACAACTACAGTCAACTTATTGGTACACCCAATAGTTTTGCCTTTGATAGTAGTGTTGCTAGTGCAATTTTCAACCAAGCTAATTTAGCTGTGCCAAATGGTAATAATTTAAGTTTATTTGGTGGCACAGTGGTAAGTACAGGCAGTTTATCAGCCCCTGGGGGTAACGTCACAATTGCGGCTGTACCGGGAAGTAGTTTACTCAAAGTCAGTTTGGCGGGAAATCCGTTGAGTTTGGAAATTCAACCATTAAATTCTACTAATAATAATTTGCCATCGAATGATTTAGCGGCGTTATTAACTGGTGGTAGTGGTGGCAATGCCACTAATTTAGTTGTAGATAATGGTGAAGTAAAGTTAACTGGTTCTGGTTTGACTGTGAGTAATGGTGATGTTGTCGTCAATCAAGCATCTGGGAAAAATGTCACCCTGGCAGCTAACCACAATTTAACACTACCAGAAAGTCAACTTGCTGCCACAAATAACTTAAATTTACTGGCGAAAGATACAGTCAGAGTGCGTGATAGTGTCGCTAAAAGTTTCTCGGCTACTGCTGGCAATAACCTGACGATTCAAGGCAATCAAGGTATTGATATTTTTGCGATTAATCACTTACAGCAAACAACATTTATTAGTGGTGGTAATCTCTCTTTAATCAGTGATGGCAATATTTCTTTAGACGCGCATTTTGCTAGTGGTGGTAAATTTTCAATTCTCAATTCTCAGCAGCAAGGGGCAGACTTTATTAGTTTAGTTGACCCAATTTTTAGTTCTAACGAAGATGTTACCTTTGGGAACTATAATGGGCCATCTTTAAAAGTAGAATCCCGTGGCAGTATTACGACTGGCGAAATTGTGATAACTGGTGCAGATACCGCCCTTTCTAGTACTACTCCAGATGGTCAAATTTTGAGTAGTCAGCCAGCTTTGATTTTACGAGCAGGTGTGACTAGTTTAGAAGAAGTTACCACTGGTAATCCCTCTAGTTTTATTACCAGTGGCTCTTCATTCACATCAACAGGAAGCACATCTTCTCCAGGTAATGTAAATGTCACAGGTGATATTTCATTTAGTCTTTATGGTGGCCCTGTAATTATCAGTGCTACAGGTGATATTACGACTCAAAATATTACTAGCTCTGGTTTCAGTAACACCAGTGGTGATGTGACTTTAACCGCAGGCGGTAGCATTACCACAGGTGATATTGACACATCAGCATCAGGTTTCGGAAATGTTGTTGCAGGTGCAGTCACCCTCCAAGCCGGAACTAGTGGCACATTTGGGCATAATATTACTTTTAATAGTATTAATACTCAAAGTTTTAATTTTAGCGTAGGTACAGCCCAAGGCGGAGATGTTAATGTTTTGGCCTATGGATTGGTAAGAGGTATAAGCTTCATTCCTGATGGTGAAGGTGGTTTTACTGGTGATACCATTAACGCCACTGGTACCACTCAATCCGGCTCAATCACAATTCAACATGATGGCGGGCCGAATAACGTCCCATTTATTGTGGGCAATTCCACTACTAATGGTACAGCCGGAAATATTGTGAGAAATGATACGCCCACAACAACTACTTCATTTCCAGTTTTACCCAATGGCGGCACAGTTACAGATACTGGTAATGCCGCTAACTTTACTTCCATAAATACGCCACCCACCATCACAACCGATTCACTCTTTTCCACAGTTCCAAATAAATCGATAACTTTTACATTTGGGTCTTTAAATCCGATGATCAGTGATGTCAATAATGACAACTTGACGATCATTTTTGATGCGATTTCATCAGGTACTTTAACTTTTCAAGATGGTACGCCCGTGACATCTGGTAGCGTATTAACTTCTAGTACGGTTTTAGTATATACGCCACCAGCAAATTCCAATGGTGTTATCCCAGCTTTCACAGTCAGAAGCAGTGATGGCGTTTCTCAATCTGATCCGCAACAGGTGAATGTAACTGTTGTTTCCGAACCAAACATTGATGACCCCATTCCTGTACCACCGATCATAGTTAATCCGCCAGTAAAAGTTGTTGTAGACCCAGTATCTAAACTGGATGAAAAGTTTACTGACAAAGTTGGGGAGTATTTAGGAGAGGGCAAACCTCTAGTTAAAACTGTGACAGAGGCGCAAGAAGTTCTCACGAAAATTGAAGCTTCTACAGGTGCTAAACCTGCCTTAATTTACATTTCATTTGTTCCTGCAAGCATTAAAGAAACGGCTCAACTACCCATTCTTTCTAAAGATAACGATGTTTTAGAATTGGTAGTGGTGACAGCTAAAGGTGAACCAATTCGGCAAGTATTTCCAAATGTAACGCGATCGCAAGTTATCGCCGCCAGCCGTCAATTAAGCAGTGCAGTTACAGACCCCGCCCTGCGTCGCACCTATATCAAGCCTGCTGAACAACTATACAATTGGCTAATTGCACCCCTTGAATCTAACTTCAAAACCAGAGAAATTAATAACTTAGTTTTTCTCATGGATACGGGATTACGCGCTATGCCCGTAGCCGCACTTTATGATGGTAAACAATATTTAGTTGAACGCTATAGTGTTGGTTTAATGCCCAGCCTCAGCTTAACTAACACTCAATATGTTGACATTAAAAAAGCCCAAGTTTTGGGTATGGGCGCATCGAAATTCATGACCCTCGATCCGTTACCAGCCGTCCCCACAGAATTAAACACCATCACTCAAAAAATTTGGCAAGGTAAAGCCTTTTTAAACGAAGCCTTCACCTTGAAAAATCTCAAAGCCCAACGACAACAAACACCCTACGGCATTATTCACCTAGCAACTCATGGTGAATTTAGAAAAGGTGCGCCCGGTAACTCTTATATTCAATTGTGGGATAGCCAACTGAGAATGGATCAAATGCGTCAACTTGGCTGGAATAACCCCCCTGTAGAACTAGTTGTGCTGAGTGCTTGTCGTACAGCCTTGGGTGACGAAGATGCAGAATTAGGTTTTGCTGGCTTTGCGGTACAAGCTGGTGCTAAATCTGCATTAGCTAGTTTATGGTATGTCTCCGATGAAGGCACATTTAGCTTAATGACCGAATTTTACGAAAAGTTACAAAAAGCCCCGATTAAAGCCGAAGCCCTCCGACAAGCACAAATAGCTATGCTGAAAGGAGAAGTACGCCTAGAAAACGGTAAACTCAAAACATCTCATGGTGATTTACCTCTACCACCAGTCCTACTAGAACTTGGTGACAAAAGCCTGACTCATCCTTATTTTTGGTCAGCCTTTACCATGATTGGTAATCCTTGGTAGACGGACGAATTCAGCAAGCCCTATATAACGCCGTGTGCAACTTTCTCTCAGACCTAACCCCCAACCCCTGACAGGTGTAGGTTTTTTACGTTATGCCCCAAAAACCTTGATTTAGGGTGTAGGGGTGTAAGGGTGTAAGGGTGTGAGGGGGGTGGAACTCTGATTAAATCGTGATTTTTAGAGTCGCTACTCATCACTTTTTTAAAAACCTACACTTGTGAGAGGTTTGGAGAGGGGTTTTAAGAATCAGTCGCACATCGCGTTATATAAAAATTTGTAACAAATTCCGAAATTAGTATCTTTATAATTGTGTTTATATACGTCAACAGGCTGTATTGACTAATTAGTACGAGCCTGATTTTGCTTGATTAATTAACTAAACCAACATGATTCGCTGAAACCACACTCTTAAAAATTCAGATAAACGCGGGTGCTGCGAAAGTCATATAGTGATGATTCATAAATTGCTTCACTTTCGCAACAATCTCAGTCGTCTGATGCAAAGAACTGATGAATCAGCCTTTTTATGGGATAAATTAATAGTTTCATTGCTCAATATTTGATGAAAATGAAACAGTTTTTTTATGATATAGGAATCATATTTTATTTCTGCAAAGCTAGGTAAAACTCTATCACTTCTTTTCCTGTTCCCTATTCCCTACCTACACAAGTAATTTCAACACTTCTGTCTGATTCCTATATCTATTTTTTGGTTTGGGTATTTATCAAAGTAAAATAAAGCGTTCAAACTAAATCAAATTTAGTATTACAGTCTGCTGAAATTTTCCTAAATTTAACAACAAACTCAGAAAGAAATGAGCAATGGTAAAAACACTAACCATAGCAGATCGTCTGAGCCAGAATTATCTCAGGATATCATTCTAGCTCGCCAAAAAAAGGAAGGTAATACTAATTCTTCCTTAATCGAGATGTTATTAAGGTTGTTGAATAGCATCAAAATTCTGCCAATCTTGATGTTCTCAATACTAAAGAGATTTGGCAGAATCACATCTCAGTTATCTAAAAGCATCAAAAGAAGTGTGACGATCGCTGCACTTGTGGTGGTAGCAATTTTGGCTGGACACACATTGTCAGCCCAACTAGTATCAGCCCAAGTAGCTACACTACCTCCACTCAGTGCCGTACCAGTTCCAGAACCAGATAATATTGGGGATTTTATTCGGAACAAGACAGCTGCGATCGCTCTAGGAAAAGCTTTGTTTTGGGATATGCAGTTGGGAACTGACGGTATTCAATCCTGTGCCAGCTGTCACTTCCATGCAGGTGCAGACAACAGGTCTAAAAACCAAATTAGTCCCGGAAATGATAATTTCACCATCGGTGGTGCGCCGAATTATCAGCTAACAGCAGCCGATTACCCATTCCACAAACTAGCTGACCCAACTAACAATAATTCCACTGTTTTAGCTGATACAAACGACGTTGCAGGTTCTCAAGGAGTCTTCCGAACACAGTTTAATGATGTGATTCCAGGAAGCGATCGGGATGATGTCACCCCCCTAAAGGACACAGTATTCAACGTCCAAGGTACCAACGTTCGTCAAGTCACCGGTCGAAATTCCCCCAGCGTGATTAATGCGGTGTTTAACTTCCGCAACTTCTGGGATGGACGCGCTCAAGATATCTTTAACGGAGTCAATGGATTTGGCGCAAGAGATCCAGAAGCTCTGGTTTTGAAAGCATCTACTCCAAGACGCTTAGAAGATGTGCAAGTCCGGTTGAATAATTCCTCACTCGCTTCCCAAGCAGTAGGGCCACCACTTGCAGCAATTGAAACATTTGCCGAAGTCCCTCCGATCGCACCCTTTGCACCATTAGTCGCTGATTTATCCGAAACTGACAATACAGTGAAAATTAGCGATGTTGCCAGTGGTCGGGTAATCAACACTATTAACAACGATGCAGCCGAGTCAACACCGGAATCATCTAACAATGCGATCGCTTCCAGACGGCGACCATCAACCCCCACTACACCCTTGAGAAGATTTGGCAGAAAACTGGGTAAAAAGCTACTGGCAGTTCAACCACTAGCAAAGCAAGTTGTGGCTTATAATGACAGCGTTTTGGGACTTCTCAGTAAATCAACCCGAAATGTACCGCAAAAGGGACTAAACATCACCTATGAAAAATTAATTGAACAAGCCTTTCAACCACAATGGTGGCGATCAAACATGGTGATTCGTGTTGATCCGCAAACTGGCGATCGTTCATTCTATCGCAAACCCAGAAAACGTCCGTTGAGTACCATAGAGTACACATTACCGGAGTATAACTTCTCACTGTTCTTTGGCCTGGCAATTCAAGCCTATGAAGCAACTCTGATTTCTGATCAAACACCTTTTGACCAGTTTCTGAGCGGAAAAAACTCCGCCTTAACTCAACAACAACAAAGAGGATGGCAAATTTTCCAAAACCAAGGTATTTGTATTGCTTGCCACACTGGAACAGAATTGACAGCCGCTTCTGTGAGCAGAGTCAAGAGCGTCGGACGCATTGGACGTGTACCAGTACCTCCTTTCCCACCTGAAGATACAGGCTTCTTCAACATTGGTGTTAGACCCAAAGAAGAAGACCCCGGTCTAGGTGGAAAAGACACTTTTGGTAATTCCCTCTCAGAAGCAACACTCGCTCAACAAGGTAAATTCCAACAGATTTTCGGGGAAGCACCTCCCACCCTCAATCCACCATTGACTCCGAATGAAGAAGTGGTATCAACTGGAGCCTTCAAAGCTCCTGGTCTGCGAAATGTAGAACTCACTGCTCCCTACTTCCACAATGGTGGGCAGTTAACCCTACGACAAGTAGTAGAGTTTTACAATCGGGGTGGAGATTTTCGCTCATCTACCAATTTAATTCCCCCACTTAACTTAACAGAAGCGCAAAAAGACGATTTGGTCGCCTTTTTGCGAAGCCTAACTGATGAACGAGTCCGTTATCAAAAAGCACCCTTTGACCATCCACAATTGTTGATTCCCAACGGTCATCCAGGAAATCAAAACTCTGTTGTTGTCAATTACAGTGTGCAAACTGAAGATGGTACTCAACAAGCTGCTGATTCTTTACTGGAAATCCCCGCAGTTGGTCGTAATGGTGGTCAACCATTGCCAAACTTCCTCAGAGTTAATCAATAAACTATAGCAATCCTACCCCAAACGTGAGAAAATACGTAGATAAAAATCCTTGTTTTATAAGCGTTTGAGGCTTTTTGAACTCTCACATATCATTTAGGATTGCTATAGTTTAGTACTGGTTAATTGAACGACTGATTTATTAACTGTATAACATCACAAAAAAAGCCTGGTAACCCAGGCTTTTTTTATTGAGGGGCTTCTAGAAATTAAATTCAGTTATGACCATAATCAAGACATACATATACCCGGATTTCTCACAAGCAGTAAAAAATCAAATTGTATGGCGTGATGTGAGTCCTTTTTTTGATACATCACCAATCAAAATTTATGCGCGGAGTTAAATTGAGTATAAAAAAGTAGATACAAAGCTAAAATAATCACTATTTTTTGTTGGTACTAAAATAAAAATTTTATGTACATAAAATTAAGTATTCCAAAGCAAGACTTGAATTAATCCAAGCCCAAAGTATCATTAATTAGAAATTTAGCTTAATCAAAAATTCATCCCACATCTGACCCGAAGGGCAGTGTGGGATGAATTTTTGGCTGACGACGAATTGACCCACAACCAATTCAATCCGCTTTCCTTGACAGGACAGGGGGTAGGTGAGGAGTCAGCATTGTTTATGCTTGGTAACGAGTCAATAAGCTCATCTATCACTTGAGTCATTGTTTTGTCAGCATACTCTGCGTATTCTTTGAGCTTACTGAATCTGCGTTCAGACATTCTTAATCTTAATTGTTTGTTTTTCATCCCAGTTACACAATGGTTACACATCATGTTATGTTGTTTCTAGGTCGAAAAACAAGGATAAGTGATGAAAACCTCATACCAATACAAAATCAAACCCACTAAAGAGCAAGCAGAAAAAATTGATAAAACGCTGGAGATGCTGCGTTGTCAGTATAATTATCTGCTTGCTCAGAGGTTTGACTGGTATGAACAAAATCGCTGTCCTATCGATAGATGCCCATTAATTTGTCATTTGCCGGAGTTAAAAGAGCAGCCAAACTATTACAATCAAAAAGCGTCTTTAGTTCAACTAAAAATTGATAGACCTGCGTAAATAAACATACCACACTTCGGCTACTTCGGCTGCGCTCAGTACAAGTACGCTCAGTGACCATAAGAAATTGCTAAAAGGCTTGTAGTATCGTTATTCTTTCTTTTTACTTTTGCCTTTTTACTTTTGCATTGTTGTACTAGTGTAATATCTCTCTATATTGCTTTAATTGTTAGTGGCTCTGTGCTTCCTTGACAAATCCAAGCTCCCCAGTAAAAAGGATGCTGTAAAGGTGTGTCTTTTTCTTGACAATCAATCTGAGTGTTTGGTGATAATTCATTGACTTGTAAAATTTCTTTGAGTGCCTCAACACCCAAGGCAGATTGCTGTAATTCTTTGACAGTAATTGTACGTATATAGTTCTGAGCTTGATGTAACGCTTCGGCACGACCAACACCAGACTGTAGATGATCAAAAAAACTTTCCATCAAGAAAGCCGTCACTCTATCGGGAACTGGCCATAGGCTCATAACTAGGGTTTGTGAACCTGCTACAGCAAAAGCCCGACGCAAACCAAACACCCCTTCGCCGATTTTAATATCGCCTCTGGCAGTATCACAAGCACAAAGAACCGTCAGTTGATTATCCCACAAATCTAAACCGGCGATATCTTGGGCAAACACAAAACCTTTACCTGCTTCTGGAGGAAGAGTGCCACCGCATAGCCATGTGTTAGCACCTGCTAAAGCCAGTCCAGAACGCATCATCGGGTTTTCTGTTTTGGTGGTTCGCAGACGTTCTATACTCAAAAAAGTACGCTGGCGATCGCGTCGTTGAAGTTCAGAGTCACTCAAAAATAGACCGTGAGTCGCAATCAGCATGATATTAGGACACTCACTATTAATTAGGCGGCTTTCTAGTGCTTCTGCACCTAAGTATAATTTTGCATCTAGAAGTTTTTTCGCCACACTTTCACCCAAAAATCTTGTCCCCACAGCGCGACGGAAGGTTGTTTCTGGGATGGGTGGTTTGATTTGCGTTTCGGACTTGGAAGCTATCTGGGTAGCGGACTCTGCTGTTAAATCAAAATCAGGATCAGCAATAATTAGCGGTGCAGAGATGGAATGTTTTGGCTTTGGAACTTTGCTGTGAAGAATTTCTCTGCCGACACTGAGATAACTGATGGTGTATTCATCCATTAACAGTCTTGTACCAGTGCTATTGATAGGCAAAATTTGAAACGGTACTAAGTTTAAGTTGCCATCGGGTGCGATAATCAGATGTCGGCTATTTTTAATAAACTCACGGATAGGTGCAAAAAGCAGTTGACTTAGTTGAATAGCGCCTGTGGAATCGTAAGATTGAATATGCAGCTTTGGTTTTTTGAAGGTTTTTCTCAAAGCTAATGTTGGCTGGTGATAGTCAGAGGCTTGTAAGCGGAATGCCTGAATTGCTTCATCAATGGTTGCGGCTATTCCTAAGTCAAGCATCTGCACTGCGTTTGGTTGTCCGGCTGGCAAAATAAATGCTAAATAGCGCGGCGGATACCATTGAGTTTCTTGGTTTGCGGCAACTGCCTGAAAATCAAATACATCAAAGCGGACAAATTCGACCAAAATAGAATCAGGCGGTAAAGCTGCGGCTATGGCTTGACGGTCAAAAGTTTGCTCAGATAACCCAATTTCTGGAACTTGCAATGCTAGTTGTTTTTGCAAGTAATTATACTGGGCTTGCAGTTGAGTAATATTTTCTCGATAGGTTCTAAACTGGTGTGTGGTTTTTTCTGTGGTTGCGCTGATGTCGGGTTGGGGAATAGAGAAGGTTAAATGTACCAGTCGCGTATTTAAATCACTCAACTGGCGGAATTGTTCTTGGAGTTGGGGGTAGCGTCCACTGTAGAGGGCTTGGTTTTGAGCAGCCAGCGCCGATGCTGTTAGTCCTTTGCGTTTTAAAATAAAATCTAAGGCTGCGAGTTTGGCGTTATCTGAGTGTGATAGGTGTTTGTAGACTAAGGAAAGAAATAAATCAACATTATTTCTGATTTTGTCGAGGAAGGAGAGGCGATCGCTTTCGGAACTAAACGAAAATATGTTACTAATAATCTTGTCTTCTATTTTGCTGGCAGCGATGCGATAATCTAAAGCCTCATCTGGACGATTGATAGCAGCTAACACAGTCGCCAGATTATTCATACTAAACGCCACATCAGGATGTTCATCTCCTAACCAGCGTTTTCGTATCGCCAAAGTTTCGATATATTTCTGTTCTGCTTCCGCAAAGCGCCCCAGAGAGAAATAGAGTTCAGCTAAATTATTAATGCTGATAGAAACTTTTGGGTGTTCTTTTCCTAATAATGACTGTCTCAGTTTTAATGCTGCTAAATGCAGTTGTTCTGCTTCTTGATAACGCCCTTGAAAATCATAAATCACAGCTAAGTTATTCATTGTGGTGGCTACTTGCGGGTGTTGATTCCCAAAAGCAGTTTTCACAATGTTTAAAGCTTGTAAAAATAATAATTCTGCTTTTCGATATTGAGTTAAGTCATCATATAATACTGCTAAGTTATTTAAAATCACAGCCACAAATGGATGTTGTTCTCCTAACAAGCTTTTTGCCATTGCCAAGGCTGTTAAATGTAGTTTTTCGGCTTCTGTATACCTGCCTTGGAGACGATAAATTACAGCTAGTTGGTTGAGCGTGTTAGTAATTTCTGGATGTGAGTTACCTAGAGTGTTTTTTTGGATTTCTAACGCGGCTAAATATTTCTGTTCCGCTTCTGCATAGCGTCCTTGTTCTTCATAAAGTGCTGCTATATTCAAGAAATATTGGGCAATAATTGGATGTTCTTTACCAAGAGATTTTTCTAGCATTGGTAAGACTTGCAAATATTTCTTTTCTGCTGCTAAATAGCGGCCTTGATATGTGTAAACAACAGCAATACTACTTAAAGTCTCAGCAATATCAGGATGTTCAGAAGCAAACAATTTTTCTCTGATGGTATGAGCTTCTAAATACAGTTTTTCAGCTTCTAAATAACGCCCTTGGCTAAGATAAACTTCTGCTAAGTTACTCAAACTCACAGCCACATCAGGATGCTGATTTCCTAGCAGGCATTTCCGCATTGCTAAAGCTGCGAGATATTTCTGTTCTGCTTCTATAGCAATCCTAAATGATATGTGAGAGTTCAAAAAGCCTCAAACGCTTATAAAACAAGGATTTTTATCTACGTATTTTCTCACGTTTGGGGTAGGATTGCTATAGATAGCGTCCTTGTTCTTGATAATTGCTGGCCAGATTATTTAAAGTAGAGGCGATGTATGGATGTTCATTTCCGAGAATTTTTGTCCATTTTTCTAAAATTTCGATAAATTTAATTTCAGCTTCTGAATAACGCCCTTGCGCGTCATACAATGCAGCTAAATTATTCAAAGTAACCGCAATTTCTAAATGTTCATCGCCAAATAAGCTTTTTTTCATGGTCAACGCTTCTAAGTGCATTTTTTCTGCATCAGCATAGCGTCCTTGTGTGGTGTAAATGGCTGCTAAATTATTTAAGGTTTGAGCAATATCAGGATGTTCCTCACCAAATAAGCGTTTCCGCATTGCTAAAACTTCTAAATGTACTTGTTCAGATTGAAAATATTTGCCTTGCTCTCGATATATCTCTGCTAGATTATTCAAATTAGTCGCAATTTGAAAATGTTCTTGACCAAATATGTTTTGCCATAATTCTAGGGCTGATAAAAATAGCTTTTCTGCTTCTACATAATTACCTTGGGAATAGTAAAAGGCGGCGAGATTATTTAAAGATTGGGCAACATCAGGATGTTCTGAACCTAGAAGATTTTTTCTGAGGGTTAAGGCTTGCAAGTATAACGGTTGGGCTAATAAGTAATGTCCTTGCATCCGATATAATTCGGCGAGGTTATTTAAGCTATCACAATATTCAGGATTTTCTGTTAGCTGTTGATGTTTGCCTAGATTTACAGCTTGCTGGGCAACTATTAGAGCTTGTTCTAGGTTTCCTTTTCCTGCTAATTCGACAACTTGTAAGTTAAGTTGATTGAGTTGTTGTATAAGTTTTTTCATCTGCTAGTTCCAGATGTTTATATGTTTTTTTCGCTTTTATTAATTACTTATAGCACTCCTAAATCATCAGTGAACAACAAGATCCCCGACTTCTTAAAGAAGTCGGGGATCTGAGCCTCTCCATTTTCACAAATCAAATAGGATTGGTATATCTTATCTAAAATTCCTCATCCCTGTGAGGGGTAATGAATTGAAAACTATTTACCTGTAATGTTCCATTACTGATATTAACACCAATGTTTCCATCCCCGTGAGGGGTAATGAATTGAAAACAATATCCTGCCAAAAGTTCAGGAATTTGGATTTTTCCAGTTTCCATCCCCGTGAGGGGTAATGAATTGAAAACGGGATGGTGTAACACTTGAAGAAGCAGAAACCATTAACTGTTTCCATCCCCGTGAGGGGTAATGAATTGAAAACCCTTGTGCGGAGCCGAAGTCTCTGCCCAAGGCAATTAGTTTCCATCCCCGTGAGGGGTAATGAATTGAAAACACTTTTGTGAGTCAACATTTTTGTGGTGACGCACTATCGTTTCCATCCCCGTGAAGGGTAATGAATTGAAAACCGTTTTTGGAGGAGAACAAAACATTATAGTTATCGTTCTTGTTTCCATCCCCGTGAGGGGTAATGAATTGAAAACTAAGGAATTTTACGGTTTAAATGATTCTATCTCAGTAGTTTCCATCCCCGTGAGGGGTAATGAATTGAAAACTGATGCTAGTATCGACCCAGGGACGCTCATTAGGTTAGTTTCCATCCCCGTGAGGGGTAATGAATTGAAAACTAATTAAAGGTGAGGTTTTAGAAAAGTACATCACCAGTTTCCATCCCCGTGAGGGGTAATGAATTGAAAACACTTTAAGTTTCTAGGGGGGCAGCCAACAATTTTTGTTTCCATCCCCGTGAGGGGTAATGAATTGAAAACTTAATGCTACTTTGGGATGAAAAAGGCTATATTGAGTTTCCATCCCCGTGAGGGGTAATGAATTGAAAACTAAACGAAGTTGGCATTGATCAGACCGACTTCATTCTGTTTCCATCCCCGTGAGGGGTAATGAATTGAAAACTCTAGCGAGATTCCTCCAGGCTTGCTTGGGTAGTTTAGATGTTTCCATCCCCGTGAGGGGTAATGAATTGAAAACAAAAAATAGACCTCTACGCGAGCAACACTCGCGTGTTTCCATCCCCGTGAGGGGTAATGAATTGAAAACACGACCCTGCCCTCGCCAGTTTCTTGACTGGTGTAACAGTTTCCATCCCCGTGAGGGGTAATGAATTGAAAACCGCTATGGGTTGTATGGGCAGTCATCAGGCATCATTACGGCTGTTTCCATCCCCGTGAGGGGTAATGAATTGAAAACCTTGTCGGAGGCTATGCTTCCATTCGCTATGCGAAGGGAGAAAGTTTCCATCCCCGTGAGGGGTAATGAATTGAAAACTTTTCCGACAGTCTTTGATATGATTGAAGAGGGTTACAGTTTCCATCCCCGTGAGGGGTAATGAATTGAAAACCAGACACACAAACAAGTACGGCAGAATGATTCTGCCAGTTTCCATCCCCGTGAGGGGTAATGAATTGAAAACCCTACCCTTTTAGAAGCCTTAGCCAGAGAGGGTTAGAGATAGGCATTTCTGAGGGGGGTCTAATTTACCTGTCAATAAACACATATTATTGAGAATAGCAGACTATTAGACTATCCTCAAAAGCTTATACAGTAAGCTATCTGAGGGGGTCAACGAAAAAATAAGGGTTTCAGCCATTGCCTGACCCCCGCAGGTAAACTTATGTAAAGAAAGTCAAAATCAATACTTTAAGTTTCAGTTGGAAACTTGATATTAAATTTTCAAGGTTCTGTGCTTTTAAAGGGCAGTATAACAAAGTACTTGAAATTTTAAAAGCTTCAAACATTAACTTTTCTATCATGCAGTAATCAGATAATCTGTATGCCAAAGTTGATATTCTCCGTGTTTGGTCAGATATTCTAGTAACTCTGTCAAATGACGAGCCTCTAATTCTAAAACCTCATCATTATCTTGGGTTAACCAGTCTAATTGAGGTACTTCTTTGGTAATGATGGCGATAATTTCTTCCTTACCGGGAGTGCCTTCGACGGGAAAAGCATTTATTGGTGAACCTAGTTGCGGTAAGCTGGTTTTGCCTGTATCTAAATGTGGCTGTTGAGCAAAACATGAGGGACAGAAACACCACATTTGATTAGATGTATCTTTTTGGAGTAGTAACAAATAACCCGGAGTTGAGAAGTTTAGCTCTACTTGAATGTAACTACCAAGTTTTACCGATTTCTCATATCGGCTTGGGGTTTTCTTCCCCCAGCCTAGTGTTTCTTCTTTGACTAAAACTAACCCCATTTGTTCTGTTGGCGAACCTAATGATTGAAGTTGTTGCCATAACTTATCGAGGGGTGAGAGTTCTTCAGTTTCTACATCACCAAACACGGCGATGTCTTTCCAATCTAAACCCAGAAACACGCATATTTCTTGAAAGTTTGTACGATATATCGGTTTAGCGTTGAAGAAATTACTAACAGTTGAATAACCTAATCTTACTTCTTCAGCAAAATCTGTTTGAGTTAAGTTTTTAGCTTTTAGGGCTTTTCTTGCCAGTTTCACGCCTTCGGGTGATGCTACCAGAGTTCGAGACATAACAAGTAAAAAGTAAAAAGTGAAAAGGTAAAAGGTAAAAGTTGACTGCTATTTCACGATAATTTGTGTTTGTAAAAATTGAGAAATTAGTCATAAAAATTTTGGAATTAGTAGTTGACAAGTATAATTTTATACTTTAATATTAAATACATGATAAAGGCGATCGCTTCTTTCCCTCAAGAACAAAGCAACCGCCCTTATCTAAACCCCACAAAAGGTAAAAGCGATCGTCTGATTCCGGCAAAGAAGAGAGCGATCGCTTTTATACCCCTCACAAAAGGAGCATACAGATAATGATGGCACAATTACTCAAATTCGCCCAATTCCAATTAGTCCAGTTTTTAAGACAAAATTTCCACTTCTCCACTCCCAAGCAAATTTCCCAACCAGTATTTCCCCACCGAGAACCAATTAAACATTTGCTCATCGGTTCTCCCAAAGCCGTCACCAGTACAATTCACTATTTGCAAGTTATTGGTTACGCCAGCGTAGGAGATTGGAGTCCATTGCAACCAACGGGGAATCCAGATGAGGTGATGAGTATTTTAAGCCGTCAAATTTCCATCCAGTAATCTCAATTGAGAGACGTTGCTATGCAACGTCTTTTGAACAAACTTAGTCATAATTTTTGAATTGGCATCAGTCATATACGAACTCATATAAAAGACTCAATAACCCAGACACGAACTCATATATAGCACTGCAACAATTAAATTCAAGGTACTAAAAGAAGTTTTACACCTTTTAAATACCTAGTTAGATCCCCGACTTCTTGAAGAAGTCGGGGATCTAAATCCAGCTTCAAACCATCTTGCTTTTGCCTTTTAACTTTTAACTTTTAACTTATTCATCATGTTCACCTTAGAACATCTGCGTTTCGCATGGTTGCAAGTTCGTGCGGGAAGTAAGACTGCGGGTGTTGATGGGATTTCTGTTGAATTATTCGAGTCAATGGCTACCGAACAATTGCAGAATATTGCCTATCAACTCAATCATGAAGCTTACAAAGCCAGTCCCGCCAAGGGATTTTATGTCCCTAAGAAAAATGGTGATAAACGATTGATTGGTATCTCGACTGTGCGGGATAGAATTGTCCAGCGATTACTACTTGATGAGTTGTATTTTCCTTTAGAAGATACCTTTTTAGATTGCAGCTATGCTTATCGTCCAGGACATAATATCCAACAAGCAGTACAGCATTTATATGGGTACTATCAATATCAACCGAAATGGATAATTAAGGCTGATATTGCGAATTTTTTTGACAATCTGTCTTGGGCATTGTTGTTAACTTTTTTGGAGCAGTTATCACTAGAACCAATTATCTTACAGTTACTAGAACAACAGTTGCAATCAGGAATTATCATTGTTGGACAATATCGCAATTTTGGTAAGGGAGTGTTACAAGGAGGGATACTTTCTGGTGCTTTGGCTAATTTATATTTGACTGATTTTGATAAAAAATGTCTCAGTCAAGGTATTAACTTAGTACGGTATGGTGATGATTTTGTGATTGCTTGTAATAGTTGGCAAGAAGCAAACCGCATCCTCGACAAAATTACTGTTTGGTTGGGAGAGGTTTATTTAACTCTCCAACCAGAGAAGACACAGATTTTTACTCCTGATGATGAGTTTACCTTTTTAGGTTATCGCTTTGCTGGCGGTGAAGTTTATGCACCGCCACCACCCAAACCTGTACTCAAAGGTGAATGGGTAACTAATGATTCGGGTACGCCTTATTTTCGCACTAAACCAAGACCAATAAAACCAGTTTCTCGTCCGCCTAAAGCTTGCAGTATCGACAAGCCAATTAACTTTCCTAGAGCATCTTTATCTCATTACTGGCAGGATACTATGACTACTTTATATATAACCGACCAAGGCGCATATTTAAGCGTTAAAAATCAGCAGTTTCAGGTTTTTTATCAAGGTCAATTACGCATTAAAGTCCCGGTAATGCGGGTGAGTAATGTAGTTTTGTTTGGTTGTTGTAATGTTTCGCATGGTGCTGTTAGTATGGCATTGCGGCGAAGGATTCCGATTATGTATTTATCGCAAAAGGGTAGGTATTTTGGTAGGTTACAAGTTTCAGGTGATGCTAAGGTTGAATATTTGATGTTGCAGGTTGAACGTTGCCAAAATCCTGAATTTACACGAACTCTAGCAGAAGTAATTGTGACAGCTAAAATTCATAACTCTCGAATTTTATTGATGCGTTTAAAACGCCGAAAATCATCAGAATTTGACGATAATCTTGTCAAAGAAGCAATCAAAGATTTAGATATTTTGATGGATAAATTACCTTTTGCAGAAAGTATGGATGCGTTGCGAGGATATGAAGGAAGAGCCGCAACAGTTTATTTTCAAGCATTAGGAAGTTTATTTTCTGGTGCGTTTAAATTTGAAAAGCGTACCAAGCGGCCACCAACTGACCCTGTAAATAGCCTTTTAAGTTTAGGATATACGTTACTCGGCCATAATATTTTCTCGTTTATCCAAGCTGTAGGATTACACAGTCACTTTGGGAATCTTCATGTTCCCCGCGATAATCACCCAGCTTTGGTTAGCGATTTAATGGAGGAATTTCGCGCTCAACTAGTTGATTCTTTAGTGGCTTATTTAATTAATTCCAATATTTTCACAGAGGATGATTTTACTTCTCCTGATGAAAAAGGAGGCGTATATCTACAACCCCATACGTTGAAAAAGTTTCTCAAGCACTGGGAAGAAAAGTTGCAGTCTGAGTTAACGCACCCCAACACAGGATATAAGGTGAGTTTTCGCAGGTGTTTAGAGTTACAAGTGCGAGAGTACGTAGCTTGTCTGACAGGAGAGGTAAAAATCTATCGACCAATGATTTGGAAACCTTAATAAAGAAATTGCATCATGTTGATTAGTATGGTATTGTTTATACCAACGCCTGCACCATGAAAATTCAATCAACATGGTTAGTTTCCTAAAGCCATTTTGTAAAGAAATGTAAACTGAGGGGGTCATCCAAAGGCTGAAAAGCTGATTGTTTCGTAGACCCCCTCAGATGGCTTACTGTATAAGGGTTTGAGTGGCTTTGAAACTGCTTTATTGTCAATAACTATGGCTTGTTGACATTAAAAATAGACCCCCCTCAGTTTTATGGTTCTGTAAGCCTTATTTGGTAAGCTCTCTGTAAGAGTAGGGTTTTAAATCCTTTACCCCTCACGGGGATGGAAACTCTCAATTGAATTGTTTTGGCCAACGGCCAAAACAAATTCGTTTTAAATCCTTTACCCCTCACGGGGATGGAAACAAGATAAATCCCTAACATTACTAGGGATACTGTCCTTAATAGTTTTAAATCCTTTACCCCTCACGGGGATGGAAACCTCCTCAGAAGTGCATACGAATGCACCTTGATTGCGAAGTTTTAAATCCTTTACCCCTCACGGGGATGGAAACCATTTATAACGTGCATCTGAGCAGCAGGAAATGCCAATTGTTTTAAATCCTTTACCCCTCACGGGGATGGAAACAATTGGCACCCATACCTGGCATACCCATACCTGGCATACCCGTTTTAAATCCTTTACCCCTCACGGGGATGGAAACCCATAGTTTGACCATTCAAGCCTAGCAAAATTAAAGGGGTTTTAAATCCTTTACCCCTCACGGGGATGGAAACTGTGCTAATTTTCTGAGGTTGCTAACCAGAAAATTAGGTTTTAAATCCTTTACCCCTCACGGGGATGGAAACTGTTTTTGATTTGAAAAATGATTTCCTGTAAGAGAATCATGTTTTAAATCCTTTACCCCTCACGGGGATGGAAACTGATCTGCATCAGGCAAGTGCTGCATTGATGCAAAATGTTTTAAATCCTTTACCCCTCACGGGGATGGAAACTAGAAGCGGTACGGTGAACAAGAGTTCTTGTCCCCTCTGGGTTTTAAATCCTTTACCCCTCACGGGGATGGAAACCTCGATTTCTTTCTTGAACAGCGTCTTGTTTTGCTGCTCGTTTTAAATCCTTTACCCCTCACGGGGATGGAAACTTTTTTATGTTAATGTAAAAATCTCCTTTGCCTGCAAGTTTTAAATCCTTTACCCCTCACGGGGATGGAAACAGAAAAATCCAATGCCAGAGAATAAACCCAACAGTGTTTTAAATCCTTTACCCCTCACGGGGATGGAAACGTATACCCAACAACAACTTGCTCCTTCTCAGACCAGATTCGGTTTTAAATCCTTTACCCCTCACGGGGATGGAAACCATTGTCCTTTTTTGTATTCGGCACCGAAAGCTTCGAGTTTTAAATCCTTTACCCCTCACGGGGATGGAAACTTTTTCTTGTTTTTTAATATTCCACAAATCCTTTTGTTTTAAATCCTTTACCCCTCACGGGGATGGAAACATCATCCAACGTCTGTGTTTTGGACGGCGAAACAGTGTTTTAAATCCTTTACCCCTCACGGGGATGGAAACAATACCATTGGACTTGGGAAGTCCTGTGGAATTGGTGCCGGGTTTTAAATCCTTTACCCCTCACGGGGATGGAAACATTCGCTTCCCACTCCTCCACTTTAATTTGATTCACCTGAAGTTTTAAATCCTTTACCCCTCACGGGGATGGAAACCTGACAGGCTGGGCATTCCGTCAGCCTCAATGGAAAATGTTTTAAATCCTTTACCCCTCACGGGGATGGAAACTCAAAACAATAAAAATAAGATTTAGAATTACCCACGGTTTTAAATCCTTTACCCCTCACGGGGATGGAAACCATCATTAATTCGACTGTCGCAACACCTAATGGCGTTGTGTTTTAAATCCTTTACCCCTCACGGGGATGGAAACCCCGATAAAAATCGTCACCTTTAAGTTCATGACTAGTGTTTTAAATCCTTTACCCCTCACGGGGATGGAAACCAGTTGCCGTAATTGCGAACGCACCCAATACTTGTGTTTTAAATCCTTTACCCCTCACGGGGATGGAAACATTGCTCTCTAGCAATTTTGCAACTGCTAATGAGAAGTTTTAAATCCTTTACCCCTCACGGGGATGGAAACTTGACAGCCATCCATTTTACTAATCTGGAATCCTACCGGTTTTAAATCCTTTACCCCTCACGGGGATGGAAACACTGTTGCAACTAACGAAGAAAAACCACCCAAAAAAGTTTTAAATCCTTTACCCCTCACGGGGATGGAAACTTGATCCTTATACTCTCAGGATCAATGGGATTCCAGTTTTAAATCCTTTACCCCTCACGGGGATGGAAACCGAATAAAGATAGTATCACCACGTTGATATACTTGAGTTTTAAATCCTTTACCCCTCACGGGGATGGAAACTTTACGCCGATGGTTCCTAAAATTTGCAAAAACTCATTGAGTTTTAATTCCTTTTTTCAAACACCCTCTAAGGGCAATAATCCTTCGTCCACGTCGGCAAAGTCTTCGTCCAATGGTTCAAGGGTAGAAAGTGTTTGCAGGAGTGATTTTTTCTGAATGGGGGATATGATGGCGAAGGGGACACCATTTTGGATGATAGTGAGGGGTTCGCCTGTTTTTTGAGCTTGGTTAATTAGGTTTTGGACAGTTTCGGGAAGTTCTGCAAGGGTAATTTGTTTCATGGTGGTTTGTGGGGTTTGGGGATGGGGGCTTGGCGTACATCTATTTTACCTGTGACTGTGCTTTTACCCCTGGATGGGGAGAAGAGTTGTTAAATTTCTCAGAAGTGGCTGAACTCGAAGCTTGGCTAAATCGACAAAAAGTATAAATAATCACTTTATTATTTTAGATATACTTAAGTCTGGGATACTAAGTAGTTAAACATAATTAATTACACAAAGTCATTGCGAATGGAGCGAAGCGAAATGAAGCAATCGCAAGGGCTGGGATTGCTTCGCTTCGCTCGCAATGACTGTAATTAATTTTGCGTGGTTACTTATTTCCAGCTTTTTTTAATGCCTTGTTAGCAACTCATATAACTCATATACCAAGTCATATAAAAATTGCTTAAACGCAAATATGAACCCATATATCAACATGAAAAAATTGAAACATAGGTAAAGAAAGAAAAGTTTCTTACCTACAACTAAACCTAGTTGACTTCAATTTATGTCTACCATTTACATCACAGAACAAGACGTATCATTCCAAATTCAACACCAATATTTAAAGGTGTTGCATCAACAAAATCAACGCATCTGTATTCCAATTCGGAATATCAATCAGTTCATCATTTTTGGGAATATCAGTTTACCAAAAGAAGTAATTAAACTTGTTACTTCATATCAGATTCCCGTCTTATATCTAACCCAAACTGGTGAATATTTAGGCAGACTAGAAAACCCATCCCAAACACGAGCTAAATATTTCAGCTACCAGCGTAGACACGCAAGCAAGACTGAATTTAACCGCGCTATAGCAGAAAGTATTATCTGGGCAAAACTGCACAATCAGCATACTCTTTTGCAAAACTGGAATCGTCACTATGCTAATTACACAACCCAAAGAGCATTAAATTATCTAATGCTCTTGATGGATAATTTATCAGTAGCACCAGGAATCGAAGAACTACAGGAATACAGCGAAGAAGCTGATAATATTTATTACTGTGCTTTGACTTCTTTACTCAGCTTCTACAATAGTTCTCCATATATCAATAGAAAGCGTATTAGTGGACTCATCGATTTAGGCAACCAACTGCTACACCAATATATTTACACACTGCTAAATACAGTAGGACTCGACCCCAATTATGCAATTTTACACCACAAAGAGCATGATGAACTACCTTTAGCATGGGACTTTACCGCAGAATTTCGCGCACTGATGGTTGATGACTTGGTGCTCAATTTTGTCCGAAATTTAGCTAATACTAATGGTAATGGTAATGGTAACGGGAAAAACCACTCACACAAACTTCTGCAAAAGTTTCTCCAACATTGGGAAGGAAAACTACGCACTTTTGTGCTACATCCTTATGGTGGAGAAATAAGTTATCGCCAATGTCTTGATTTACAGGTGCGAGAATATCTTGCATCTTTACTGGGAGATGTAGAATTTTATCGTCCCTTGGCGTTGAAGTTTCATCCTGCAAATTCTGATTTCATCAACACTACTAAACCGCCAACTGTTCCTCTAAAGCTGGTGAAACAATAATGTTTTATTTAGTTTGTTACGACATTGTTAGTGATACACGTCGCAACAAAGTCGCAAAACTTTTAGAGTCTTATGGTTTGCGGGTGCAGAAGTCGGTTTTTGAGTGTGTGTTGGATGAAAATCAATATGAAACTTTATCCAAATACCTGTTTCGACTTGTGAATAAACGCGAAGACCAAGTGAGATTCTATCCCATGTCTGCACACAACCGTTGCAAGGTCGCAGTATTGGGAACGCAACCTGAGTTTGTAGTAGATGACGCGGCGTTTATAGTTTAGCTCACGCAACCGCAAACAAAGTATTAAGTAACCACGCAAAATTAATTACAGTCATTGCGAGCGAAGCGAAGCAATCCCAGCCCTTGCGATTGCTTCATTTCGCTTCGCTCCATTCGCAATGACTTTGTGTAATTAATTATGTTTAACTACTTACCCACATAAATTATCGCAAAATGAACGCTGAGAAAAAAGCACGCGCTCCACCTGTGCAACTGTCTCTAGCCTTTCGGTCGAGTTTGCACATTTGGAAACTTTTGAATGCACATTCAAGCTGTTAAATTCCGTTTGATTTTCGCTGCAAAAGCCCAAAAACAACTTGATTCGTTATCTCTAAAAGACCGCAAACAATACGATAAAGCTTTTGAATGTTTCGCTAATAATGGCCCTGCATATCGCAGTTTAAGAACCCATCGCTATTACTGCAAAGATGGTGAAATTTGGAGTTCTTCTGCATCAATGGCGAAAAGATTTTACTGGCATTATACGGAGGAAAAAAGCATCATTATCACACATTTAGATTCTCACTAATCATGTAATAAATTTGGAAGAACCCCTCTCCAAACCTCTCCCCGACGCGGGGAGAGGCTTAAGACCCTCATTTTTTGGTACTCAGTTATAGATTTTGAGCAGCTTTAGCTACAAGCAGGGTTGGGGTTAGGTTCTGTCCAACTCACGTTAAATAATCAGGACTTATGCAGGTGTCGTAATTGGTGGTTGGTGCGTGACGCTATAAGTCTCATGACTACGTTCAAATCTTCTTGCTGCGTCACACACCCTACAGGAAAAATTGCCAGTTGCATAAGTCTTAATAATGTTGGGCTTCACTTCGTTACACCCAACCTACCACTTTTTACGACTTCTAATCTTGGCTCTTTCTTTTGCCTTTTTACTTTTTACTTATTCACTATGTCTAATCTTCGTCGAATCAGCGCACGCGAACAACGTCTGATTTTACTCTATAGCAATTGGGAATTGAGTATGACACCAGCACAATTTTATGCCAAATGGTCTGTAAGTTATGAACTAATTGCCTTGATATGTTCCCGTTCTGATTCAACAGTAAGAGGTTGGTTCAGAAGTAGCTCTAATCGACGCTATCCCACACATAATGATTTACTTCATTTGGCTTTGATGGATTTTTTTCTAGAACATTTTGAGGAGATTCCTGAACAGGTTTTGCATTGGTTATGCTTTAATCAGCATGACTCATAGTTTAAGTAATTTGTCAATAGCATCTTGCTATGTCTTCACAAATACTCATTAGCTACTTTGATAATAGTCAATTTTAAAGCTGAATTTCTGGGTATTTTATAACATTTGCAAGGTGGTTATAATGACCTATCAAGAGCAACTGCATCCTTGGTGCATTATTCGGGTTTTATCTAATCAACAACTGTCAGATAATGCTGGCGATATTTCTAATGTTATTGCAAGATTTCGTCGCCGTGATGATGCAGTTGCTTATTTACAAGTGTTGCAACATTCAAGCAAAAATATCAAGTTTTTGATTATTTTTGATATGCAAGGAGTGAGAAATTTACCCAAGAATAAAGCTTTAAGTTGATTGACTACCGAAACACCTGCGTTTTTATAGCGTGGCATAACAATATTATTATCCCTAGCGATCGCCTAAACCGTTTGCTAGGGATTTTTTATTATCCCCTTGTGGGGATGAAACAAGATAAAATACAAGGACTGTGATTCAAATAACACCGTGCCTCGACGTTCTCAAAAAAAGGCAGATACCTCTCCATATAAGCTGACATGGCCGCCAGACACAGAGTTAATCGGCTTAGAATTTGAGTTAGTCCCAGCAAAAGATTGTGACCTCTTCCCACAGTACACTATTGGACTCCACGCCTGGTTTTTGGAACAAGTACGTTCCCAAGACCCAGAACTTTCAGCATACCTCCATGATGGTGAGTCAGAAAAACCTTTTACTATTTCAGCTTTAAATGGAGAGATGATTAGTAGTGGCAGACAAATACAATTATCTGCAAACACTTGCTATCGTTGGTATGTCACAGCTTTATCTCGTCGAGTGCAACAATGGATGGTGCAGTGGGTAAAAAATTTGCCAGAAGTACTTGAGTTAAGAAATGCACCTTTGCAAATTCATTCTGTTAGTATTGCTCATTCTCCCACAACTTATGCCCAACTTCTAGAATCTGAGCATAGTGACACTATTGCTTTAAAATTTCTCAGTCCGACAAGTTTTCGCCGCAAAGGTCATCATTTCCCCTTACCAGTACCAGTAAATGTATTTCATAGCTACCTGCGACGCTGGAATGATTTTTCGGGAATGGCTGTTGACCAGGATGCTTTTTTGGCTTGGGTAGAGGATTATGTATTGATTACCCGTTGTCAACTTACAACTGCAAAGGTACTGGCGGGAAAGAAAGGCGCAGTCACAGGATTTACTGGTGCGATAGAGTTAACTTTGGCAAAGGAAGCAGCCAAGCAGCCACAATTTGAGCAATTATTTTATGCTTTAGGCAAACTTGCACCTTACTGCGGTACTGGACACAAAACTACTTTTGGCTTGGGACAAACACGTTTTGGTTGGTCATCTCAAGTGGTTCAAGATATACCTGATGTGCAAACTGTCTTGGCGAAACGCATTGAAGATTTAACACAGATATTTAAAGCACGACGCAAACGAACAGGTGGAGAACGAGCAGATGAAATAGCCACGAAATGGGCGACAATTTTAGCAAGGCGGGAAATGGGAGAGTCGTTGCAGGTAGTGGCAGAAGATTTAGAAATGCCTTATGAAACAGTGAAGACTTATGTCAAGTTGGCAAGACGCGCTTTAAAAACTGAGGAGTAGTTTGGTATACTCTGTTTCAAGAAAGCAGAACCTTGAAAACTTAATATTGCGTTTCCTGGTGAAAGTTAAAGTCTTGATTTTTACTTTTCACACGCAAATTTTTCGCGGGGGTAAGGCAATGCTTGAAACCCTGATTCTTCCGTTGACCCCCGCGAATCACTTACTCAGTAAGGCTTTGAGGTGTCTGTAATGGTGTCTGATTGTCAATAAAGTATGCTTATTGACAGTAAAATCAGACCCCCCGCGAAAATGGCACTTTCAAACCCAGTTGTAGCAAGTGTTCCAAAAGGGTAGGGTTTTCAATTAATTACCCCTCACGGGGATGGAAACAGAATGTTCATTTTCCCAATAAACTGCCCTTTCTTCGTTTTCAATTAATTACCCCTCACGGGGATGGAAACCTTGCATTTAGCAAGCTGAGATAGAATTATCGCGTCGTTTTCAATTAATTACCCCTCACGGGGATGGAAACTTCTGTCAACTCTGGGAGAGTGGCGGAAAAAAATTGTTTTCAATTAATTACCCCTCACGGGGATGGAAACTGCCTATTTTACGATGGTTTTAATTTTTTTTGAAAAAGTTTTCAATTAATTACCCCTCACGGGGATGGAAACAACCAAAGCCGCTCCTGATTCTATTCATGATATTTTGCTGTTTTCAATTAATTACCCCTCACGGGGATGGAAACAAATTTGCCTTAACTTGCAAGGTATTGTTTCGCCTTTGCAGTTTTCAATTAATTACCCCTCACGGGGATGGAAACTTTTCATTCAGTAATGCTATCACTAACTCAAAAACCAGTTTTCAATTAATTACCCCTCACGGGGATGGAAACATTTCCGCAGCATCTTTTTGCTTTGGATCTTTGATCTGTTTTCAATTAATTACCCCTCACGGGGATGGAAACTCAGCTTGCTGCTCACGCAAGGGACAATAAATCTTCAGGTTTTCAATTAATTACCCCTCACGGGGATGGAAACAAAAACCTCTGCTTCTTCTGTTCTGTTGATTTCATCTTGTTTTCAATTAATTACCCCTCACGGGGATGAAAATATCATCAATTACTGGATTGGGTAATAATGCGAATCAAATTGCACTGGAAGAAAACGAACCAGAACGTCAGTTATATTTAGCAGTTCCAGTTGATGCTTATGAAACCTTTTTTCAGACTAAACTTGCTAAAATTGCCGTGCGGCGACATCAACTAAAACTAATAATATACGATCCAATTATGGAAGTGATTGTGAGATGGACAAACTAGAGCAATACCGCCAATCTATCCAAGAAATATTAGCAAAACACAGTAAGTATAAACCTCAACGTGAAGAGATTGAAAACGAATTAATATTTGATACAATGCACGACCACTATCAATTGATGCGTATAGGGTGGAATGGTTTAAGTCGTGTGTATCACACTGTTATTCATTTTGATATTAAAAATGATAAAATCTGGATTCAGCAGAATATGACAGATGTGGATTTAGCACAAGAACTATTAGAGATGGGAGTACAAAAAGAAGATATTGTTTTAGGTTTGCAGCCACCATATAAACGTCCGTACACAGGATACGGAGTAGTTGTTTAATGTAGTTCCAATGTTGTTAAGGGAGTGCGATCGCTTAAGTTAAAGTGGGAATATAATAATGTGTGCGATCGCGCATGATTAAATGAAGAAATAATCGCTATACACAAACTACCTATGGATTGGCTACCTACAATTGATTTATCCCACCTTTGGGATTTGGTTATTGCCCAAACTCCAACACCAACAGCCACACCTTCACCAGTATTAACCCCTGCGAAAAACCTCAATGATATTGAACTACTTAAAAGCCAGTTAGAATTTCTCAAGGCTACCAATGGTCAACTAGGTGAAAGCTTTAACAGATTTGTTGCAGCAATGCAATTTACCTTAGTCGTATTTGGCTTTTTAGGTACTTTTTTAGCCTTTGCTATAGGTAAAAATTTAGATGATGCGAAAAAATTAGCCAGTCAATTAATTAACCGAGAAGTAGAAAATAAAATTACAGATTTAGTCCAGGCTGAGATTGAGAGTGTCAAGCGTTCTTTGCAGCGCGAAAGAGTAATCGGTTCAACAGTTGTTGATTATTATTTACCCAGCGATGATACAACAGAACCCGATGATTGTAAGCTATTACGCGCCAGAGGTTTTGCTAAAGTTAGGTTTTGGAATCAAAAGCGGAAGCCCAAAAAACCACTAGGAGATATTTTAGTTTTAGATTTGATTAATTCTAAACTACTTGAAGGACAAGATTTTGTTGGATTATCAGATAAAGAAGCTGAAAATAAGCGGGAAGAAAAGGTAAAAACCCAAATTGATTCTATTTTGCCTTTGATGGAAAAAACCACCGTTCTAGTAATTTATGTGAAAGGAAGGTTTAGAGAAATTGATAATTTAGCGGCACGAGTTGATTATTATTATGTTCCAGTAAATGCACCTATAAGCTTAATGGGAATTGTTGCTGATTCTGCTTATGTTGCTTATGGCGAAAAGCAATAATAAATAAGCCTTCCTTATTATTAAATTGAAATTTATATCGAGATATATCAACTTATTTAGATGGTTTTTTAGGAAACCGTTCCCACGGTTTTGGAGGTTCTACAGGTTTCGGTGCTTCGGGTTGAGAATTTTTTATTGGCTTGGGAGAATCTGGTGTTCTAGGACGTTGTAAATTTTTGGAATCTTCTGATTTCTTCGGTTCTATTAATTGGGGTGGTATAGGTTTAGCAGGTTTGAGTAACTGAGGACTTTCTAATGTTTTTATGTCTTCTGTTTTCTGAGGTTTTGTTATTTTGGGAGTCTCTACAGCTTTAAGAGTTTTTCTCGATTCTGGTTGTATAGTTGGTAAAATATCAAGATTATCATTATCATCTACTGTTTTGTAATACCGCATTAAGCGTTGCGACCAGCCTAAGATTTGGATAATTACTAAAGGCTTTTTTTCATAAATTCTGAGGTATTGATTACAAACTTCATTAATACTTTCATAGTAATTGGTTGTTTTTTTACTATGCCCAATTGTTTTTCCGTGTTCAACTAATTGTTCAATATACGTAAAAAACCTTGATGGTTTTCTTAATTTTTTATCAAGATACGAATTTTGCTTAATTTTTGCGTCAAGATAAGTAATCAATTTACTTAACTCAGTGCTAATACCTTCTTTACCAGGTTCAATGCGTTTTTGCTCATTATTCAAAAACTTAGCAATTTTATGAGCTATTTGTAAATGTTCATCAAGTATATTAGTCATATTATTTAATTAATAACTTTCATAAGGTATGCGATTTGTAGAAGAATTGAGGATTTCTGATAATTTTTGTAATTGAGTTTGAGCAATTAACGCTTCGTGTGCTTGTTGGATTTTACTTTGTATGAAAGCTTGCAAAGATTCATCGGTTAAGAGTTGACTAGATGGTAAACTTAAAGACGTATAGCGATTATATAAATCAGCTTGATTTTGTACTATTTCTGCTTCAGTGATGGCTACTGTCATACTTCCCATTCCTATGGGTTTACCAGCACCAACCTTTAAGACTAGGGGATAATTTTTATCTTGCCCTAAAGCAATCAGTAAAGCTCCTAATTCTTCTGGTTTGAGATTTTTAAAATTTAATTGAGTACTAAATTCATCATTTCTAAATGCTACTTGTACAGGAATCCCGTTATCTAAACCTTTGTCGATGGAATTTTTCATATTATAATAAAATTTCCAACCAACAGTTTTACCATCATTATTATAATATGCCTGATTTTCATCAGGTCTAGGTCGCCAAAGATTAGGCATAAAACCAACTTCAGAACCTGTTATTTCACAATGAGCATCTTGAATGGTGATTAACCCTTGCCATCCCCATTTTTCACCAGATGCACCAAAAACTATACTAGCAGGACAAAGTTGATTTTTTTCCTTGGCTGGTAGACGTTCTTCTGGGTATTCATTGGGCTGTTTGGGCTTAACTCCGACACGGCTATTAGTAATAGCCTCATAAACTGAACGAATACAACCTTTTAACGAACTACCTTGAATTAATAGTTCGTTGTCATTACCTTGAACCATTGTTTTGATTAAAGGAATGTCTGCTTGATTAATATCCTCGCCCAACAGCACTACACCTGTTGATATATGCAGTGTTGTCTGGACTGTTAAAGTCAGAAATAAAGTGCCGTGTAAATGGTTTGGTAAATATTTATGGTGTCCAGGCGGTTGATTTTGAGTTGGTGGTGTTGTAGGAAAATAAACAAAATCGTATGGTCTGGGGCCACGTTCTTGATTTGAACCACCAAAATTTTGAGAACGGGAAGAATTTCTAGCCATGTTATTTTTTAATAGTCAATGCAACAAAATGGACAGTAGCAGTGCGTTTATCTCTAAAGTAACGTTGAGCAATATTTTTGATATCTTCAGAGTTCAAATCTTTAGGAAAGCGGGTTTCTGTAGGTGAATGCAATAATACATTCTGCTCTATAATTTCCCAATGACCTGCTTTAATGAGGCGAAAATTATTCTCCTCATCTTGAGGCTGCAAAATCTCTGCTTTGTCTTGGGAACTGAGAATTAAAACCTCATATTTTCCTTGTTTTTGCTGCCAGCGTATTTCTAATATGGAATTAAATAGCTGTCCTTGTGGACTGGGGAAAGTTTCGTTAAGATTTTGTTGCAGGCGATCGCCGGAGGCGTTGCGTAGCAAATCGCGCACATCTGCTTCTAAACTAGTATATTCAGCATCTTCCGTACCTAGTCGCCAAAATCCTCCTACCCGATGCGCCCAGCGCAAAAAGTAATAACTCGGTGGAGTAGAGAATTTTTGCAGTAATTTAACTAATTCTTCCGCCGATAGCGGTTGCTGATTTACCCCTACGAAGCACATACCGCACCCCCATTTTGCAGCAAGTGACTCCAAGCCCCAACAGCTTTAGTAAATAAATCAGAGACACCATTCTCACTATCCCAACGCAGTTCTACACCGAATTTAAAATCCATTGCTGTTAACGCCACATTTTTTACTTCTTGTTTTTCTGTGTCGTTAGTTGGGAAATTATAGGGATTAGCGTTATCACCTTGTAGAAACTTTCCAGCCCCTAAAAGGTAAATTTTATCCCAAGGTGTTGAACTACCAAAGGAGTAAATTTGGTTTTTATCATCTAATATGCAGCCAGGATACTGGACAACAGCACTGTTGTACTCTATACGCACTATACCCAAACCCCGCGATTTGGCAAATCCAATACCAAACCAGCCTGCATTTAAGTCACGCAACACCAATGCAATTAATCCCAACTGGGCGAGGGAAAAGTTTTTTAAGTGAATTTTGGTCTTAAAAGCGCCAGCAGTGCAGACTTGATAATCAAAAGGCCCGTGTGCTACTGAACCAAATACTCTATCAATGGCGACACCGTTACGCTCTTCAATTTTGAGTGGTACTGAAGTATCAGGATAGGCATCTTCAATGCGGAAACGGCTGGCGATCGCAATATTACCAAATATCTGATCTGTGAAGGATGATTCTTTGTAGATTCTCGGTGCAGATAATTTCTTTTTTACTCCTTGTTCAGCTTGAGGATTTTCATATAAATAATCATATTTATCAGTATCCAAAGGATTGTTCGCCCAAACCAGTTTTGTATTAGATGGTTTTTCATATTCAGGATGACCTACCGTTCTCACAATACGTTCAGCATGGGCGCGAATTGCACCTTTAAGGGAACTACCAGGTAAATAAATTATGGATTTACCATTGTGAAAAGTTTCGACAAATTCCATCTGGGGTTTAGTGGGGTCTGCACCTTCCCGACCAGATTTAATCAAAATAGGGCCATCTGGAATAATTGTCAGGTCAATTGTGCAGTGGTTAACAAATTGCTTGTGCATAATTCTATTGAGAAGAAGTTGCTGTAGTGTTGGTGCGTTTTTGAAGTTCGCTAGAAAGATGATTAATAAAAGCGTCAGCCCAAGCTTGTTTTAAAGATTGAGTATCAATATCATGAGAAGTAGGATTAGAACTATTATTAATCAAAGATTTGAGATAATCTTGTACTTTCTTTGGGTCTGTTTGTGGTTTGTAAGTTTTATCTCGTTTATAATTCTCATCTCGAACATCAACCCATTTCATTTCTTCAATTATCAGCTTGACAACTCCTAAGCCGCGAGAACGTCCGCCACCAAGGGGAATTTGTTCTGTTTGAAATTGGTGCAAGCCAATCATTAACATTCCCAATTCCCATTCTTCGGCATTTTCAATTACTGCATGAAATATAAAAGGAGTCCCGGCTGGTACAACTTGAAAGTCATAAAGTTTGCCATCACCAGCAGTTTCTGTATCTCTATCAATCGCAACACCATCACGTTCTTGATACTGACCAAACCAATTTTCTTCAGGTTGGCTGACTGTTAAATCACGAATTTGAAATTTACTAGCCAGCCAAGGTGAACCAAATAATGAAGAGACTAAATCAGTGTTGTTGATAATATATTCGTGTAATTGAGCTTCTTTTTCTTGTGGCGTTAAATTTTTGATACGCTCTTTAACATTAGTCATTTCATCGGGAGGAATTGACCATTCTGTTTCCTGGGCTGGGTTAGCAGCAAAATCATGATGAATTGCGCGTAGAAAGCTTTCCAGGCGTGAACGTAATGCACCTTTTAAACTCGAACCAGGGATTAATGGTCTATCAAAAGCATCTTTAATCACTGGTAAATCTGAGCCAATTGGTTCTGTGGAACGTCCAGCACTGATTCTCAAAGCTGTGACAGTTTCAAGAGTACCGATAATTTCTAGACGATTTTTAAAGATTTCAAACATATTTTTACCTAAGATTAACTTTAAGATTTATTACTGTTATTGGACTTAATATACTTAAGACGGCGAGAACCGTAACCAAGATAACGGCGGGTTAAGTCTAACCGAAGAGATTTAAATCTTTCTATATAGTTGACTTTTTCGACAATTTTTTCGGCTTGATTATGAAGTAAGCCATCAATATCATTAATAATTCTTTGAGCAATTGAATTTTCTCCTACGCCCCACTTTTTATCACGACCTAACTGATAGCGCAAAAAATTCTTGATGACTTCAATACTTTCTGTTGTATCTGCAACGTGCATTAAGTTGCGATATTGAGCTTCTTCTAAGTTTTCACAGGAATTTTTATCTTTTAAAATTTTCTCAATAGCTATAACTAAATCATCTTCAATTTGACGGATTTCTTTTTGGATTTTGAATTCTTTTTGTTGGATTTCTCTTTGCTGCTCAAATTTTTGTTGCTGTTCAGTCAAAACTGTCATACTGCATTCTCCCGAAATATTTGATGAAACTCGTTGCAAACTTCCACTTGTCCAAATCCTTCACAGGTGCGATCGCCTACACCCCGCAACTCTAAACTAGAGATTGCATCCTTCCACAACTGTCGATTTTCAGTGCTAAATAAATAAACTGACCCTTTATTCGTGACAAGTTCAACATCTTTCATCAAACCCCAAGCACTATTCCAACCAGAAGTGTAACTATAACTACTGTAAGCTGTGTGGAGTTGTAAGCTAGGATCTTCCACATCTGCAAAATTCTTAAGCATTTCTGGCGAAATTACTGTAGTACGCTGCCAATCTTCAGTTAAAATTGCATCAGAATGCAAGTTAAGTGTAAAGAAAGTGCGTTTACTAGTTGGGTTAGGTGTGCGATCGCCAAATGCTTCAGACCAAGTTTTCCAGCGTTCGTGCAATACTTGATTAAATAGATCGATGCGACTAGAAATATCATCAGCAATTTGATTTTCTTCAGCATTAATTTTTACTTTACCTAACCCACGCGATACTGAACCACCGACTCGAAAAACTTCAGAGTTATTGTTGATAAAATACTTGAGTTTTTCAGCTAAAGAGTCATTAGGAACGTTAATATAACCGCGATAAACGTAGTTATCCCATTGCTTATGTTTACCTTCATTTGTAGCGATAAATGCTTCATTGAGAACTTCTATACTGTATAAAATATCATCACTAGATGTAGCACGATAACGATTAATGCCCACCCGCGTTAACAAACGACTTGTAGCAGCATGAGTGCAGTATTGCCCATTATGTTTGCTATATAAAGAATTGTAGGTTTCAACTCGCGGGTCTACCCCATGTTCTAATGCTTTCAAACTACTGGGGTCATAAGGATGCTGGAATTGTTCGGCGCAAAACGAGTCAATTAATGTATCAAATACACCATGTCCTTTGGGTAAAAAACCAGGATTGGCTTTGGAACTAACAGCAGTTGTAGGTAAAACTTTGATAGTGTTATCTACTACTTGATGCTTGCTCTCCACTTTAGCAACTGCGGGGTAGGCATTTTGGAAAATAGCTGGATTTTCTGCTAAAAATAAATCTGCAAAGTCACCGCCGTTAGTTGCCAGATTTTCCAGTTCCCTACCAGCACGTTGTAGGATATGTTTAGCGATCGCACCACGCAACACTGAACCTGGAATATATCGTTCCACTTCATTGATAGAACCGCCGGGTTTTTGTTTACCAATTGCCAAGGGTGACAATGCTTTGATGGTCAGTTCAATTCGCTTCATACAGTACCACCAACAGAAACTTGACGATTTGCTAGATACTCCTTAGCATCCAAATTTGACCATATTGGGTCATCATCAGATAACGTCGGTAAATTCTGCCAATGCAACCATCCCAAACCTGTTGATTTACTGCCTCCCAAAGCATAGATGCGTCGTAAAGCAGCAAAAATCAAAGGCTTTGCTAAGTCTGGACTGCCAGAATCAAAGCGGGGCTGTAGGTAAATCTTACCTTTAAACTCTAACTGGGCATTTGCAGGGGACGTTTCTAATAAATAGAGTTTGTTTTCTTCAGCCGTGCGACGACGACGGTTGATAGTCACACCAGGACGAAAAACTTCTGCTAGTTCCTCAACTGGTGTTGTACAGATAAAATCATCCACAATGACACGGGATGGTAAGATTGGGTCGCCAAAGATTTGCGATACAACGCAGTGGTAGCCTTTGTAGCCGCTAACTTGATAAATTTCTTGAAATTGACTACACACTTGGTCTTTTTTTGGGCAAAGTTCTGTGGCTACAGGTGCATAAAAAATCTGCCAACCCAAAGCCCTTGCAAGTTTTTCACATTCGTGGCGCAGCCTACCTTTAATTTGAGAACCGGGAATTAAAAGTTGTCCTTGGGCGTTGCGGACAATGGGTTTATCTGCCAGTGAACCAGATGAACCGCCAGCACCAACACACAAAGCCGTATCAATAATTGCATTTATTTCCCAGTTTTCAGACGCTGTTTGGGAAAGTGTACTCAGGTCAATCATTGCTTGACTCCTTGTTCTTGTTGTTCTCCTTGGTTCGCTGGTGTTGGCTCATCTTCTACTAGAAATGGGTATAAATCTACCAAGTCACGCCAAAGAGTTTCATAAGTTGGCTTGTTTAAAAAGCGTAAAGTTTGATAATGTAGCCAAAATTCTGTTTGAGGACTGGCTTCTACAAAGAGTAACAACATCAAATTTCTGATGATACATCTTCTATCACTCATCCAAGGTGCTAAATTACCATCATTGGTTAAAGCTTTACACCAAGACTCTTCAAATTGGTTTTGCAGTTCAAATTGTCCTTGTTGTAGTCTGACTCGGAAGTAACGATAGTTGAGGATAGCAGTATGTTTACCTCTCTCTAACAAACTGCGAATTTGATATAGTTGTGATTTAGGAAATTTGGCTTTTTTAAGTGCTTCCACAGTTTGTAATAACCCTCCTAATTCATGAAGGGTATAAGGTGAAGCGTATAGTTTAAGATTACCTTTTGTTAATCCTTGTTCACGGAACTCTTTGACATCTGAAGCAATCATTGTTACGGCTTTTAATACTAAAAAGTCAACCGTTCCACCATAATAGTTATGGCGTTTGAGTTCTTTAGCAAGTTTCTTCGACGATTTTAGAAGTTGCTCTGTGAGTTCTTGTGCGTAGTAAATAGGTGTATTTTCAGCAGTTATTAAAACACCTGCCGACATACTTAATTCACACTGGGATTTATAAACTGATGGTTCTTTTCCTTGATAGCGGTGGACTATTTCGGGTTCATAAGGTTTGTTAAGCCTAAAAGCTGATAATTTCAATAGGGAGTATCCTTCCCTGAAAAAGAAATACCTGATTAAACTGTGTAATTCAGATTCTAGCAACCAATGTAAAAAATATATTTGCCAAAATAGAATGCTACCTTTTAATATTTCTCGTTCAAATTCTTCACCAATAGTTTTAGCAACATCTAAAGCTTTATCCGCAGGGACAATTAACAGTACATCATCGCCACCAATCGTAATAATTTCAAAAGGATAAATCCAATCACCATTACGGTGGGCGTTATCTGGGTCAATAAGATTATTAAGTCGGCGCGGTATAAGATGTTTTTCTAGCGCAATATAAACAGCATTCTGCGTTGCATCTAAAACCTGTTTGCTAAACTCGCGGTATTTTTCTGGTGTGCGGATGTGCTGGCGGAGGTAGCCACCCATATTATTACCATCCGCATAGATATAGCCAACAAAACCACGAAGTTTACTGACATTACCTATTTCACGTAAAGAAAAAGCCTCTGTTACTCGCTTACCTTGTGTTACTTGATAATATTGGCGATCGCTTCCTGATTGTTCTAAAAATTTGTGAAATCTTGTCACCCAACTAGGAAAATAACCAGGACTCCATAGTTCTTCTTTTCCTGACTGTCTGCGGAATCTAAAGTTTTTGTACCATCGTCGTCGTTGCTGGCGATCGCGTTTGCTACGCTGTCCAACAATAACTTTTCGTGCTAAAGCATCGGAAAAACTAGGCGTTCCCGGTAAATCTGTTTTTGCTACAGCTGCTCTATTGTCAGTTCCATCTCGTTGCAAGTAGGGATGAGTTTCAAACATCGGCGGAAAAGAACGAGTAGGACGTGCTGTTGCTGATGCGTTTCCGTTACGGCGGTGGGTAAATTGGTTAGCAAGTTTTCCCACAAGTTCGTTAAAATTCTTGCGTAGCCAAAATTTTTTGTTTAAGTCCGATTCATTTGATTGGTTAAAATAAGCTTGAATAATAAGATTACTTTCTTGTTTTTGTTTGTACTCTTTAAGCCATAGTGTACTTTCAATTGGGTCTTGCAGTAACCCAAAGCGGAATTCTAAAAGCCTGAAAGTATCACCAACAGCACAGGAATTAGCGGTTAGAGTTTCGTGAGTGTAGCGTTTTTCTATTGCATTGGCGAGTTCGTCAGTCAATGCAGCAGGACAGAAAGCAAGCACGCTACCACCTGTAGAATAGATAATCAATTCGGGAATTAAGGCTTGTCTTAAGTCAGAAAATCCATTTTCATCCAGCCATTTACCTATTCGGTGCGATCGCCCACCCTCTCCAAAAAAACCAGGAATATCATCAAGATTAATGCGGTCAAGTAGTGCCGATGCACCGCGAATATCGTTGATTTTAGCAGCTTCAAATACGTATTGTTTGATTTTGGTAGCTCCCCCATATACCAACCCAATGCGTCTATTTTCATCCCAAAGGTCTGGATAATCTTTCTTTAAGTCTTCCAGTGTTTCGGGTTCGTAGTTGTGAGGAATATCGTAGAGTCGCTGTGCTTGTTTAACAACAGATTTGATACTCTCCGGTACGTCCTGCCCATCTTTAATTGCCTGTCGCATTTGACGCAAAGTACTGAGTTCATCCTGATTGAGATTGTGCTTTTCGCCCCAAGCAAGACACCAGGCGATCGCAGTAATTGTTCGTATGTGAGAATTGTTCATGATGACCCTTGAAAATAAAGGACACCAGTTAGAGGTGTCCTTTTTTACAGTTAGAAATTTTCCAATTAGACTAGCGCACTTAAATTGCTATTAGTCATTGGAAAATTGAGTTACACCGAACTGTGGTACACATTAAAGTGCTGTTTTAGGTGTACTTCCAGTTTCTTCAATAAAGTTTTTATGAAACTCTTCGCAGTCTCATTTACTGATGAAACAAGAATTCTAACAACCGAATCAATGAAAGTACTGGCAGCATTGATTTTATTCCATCAAAAATTTTACTCACAGTACTAGCCTTCTCTTTTGATACTCTGTTGTGCTGATATGTTGTAGCGAGGATATATGATTGCAATTGAAATTCGCTTAAAAGCGGTATATTCGGTATTGTCCTGAAGTTGCGTTGTTTTTCAGTCTTCGGTTGTAACTGCTTATTATAATTCAGTAAACCCGACTGAAAGTCAGAGTAATTTATTACTCTTAATGTACTTATTTGATTAGATGTCATCACTTTCTTCCTCAAAAATTAAATTCGCAAATCCCGCGTATCTCTGAGCCTTATAAATTATTAGTTCGCACATCCCATGTACTCTGAGCCTTGTAAATTATTGCTTAGGTAGAAACTGGTGGATCTATCCCTTTACTTGTTATCATCAACACATTTGTACGACTCATAGTATTCTCCAGAAGAGTTATCTACTGAAATATGACACCAGATCCAATAACTGCTATAAAATCAAATCTCTAGCTGATAGCTAAATCTTTTTATAAAAATAAAAGTTTTTAGCTTTAAACTAAGCTATGAGGAAGATTAGGAAGCAAATTAGAAGCATACAAGTGTCAGTATGGATAAATTATAGGTGATAAAACTTTTCTTGTGTTATTACAAATTGTTATTTTTGATACAAAATTAATAAAAATATTTAGCTGAACACCAGGGAAAAACAAAAATAGAAATATATGGTAGTATAATGGCCATATACAAAAAACTTTCTCGTAAGGGAATTGAAACTCGCGCTCTCGTGTATTGTGAGCATTTAAATTGTTAGTTTCAATACTTCCCCGCAAGGGGACTAAAAATTATTTGTAGGTCTGAGTACTTAATTTACTAGTTCTGTTTACTCAATTGTTCTAAATTTTAATCCCCTTAAGGGGATTAAAATAAATTCTGAGGAATATATTATGAAAGGCTGAGGTTAGTTTTGAATCTAATTTTCCTCATGAGCATAAAAACTACCAGTTGGTTTGCTATCAATTGGTAAAAGGTTTTTATTGAGAAAATAGCGATCAGTGTTCTCTTAACACTGGTATTCTGGACTAGGGTAGGCGATTATTGGTCAAGTATTTGCAGAATTAGTTCTATGGAAAAGCAATGCTGGCTCAGTATTGTTGCAGGCGATCGCAATTACTTTACCCCTATCCCTCTACACGTTATGTTGCATACACACAAAATTTTTGATTTGCTAGACTTTTAGCACGTAATTACTTACTCTTTTGGAAAAAAGAACACTGGTAAAATGGTTCTAGCACTTAGGTGAGTATTGGTGCTTGTGAACAGTCAGGACAAAATTGCTAAAATTCCCGAAGTAGTTGCCTATGCCCATGTTTCATCTAGAGAACAGGCAGAAAATTGGGCGGGTTTTTAACGCGAAAAAACTCTATCAAAATAAGTCGAGTTGGAAGAAGAAAAAACCAAACGTGTCATTATTAAAATCTCCTGCTAACCATACAGTGTAGCAGGAGAAAATATCAACAATAAATTAAACTACTCTTCATTACAGGAATATGCTAATTCATGATTTTATTGTAATAAAGCTTTACGCAACATAGGTGGTGCATCACCATTCAGACTTTTAACCAATACATGCAAAATATCAGGCACTGTATCATATTCTTGCGCTCTGACAATAGTCATACCCTGCTTAATTAACTTGTTTCCTGCTGGCTTACCAATAGCCTTAACATACAAAATCTTGCAGTCAGCAATTGCTTCCATTTTAGGAGTAATTTTATCCTCATGGGCAGCTTCTTCTAAGTCACCTTCAAAGACTAAAGTTTCAACAAATTCAAATCCATCTTTGGTTACTTCATAGACATCAATTTCTTTCGCAACACCAAAATGAGTGTTAATATGAGTACCATCGCTAGTGGTAAAAGCTACTTTCATTGATTTGCTCCGTCAAAAATTAATTGTTGTTTGTAAGTTCATCAATTTTCATCCTCCCACCCTCCCACCTTTTGCTAATCCCAAGGAGCAGGCTGTCTAATTTGCTCCCATACAGGACTATACAAAGCTTCATAAAATTCTTTTGCCATCGTTAGCATTCCCATATAGCCAGAATAGGCATGATGGCGTTCATGGTTAACATCTAAAAAAGGTATTCGTGCTTTCAGTGCTGTATATTGATTACTGGCTCCAGCAACTAAAATATCGGCTTTTGTATCTTCTATTACCTGTAATAAAGCCTTGGGGCCACCCTTGGCTAAAACCATCCCATTTTGACCAAGTAATTGCTTAATTTTAACTTTTTCATCTTGGGTATTCTTTCTATCACTAGCAGCAACAACTTCCATTCCCAAGTCTTTTGCTGCTAGAATAATTGACCAACTCTTTACGCCACCACTATAAAGAACAATGCGTTTACCTTGCAGTTGAGAACGATAAAAACTTAAGGCAATATTTAACGCTTCTGTTTCCTCCGTAATTAACCATTCAGTTCGTTCTTGTAGGTATTGATCACCTAATGCTGCGGCAATATTTCGCAAGCAGTGATTAATATTTTCTACACCATAAAAAGATTCTTCAATATAAGGTATGCCATAACGCTCTTGCATTTTTTGTGCCATTTTTAGTGATACATTCGAGCAGATTACTACATTTAATTTGGCACGGTGAGCATAGCAAATTTCTTGATAATGAGCATCACCTGTAATTTTGCTCAAAACCCGAATACCTAGTTTTTTGAGAAGCGGTAAAATATTCCAAATTTCACCAGCAACATTATAGTCACCAATAATATTAATATCGAATGGTGTAGTAAATTCCGGTTCCGCAGTACCTACTACATATTCAAATAAAGCTTCCCCACCAATGCGATTACCTAAATTCTTACTTCCCAAAAATCCAGGTGCATCTATATGAATAACTGGAATCCCGACTTGGTGTGCTGCTTGCTTACAAATATTTTCTATATCATCACCAATCAAAGCAGTTACACAAGTAGCATAGACAAAAATAGCAGCAGGATTGTAGCGGTGAGCAATTTCTTGAATTGCTTTATCAAGTTTTTTTTCACCCCCAAAAATAATATTATTCTCGCCTAAATCAGTAGAAAATCCCATTTGATATAGCTGAGAACCAGAAGATAAACTACCACGACTACCCCAAGGATTGCGAGTACAACTAACAGGCCCGTGTACTAAATGAGCCACATCAGTAATTGGCCCAAGTGCAACCATCGCCCCCTCAAAAGGACAATTACCTTGGGCTGCGCCTGGTTTGGGTGGTTTTTTACAAGGTTTAGTTTTTCTGCTCTGCAATTTTTTGACGTTATATTCGCAGGCGATTTCGTTGAGTAATTGATTGATTTGTTCTTGTGTCTGTTTCATTGCTTTTTTCTTGTCAGATGATATGAGTGAAGAGGTAGTAATGTTAATAGAACTTACGCATAAAAACGAAAAATCAAGGGTTTTAGTGAGGGTATAGGGGTACAGGGTATAAGGGTGTATGTATCTAAAACTCTTACACCCAATCTTCATAGATAATCTTTGTGCGTAAGTCCTGGCTAAATTACAACAAGAAAAATTGAATTTATAATTAGCAGACTCAAAGTGACAAGACATATAACAGTCTGTTTATCCACAAACTTTTATAGTGCTGGAGTCTGCTGGTTTAGAAGAAGAAAGATAGGGGAATAGAGAGTAAAAGGAGCAAGCACAATAACTCTACAAAAAGAAAGGAGTCGGATGATTTACCTCATATCCCCCCTATCAGCAAAACACTATTACAGGCCAACCAATGTACTTGGCCTAGTTGTAATTACTTTGATGTTGAGTGAATTTATTTGAGTTTAATACAGCACAGAAGAAATAAACTCACCATTTAAAACAGCCTTGTAACTTCTTGATTGCAGCACGAATAAGGTACGGAGTTTACGAAGACTGCGAGAACTAACTAAGTAGCACCTCTAGGAAAAATAGCCAAGTCTTGTAGTTTTGATGAAAGACTTGTTGCTGCTTTTTTATCCTTTAATGCAAGCATAGCATACATTTTGCTAATTTACTTGCTATTTAGATTTTTCTGCAAAAAATTGGAGATTTTGTAAAAATGCTTACCAAAATTCTTGTTTTAGCAAGTTAAATTAACATTATGCTAAAATAATTGCTAGAGAAATATGCTGCGATCGCAAATACTCATTTCTACAATGCAAGTTCTCTATCCTATCAAGTCTTATCCACAGAGATTGTATGTTGAGACTGACTTTCAGGGTTTAGGGGTGTCAAGATTTTTGCTATCTTACAAACCCTTGATTTTTCGTATTACTGCGTAAGCTCTCAAATGACAAAGTTAATCATGGTGTTAGTTGAGTGTTATGTAGTGTTTTCTATTCGTCTGATGTACAAAGTTATCTCCGGTTAATCTATCCTTTCTTATTTTTAAGTACTATTCAAAATCAAAAAACCCTCGGAAACAATATATGCCAAGAAAAGACCAAGGTTGGATCACATTTCAAGCTTCTCAGGAAGAACTAGAACTGTTAGAGGAATTATGTAGAAAATCTCAACGTACCAAAACAGAAATCTTACGAGAATTAGTTAGAGGGTTGAACAATTATTACCCCAACTTAAAGCAATCAAAATCAAACAGAAAGCAACCTGGAAAATATACTCGTAACTCCTTTGGAAAAAATCTGGAATTTAGTCCTAGTACTATTGTTAAAGGAGTAATTACAAAAGTAGTTCGGACAGAATTAAATACTGAAGTAATTTTAAAAGTATCTAATACATTACAGTTAATATTAGCAATTACTAATGCGTCCGCAGATGAATTATGTTTAGACGAAGGAATAGAAGCTTGTGCAGTAATTAACTCTAACAATATTGTCATTGTTAAAACAGAATCCATCAATGGAGGTAAATTGGAAGTACCTACAATGCTTGTTCGAGAGAATAATAAACAAGCCGCAGAATTAGAAAAAAGCCAGCCACAAATAATAAATCGATAGATTTAGTTAGCCTTTAGATGAAAATTTGAAAATTTATCAATCGTCTTATTTCTCATGTTACTTTAGTAGAAACATGAGAAAAATTGTTTGTTTAATCGAAGGAAAATATTTATAAATTTATTTTTGTCATCTGTTACTCTAGTTACTATTGCGCGGAATCAGAAATACTAATATTTAATTAGTTGAAGCATAAAGAATTATTTCTTGTTTTTCCTTCTAAATCATTTTGAATATCAATAGTAAGGATTGTGAAAGTCTAAATATTTTGGTTTAGAAACAATCTGTAATTAACATTGAATATCTAGTTTTAAATTATTTTTGTAATGTGGCTAAATTTTTAGCCATGATTCAGGCAATCTTTCTCATCTTTTGTTGATTGCTGGTTGAAGTTTATCTCCATTTTGGATTTTAGTTACTGACATCTTGCACTGATATAAGTCAGTGAAGCACAGCGATTTTGTTATCAGATTTGGTGCGATCGAACCTATTTTACCAATTTCCAAATCAGCAAAGGAGAATAAAGGAATGCCACTAAAACTATTAAAGTGCGACGAATCAATTCCAGAAAGAGAAAAACACGTATACATCAAAGAAAAAGGCGAAGACACAACCCAATTTCTCCCCCTATCCAACATCGAAACCATCCCCGGTTCACTCTCAGAACGCGGATGTAGCTACTGCGGAGCCAAACTCGTAATTGGTGGCGTACTCAAAGACACCATCCAAATGATTCACGGCCCCATCGGTTGCGCCTACGACACCTGGCACACCAAACGCTACCCCAGCGACAACGGCCACTTCCAACTCAAATATGTCTGGTCATCAGACATGAAAGAATCTCACATCGTCTTTGGTGGCGAAAAACAACTAGGCAAATCCATCCGAGAAGCCTTCAAAGAATTTCCCGACATCAAACGGATGATTGTGTACACCACCTGCGCCACCGCCTTAATTGGTGATGACATCCGCGCCGTCGTTAAAAGCGCCCAGCAAGAACTCGGTGATGTCGATATCTTCTGTGTAGAATGTCCCGGATTTGCAGGTGTGAGCCAATCCAAAGGACACCACGTCCTCAACATCGCCTGGATTAACGAAAAAGTCGGCACACTAGAGCCAGAAATCACCTCACCCTACACCATCAACGTCATCGGCGACTACAACATCCAAGGTGACACCTTCGTTCTAGAAAAGTACATGGAAAAAATGGGCATTCAAATCATCGCCCATTTTACAGGTAACGGTACTTATGACTCATTACGGGGAATGCACAGAGCGCAACTCAACGTTACCAACTGTGCGCGTTCAGCCGGATACATCGCCAACGAACTCAAAAAGAGATATGGCATTCCTCGTCTTGACGTAGACACCTGGGGTTTTGACTATTGCCAAGAAGCACTACGCAAAATCGGCGCATTCTTCGGCATTGAAGACAGAGCCGAGGCTGTGATTGCGGAAGAAGTCGCCAAATACCAAGAGAAAATGGATTGGTACAAGGAAAGACTCACAGGTAAAAAGGTCTGTATTTGGACAGGTGGCCCCAGACTATGGCACTGGACAAAAGCATTGGAAGATGACTTAGGAATGCAAGTAGTATCCATGTCTTCCAAGTTCGGACACCAAGAAGACTTTGAAAAAGTCATTGCCAGAGGTCAAGAAGGCACAATCTATATTGATGATGGTAATGAACTAGAGTTCTTTGAAGTTCTGGAAATGATTCGTCCTGATGTGGTGTTGACTGGGCCACGGGTGGGTGTGTTAGTGAAGAAACTGCACTTGCCTTATGTTAATGGTCACGGTTATCACAATGGGCCATACATGGGCTTTGAGGGTGCGGTGAATATGGCAAGAGATTTGTACAATGCCATTTATTCTCCTTTAATGCAGCTTGCTGCTATTGATGTTCGTGATGAGCAAATACAAGACGCAGAATTAAACTTACCCCGTGTATTTGAGCAGCAAAATAACATCACTGTGGACATCCAAACAACTGATGAAATCTTAATTAAAGAAGTAACAATCATGGAAATATCTAATGAACTAAGTTATGGTGTCACAGACTTGTCTGATACCGAATATTTAGATTTAAATTTCACTCACGAAAATGGGAGAGTTATGGAAAGTAATCTAGAACAATTGAAATCTGTTGATATTACCTCTAGTGAAGTCATCACAGAAACTCAAATTTTACCAATTGAGGCTCAAGCATTGCCAACTAATCCACAAAAATCACCAGAATGGTTGCAAATTCTCCGAGAATATTGGGGATTTATCCTAAAAATTCCTCAATTATTTGGTAGGTTTTATCATGAAGTTAAACGCATAGTTGCTGGTATTGCTTTAACTATTGGTTTATTGTTTACAGTCAAATTACTCTTGGTTTTACTGTATACAATCAATGACATTCCCTTTATCAATTTAACTTTTGAGTTTGTGGGAATTGTTTATGTTGTCTGGTTTGTGTTGCGATATCTACTGAAAGCTAATTCCCGGCGGGAATTAGCAACGAAAATTCAACAGGTGCAGCAGGAAGTTGTTTATGGAAAAGATTTAGAAGTCTGAAATTAAGAGACTTAACGTCTTACCTCTAACCCCTTCCCAACAAGGGAAGGGATGTAATATTTGCAGTACAAATTTATCTGTGTAGCTTGCAACAAGATGCTGCTATGAACATCAGAAATATCTTGAGTTTGAGTGCGATCGCACTGACATCAACTGTTGGTAGTCTGGGAATAGGACGAATAGCATATTATTGGCTACCTACTCAAGCCACAGCAGAATCACGCCTCATTGATGATGTAATTAGTTTCTTAATTAGCATCGGCTCATTTATCTTTCTCGGAGTTATTGGAGTCTTGATTTATTCATTAGTTTTGCATCGAGCCGATAATTCTGATATTACTGATGGTTCTCCGATTGATGGAAATATCACCCTCGAAATTATCTGGACAGCAATTCCTATCTTCTTAGTGTTTTGGATTGCAGGTTATAGCTATCAAATCTATGAAGGTATGGGTATTCAAGGAAAAGAGACTTTTACACAATCCCATATCCTCACAGATGAACAAGTAACAGAAAATACCACCCAAAATCAAGATGCAGCAACAAATAAGCATGATGTGTGAACAGTGAACTTAACTAAATAAATCAGAACTCAAGATTGGAGAACACACGATGAATTTATTCTCAGATACAGTGATGCTGTCGCGTCTTCAATTTGCAGTCACCAGCATCTTTCACATGTTTTGGCCTATCCTCACCATTGGGATGTCTTGGTATTTATTTGTTGTCGAGATTTTATGGCTAAAAACCAAAAATCCTACTTTTTATTACCATGCACGTTTTTGGTCAAAACTCTACATTCTCAATTTTGGTTTAGGTGTGGCTTCTGGTGTGGCGATTGAATTTGAATTTGGTGCAAACTGGGCTCCATTTTCTCTAGCTGTGGGTGATTTTTTAGGCAGTATTTTAGGCTTTGAAGGTACGATGGCCTTTATGCTGGAAGCTGCTTTTTTGGGGATTATGATTTATGGCTGGAATAAAATACCACCATTGATGCACCTATTCGCAACTTTATGTGTAGCGGTTGGTGCGAGTCTCTCATCTTTTTGGATTATTGTTGCTAACTCTTGGATGCAAACACCAGCAGGCGGAGAAATGGTGAATGGTAAATTTCTGGTTCACAGTTATCTAGAAGCCATCTTTAACCCCGCAGCTTTGAATAGTTGGTTTCACATGATCTTGGCGATTCTCGAAACCGCTTTGTTTGTGATTGGTGGGATTAGTGCTTGGTATCTCCTCAACAAGCGTTATGAGGAGTTTTTTAGCAAGTCTTTCAAGATTGCGATCGCACTTGCTATTCTTGTCACACCCCTACAAATTCTAGTCGGTCACTTTAGTGGTGAGGAAGTATACCACAACCAACCCAGTAAATTAGCTGCGATCGAGGCTTTATGGGACACTGTACCCGCAGGTGAATCAGCACCTTGGAATGTTTTAGTTGCACCCAATGACAAAGATAACAAGAATAATTGGTCACTCAGTGTTCCTAATGGTTTAGGTATGGTTTTGGAAATGAAGCCCAAACTTTCTGAACCTGTACTGGGTTTAAATGAGTGGAAGCCAGAAGACCGACCCCATGCAGTTTCTTTGATATTCTATACCTTCCGCATCATGGTAGGTATTGCCTTCTTTTTCCTGGGTTTGATGGGTGTCAGCGTCGTTCAATGGTTGCGCGGTAAGCTGACTGTGGAAAATATCACCACCCAAACTTGGTTAATGCGAGCGTGGATATTAGCTGCACCCTTGGGTTATGTCGCCGTCGAATCTGGTTGGATGGTACGAGAAGTTGGTAGACAACCTTGGATTGTGTATGGACAAATTCGCACAGCCGATGCTGTTTCTAATGTCCCAGCCAGCAACGTCTTAATTTCACTCCTGGGTTACACCAGTATCTATCTATTATTGTTGGGTTGCGCCTTATACTTTGGTCGTCGGATAGTTCTTCAAGGGCCAAACTTAGGTGTTCCTTTACCACATCAAAGTTTACAACACAGCAACACCATACAAATCAGCGAAACCGTACACAATTAATACCCAAAAAATACAACTCTCATGGAATCCGTAAGCACCACTCTACCACTACTTTGGTTTGGACTTGTTGCCCTGTTCCTCACCTTGTACTTAATTACCGATGGCTTTGATTTAGGCGTAGGCATTTTGACCCTAACTGCTGCTAACGAAGGGCGACGGGGGATCATTATCAACACCCTCAGCACCGTTTGGGATGCGAATGAAACTTGGCTAGTGTGTACAGGGGGTTTATTGTATGGAGCATTCCCCCTGGCTTACGCTACTATCGTTAATGCCCTCTACATTCCGATTACCATGATGGTGATTGGGTTTATCTTCCGCGCCGTCGCCTTTGAATTTCGGGAACATTCTCTAGACAAAACCTTTTGGAATATCGGTTTTGGTGGAGGTAGTTTGTTAGTTGCTTTCTCCCAAGGATTAGTATTAGGCGGCGTAATTGCGGGAATTAAAGTTGATGCAGCCGGAAACTTTATTGGTGGGACTTGGGATTGGTTGAATTTACCATCAATATTAGTAGCGATAACAGTTGTTCAAGGCTATGTATTGATTGGTTCAACTTATTTGATTACCAAAACAGAAGGTGAACTCAAACGATATCACTATATCACCGCCAAATTTAGTGCCATCACCACATACTTGGGTGCATTAGTCCTGACAATTGCGACACCAATGTTTTACGAACAAGTCAAAGAAAGGCTATTTCATCAACCAGAAGTCTTGATATTTGCTGCTATTCCCGTCTTAGCGACCGTTGCAGCCGGATTACTGATGAATAGTATCAACCACCGTCAAGAAATCATGCCCTTTATCTGGACAATTGTACTTTTCTTGATCACTATTCTGGCCTTGGCTTTCGTTGTATTTCCCTACATCATTCCTTTCCAACTCACCATCTATCAGGCTTCTTCTTCTTTGATTTCTCAAGCCTTCATGATTGCTTTCATCGGCTTTTTTGTCCCGATTCTACTGTTCTACAACATCTATCTTTACCGAGTATTTAGAGGTAAAGTTGTTAGTCCTCATTATGGGGAGTAGAAACGCAGAGGAACGCTAAGGTAAGCGCAGAGGTACGCAGAGTTTTCTTACTCTCTGCGCCTCCGCGTCTCTGCGTGAGGTAAATTCTTTCTATCGGTGAACATCTATGCGGAAGATTGCTATTTACGGTAAAGGGTGTATCGGTAAGTCTAGCATTACTCAAAACACTGTAGCGGCACTAGCTGAAATGGGTCGTAAAGTGATGCTTGTAGGATGCGACTCCAAAGCAGATTCTACCAGACTGCTTTTAGGGAGATTGCATCCGAAAATTGTACTCAACACACTACGCCAAGAATCAGAAGATTTGCACCTAGAAGATTTTCGTAAAGAAGGCTGGGGAAAAACTTTCTGTGTCGAATCAGGAGGGCCTGAACCTGGGGTGGGATGTACTGGTAAAAGCGTCATCACATCAATTGGCGTACTGGAACAACTAGGTGCTTACGATCCCAAATTACAGCTTGATTATACTTTTTATGATGGTTTAAGTAGTGTGGTGTGCAGTGGTTTTGTCATGCCTATGCGTGAGAAGAAAGCACAGGAAATTTACATCGTCACTTCTGGTGAAAGTTTGTCTTTGTACACCATCAATAATATCTGCCGAGGAATCCAAAAATATGCGTTTCTAGGTGGTGTGCGTTTGGGAGGGTTAATCTATAACTCTCCCAATTTTGATCAAGAAGATGATTTAGTTCAGGCTTTTGCAGAACAATTGGGGACTCAAATTATCTATTCCATACCTAGAGATAATATAGTCCAGCAAGCAGAATTTTACAGTCAGACAGTGATTGCTTATGCTCCTAATTGTGAACAAGCACAACATTATCGTCACCTAGCCAAAGCAATTGACCAAAACACTAATTTTGTCGTTCCCAAACCTTTGTCTAATCAGCAGCTTGAAACATTATGGATGAAGTGGGGATTGTTGACTGTTGACTGGGTATGGTCTTAAGTTGTTCCCCTACACCCTTACACCCTCAAAATATTCAAGGAGTATTTCTAGAAATGTTGACTGAAGAAGCTTTAGTGCAGAAGTTTACTACTGTTGTTAACGATCGCTGTCCTGAACTCAATACTTTACTTAAATACTGTCATGTCGAGCTTGTCAACTCCTACTGGGGTAAACCCGAAAAGCTTCTACAGTATTTTGTAATTTACGCTCCTCATCAACTGTTGGCTTCAGTAAGTGCTTACAAAGAAACTTTTAGAAGTGTCGCTGAGGATCTGGGAATAGCCAATGCGATTTGTATGAACGCTACACGCATTATCCGCGATCGCTGTTCCACATTAAAACAAAAAGACCCCATCCTCTGGTTAGAACTGCAATTTTTAGTATCACAGTATTTAGAACACTAGGAATTATTCATCATTTACAATTGAATCAGGTAGATTATTATCCCTTGAGCTTATACTGAGGCTTTTTATGTTAAGCGTGACAGTTGATGAAATTCAGCGCAATCCTTCCAAGTATTTGCGTCAAGTGGAGGCAGGTGAAACAATTGTAATTGTTCAAGCAGATAAAGCGATCGCTGAACTTAGACCTATCGCCAGTAATAAGCAATTGCGACCATTTGGTTTGTGTTCAGGTGAGTTTACCGTTCCAGATGATTTCGATGCTCCTTTGCCAGAAGATATTCTCAGTACATTTGAGGGCAAATGAGGATTCTGCTGGATACGCACATCTTTTTATGGTTCATTAGTGGCGATACTCAGTTGTCAACAGATGTTCGGGATGCGATTCGTGATCCAGACAATGATGTCTATCTGAGTTCAGTTTCAATTTGGGAAGCAATTGTTAAGTACCAGTTGGGTAAGCTACCTCTGCCGGAGCAGCCGGAAACTTATTTACCCAAACAGCGCGATCTTCATCAGATTGCCAGTCTTGCTCTGGATGAAAATAGTGTGATTCAACTGGCTAAATTACCATTATTACATCGTGATCCATTTGACAGAATGCTTATCTGTCAAGCCTTACAAAATGGTCTGATAATTGCGACAGTAGATTCAGCAGTTCGTGCCTATTCAGTCAGTGTTATGTAGCAGTGCAGGCCAACAATTCTGCGTGCTTTTTTACTCGTTTCGACGGTCTTGGCTTGTTAAAACTATAAAAGTCACAAATTTCTGTAACTACATATACATTACTGACAGAAAATATCGGTATAAAAAGTTTTTTCTTTGGCAATTATTTTGGCGAAATGTATGTTAAACTTGCGTTAAGGGGGGACAAAACCTGTAAATCAACTCGCAATCAATTCAACTGACAAATTATTTGCTGTGAACATAGCAATCCAGCAAGTAATGGAATATGTATGCAGTCATCCAAACTCAATCATCAGTCTTCTCAAATATATAGTAGAAGGCTGTGCTATTACCTCAGCAGATTACATTTGCTCTTGGTAGCTTCTTGTCACGGAGTAAATAAAGTCTCATGAAGCTAGATATCAATATCTGCAACAACATCAAATCTATCAGAACCCGTTTAGGCATGAGCCAGCAAGATTTGGCTAATATAGCTGGCGTAACCCGTCAGACGATTAGTGGTGTAGAATCTGGGCAATATGCGCCTTCTGTCGCCATTACTCTACGTTTAGCTAAAGCACTTGGTTGTCAAGTCGAAAACTTATTCTGGTTAGAAGATGATTTACCAGAAGTTGAAGCAGTTCTGGCTAAACCAGTCCCCACTGGGCAACAACTGAGAGTGAGTCTAGCAAAGGTTGGCGGTCAATGGATAGCTTACCCTCTTGTCGGCAAGGAAGCTTTTCGGATGGAAATGATTCCTGCTGATGGTAAAGCAGAGAGTCAGACACATACGAATAAAGTCCAGGTGCGGCTACTTGATGATTTAGACAAATTACAAAATACAGTCGTCATTGCTGGTTGTACACCGGTGATTTCCTTCTTAGCGAGAGCGACTGAACGCTGGCATCCCCAGCTACGGGTTCATTATCATTTTGCTAATAGTATGGCTGCCTTGCGTAGTTTAAATCGGGGTGAAGTCCACATTGCAGGGATGCACTTGTACGATCCGCAAACAGGAGAACATAACATTCCCTTTGCGCGAGAAGCTTTGGATGGTAGAAGTGCAGTTTTAATCACTCTGGGCATTTGGGAAGAGGGGCTAGTAGTTGCGCCTGGGAATCCAATGGAAATCAAATCCTTATCTGACTTGGTAGAACTAGAAGCCACAATCATTAACCGTGAACCTGGTTCTGGTAGTCGGATGCTATTAGAACGCAAACTCAAAGAAGAGCAAGTATCATCCAGCACAATTAAAGGATATGAGCATATTGTTCATAGCCATCAAGATGTAGCCTTATCTATCGCCGCAGGTATCGCTGATGCGGGTGTGAGTACGGCTTCTGTAGCGGCGGCTTTTGGTTTGGGATTTATCCCCTTGCATCAAGCACGGTATGACTTGGTGATTCTTAAGGAATACTTGGAAGAAGCACCAGTACAGCAATTTTTGAGTATCTTGGGACATCGCCTGGTGCAATCACAATTAGAGGTGCTTGGTGGCTATGACATTAGAGATATTGGGGAAGTTGTCGCAACTATTTAGAGTTAAACCATTGGTTATCTATTTACTATGAACAAGCAGGCTATTCACATTAACGATACAACCTTGCGAGATGGGGAACAGGCGGCTGGTATAGCCTTCAATGTTGAGGAAAAAATTGCGATCGCCTCTCTACTCGATTCTATCGGTGTTCATGAATTAGAAGTTGGCATTCCCGCAATGGGACATGAAGAAGCAGAATCCATTACAAGAATTGCCAATCTGGGATTAAATGCCAAACTACTTGGCTGGAATCGGGCTAACTTGTCAGATATCCAAGCATCTATCAATTGTGGTTTGGATAGAGTTCATGTTTCTGTTCCCGTCTCCGATATTCAGATAGCTGCTAAATTCAAAGGACAACGACAGTTAGTCTTAGATAAACTACGGGATGCAATTAATTTTGCTGGCGATCGCGGTTTATCTGTCTCCGTCGGTGGTGAAGATTCTTCGAGAGCCGATGAATCCTTTCTATTAGAAGTTGCTCAATCTGCTCAAGAATGGGGCGCGTTTCGGTTTCGCTTCTGTGATACCGTAGGAGTTCTCGACCCCACAACCACCTACAAAAAAGTTAGTCATCTAGTATCGCACCTATCCATTGTCATTGAAATGCACACACATGACGACTTTGGTATGGCCTTGGCGAACACCTTAGCCGGTGTGAAAGCTGGCGCAATATCTGTGAATACCACCGTCAATGGTATAGGTGAACGAGCCGGAAATGCACCTTTAGAAGAAGTAGTGATGGGACTCAAATATCTCTACGATATACCCACAGGAATTGATACCAAACGACTGGTAGAAGTATCAAAATTAGTCTCCAAAGCTACTAATTTCCCTGTACTTCCTTGGAAAGCGATCGTCGGTGAAAATACCTTTGCACACGAATCAGGGATTCATGCTCATGGCGTACTGCAAAACCCCATCACCTATGAACCGTTCGCACCAGAAGATGTAGGTTGGGAACGACGCTTAGTAGTAGGTAAACATTCCGGCCGCCATCTCCTACTCAGCGTCCTGGAACAACACGGTATTACCCTCGGCCAAGCCGAAATTCAATCAGTATTAGATGCAGTCCGCCATCAATCAGTCAAAACCAAACGCAGCCTCACCGTTGAAGAACTACTAAGTTTAGTTCCTCAAAGCTAAAAACCTGAGCAAGTAGAGGTGAAACTATCTCTCAACACTGCAATTAATTCTGTAATTAATACTTCCTGAGTCAGTAAAAAAACTCAGAATTTCATAAACTTATCAACTATAAAAATTGCGTTTCTTTTTCTTCTTACCTTTGCGTCTTTGCGCCTTTGCGTGAGACAAATCCTATTCTCAATCAACAACGCCATCTGTGTAAATCCTGAGAGGTTATATGGTTCAAAGAAGATTCGTCATAGCAGCTTTAGCTTCTTGTTTAGCAATTGTAACTGCTGACATTGGTAATTTTTTAACACCACAAGCCAACGCTCAATCTCCTACAAATCGCAATGTCATTGTCGCCATGACAACTAGCATCGAAGACAGTGGATTACTTGATGATTTAGTTCCAGCATTTGAGAAAAAAACAGGCTATCGACTCAAAAAAGTTGCTGTGGGAACTGGACAAGCTTTAGCTTTAGCAGAAAAAGGCGAAGTTGACGCACTATTTGTCAATTCACCCAAAGCCGAACGCAAAGTTTTACAAGGTGGTGTAGTGACTAATCGCCGTTTAGTTATGCACAACGACTTTGTAATTGTAGGGCCAGGTAATCCTGATAAAGCCAAGATTCGAGGGAATAAAAATGCTGTGCAAGCGTTTAATGCAATTGCCAAAAATCAAGCATTATTTGTATCAAGAGGTGATGATTCAGGTACAAATAAGTTAGAAAAAGATTTATGGCAACAAGCGAATGTCAAACCTGCTGGTAGTTGGTATCAACAAACAGGTTCAGGAATGGCGAAGACTTTACAGGTTGCTAATCAAAAACTGGGATATACATTAGCAGATAGGGCAACTTATATATTTCAGAAAAAGAATCTTGATTCTTTGCAGGTGTTGGTAGAAGGAGACAGGAAATTATTAAATCTGTACCATGTGATGCAAGTAAATCCGCAGAAATTCCCCAAAATTAATAGTGCGGGGGCTAAGGCTTTTATTGATTTTGTTCTATCTACTGAAGGACAGAGAATAATTGCTGCTCACGGTAGGAAAGAACTTGGACAGCCATTGTTTTTTGCTGATGGGGGTAAAAGTGAAAAGGATTATGGGTTTTAGCGATTAGGCCTGTTGCATCAATACTTTGGTGTTGCTGATAGTATTATTTAAAAGCTCACGCAAAGGCGCAAAGGCGCAAAGATGCAAAGGTAGAAAGAAAGAGTGGTTTTGGGTAACTGCACGTTTCAAGATTTTTTCGATTTTTAAGAGACTCGTGGATACAATCATTGATGGAGCGAATAAGGCTCTAGAGTTATTAATTAGTGGCGATCGCAATGTTATTGAAGTAATGACGATGACATTGCTAGTCTCTGGAGTGGCGACAACTATTAGTGTTTTGTTGGGTGTACCTTTGGGGTTGTGGTTGGCTTTAGAAGATTTCTTTGGGAAATCTGTATTAAACAGTGTTGTTAACTTCGGGATGGGATTACCGCCTGTGGTGGTTGGTTTGGTGGTGAGTCTATTTTTGTGGCGTTCTGGCCCTTTGGGTGACTTGGACTTGATGTACACAACCACAGCCATGATTATCGCTCAAACTATTATTGCTTTCCCGATAGTTGCAGGGTTTAGTTTTGCAGCCATCCTCAGTATAAATCCGAAACTACGTTGGCAATTATTATCAATGGGGGCGACACCTTGGCAAGCTCATTGGTTATTAATTAAGGAAGCACGATTAGGCTTGATAGCTGCCATTATTGCTGGTTTTGGTCGCGTCATTTCGGAAGTTGGAGCATCGATGATGGTGGGGGGAAATATCAAAGGACAGACGCGAGTTTTAACTACAGCTATTGTCACAGAAGTAGAAAAAGGTAACTTTGATGTGGCGATGGCGATCGCGTACATTCTCCTGTTCATCACCTACAGCATTGTTGTGTCGCTGACTATCTTGCAGCACGATAAAAAGATGTTATGAGTAAATTACATAAGTTAAAGTCGTTTGTCAATTTAGAATCCCCTCCTATGAAACCACAGGAAAATCTGGGGAAAATCAATAAATATATCCTGAATATGCGTCAGGTGAAGGTTGATAGTAAAAGCCGCAAAAATATCTTATCAATTGATAATTTCGCTGTGCGTCCAGGGGAACTTCTCGCCGTAGTTGGCCCTAATGGTGCGGGTAAAAGCACTCTGTTAAGAACCATCAATATGTTGCAATCCTACCGTGGGGAAATGCAATTGTTTGGACAGAATGCTAGTCAAGTTAATCAAACAGCCTTGCGTCGTCGTTCTGCATTGGTGTTTCAGGAGACATTACTGTTAGATGACACGGTATTTAATAATGTTGCTAGAGTCTTACAGTTTCGCGGTGTACCCAAGCATCAAATTAAGCATAGGGTATATACTGCACTGGAAACATTCGGCTGTGAACATTTAGCACATCGACAAGCCCGCGCCCTTTCTGGTGGCGAAGGTAAGCGGGTGTGTATTGCCTGTGGGTTAGTAGCTGATCCAGAATTACTGTTATTAGATGAGCCTTCCGCTTATTTAGATGTAGCAATTCGTCCGCAAATCATCGAAAAAATTCGCCAATGGGCGGAAGCTAGAGGGGCGGCGGTGATATTAGTCAGCCATAACTTTACAGATATCTTGAATTTTGCCGATCGCGCGATCGCATTATTTGACGGTGGAATTATCCAAGACGATAAGTTAGAAATGCTCATCCGTCGCCCAGCTAACCAACAACTCGCCAGACTTGTCGGTATGGATAACGTCATCCCTTGTCAAATAGAAGCAGAACACCGTGGTTATTTGATTAAGTTAGCTAACACTATGGAGTTTTTATATTATGGCGAAATCAATGCACCCATCACAGCCTGTTGTCTATCCGGCGATGCTTTCCACATTGATGATACACGTTCTGCAATTCCGCAACAGCCAGGGTCAGTTTCTATTCAAGGCAGGGTAGAAAGGATTGTACGGGGTGTAGGAACTTATACCATCAAAGTGAAAGTAGGAGAACAAACTTTAACGGCTAGAGTCCCTCGTAATGATGTGTCAGAGAATGTTTACCATCACAGCTTGATTAAGTTGGCGTTTCATCCGAGAGATGCACATTTTGTATGAATTGGGGTTTTTTAAACGCAGAGGGGCGCAAAGGTAAACGCAGAGTAGCGCAGAGTTTATGTTGATGCTGTTTGAATTAGGATTACCGCCGCTTTCTTCGCTTGTGATGCGGTTGACCAACTGCCTTCCATCATGGCAACTACGATCGCACCTTGTACAAGCAAAAGCAATTGTCTGGCTAATTGTTCTGGTGATGTCAGGGCTGCGGCTTGAGCGAGAGTTTTGATGTAGTGGTAAATCGCCTGTTGATGTTCTAGTGCTACTCGATACCCAGGATGATCAGGATTAGCTAATTCTACGGAGGCGTTAATAAATGCACAACCTCGAAAATCTGGACTTTCAAACCATTCTCTTAAAGCGTCAAAGATTGCCAAAAGTTGTTTAGCTGGCTCAGAAGTTTGTTGTTCAACAGTGGTTTTTAGCCATCGACACCATTTTTCATCCTCTTGTCGCAACCATGCTTCAATCAAAGCATCTTTTGACTTGAAATGATTGTACAGCGACATTTTTGCTACACCAGATTCCGCAATGATTCTGTCAATCCCGACATTGCGAATCCCTTCTCGATAAAACAAATCTGATGCTGTTTGCAAAATGCGATCGTAGACAGATTTACGTTTCGTTTTCAGTTTAGTCATCTACCTTAACCAAATCATGCTAAATCTCCAATCTATTCGTACCGCAGTCATCCAAAAAGTTCCGTATCATTGGGCTTTAATTAAAGACTTATTATCAAAAGATGTAAGTCTAGAATTAACAGCTAGTTTTCCCAAACAAGATTTTTCTTTATCAACAGGGGAGGGTTACGGCTATTACTGGGGAAAGATAATTGCTTCTAGTCAAGATATTCCTTTACTACTCAAATTTAAAGACGATCGCTGGCGACAACGGCTTTCACAAGGAAAACTCACTTCTGATTTAAAACACCTCAGTCATGTATGGCGAAATCTAATAGAAGGACTCTGGACAAATGCTTATCGTCAAGCTTTGGGAGATATGACTGGCTTAGATTTGACGGATTGTGTAATAGATATTGGATTTCGTAAATATAAATCAGGACATCAACATTTTCCCCATACAGATGAACCGAATAAAGTTTTAACTCATCTGCTATTTTTTAATCAAGAATGGTCAGAAAATTGGGGTGGTTGTTTGCGGATTCTTAAAGACTCTGAGCCAGATTCGGCTTTTCAAGATATTTTACCTCTGAGCCATTCTTCAGTTGTGATTGTACGTTCTGATAATTCTTGGCACATGGTAACTCCGGTTACTTCTCCCATGTCTGAAAGTCGCTTGGCTTTACGAGTAGCTTTTTTTCGGAATGTTTAGTGAGTAAATCCTAACTATTTTCTAGGAAAAATGGATGATGAATAGCAAAGTTTATCATTTCTCAAGACTTTGGAAACAAATTGTTCCTGCGCTGTTTGTTTTGCTGATATTTATCTCTTTTGTGATGTCAGTAAGAGAAATATTAGCAGTGGATATTTACTCTGATTATTACTCTTCAAGCGAATTAGAATCTTTGACTAAGATTGTGTTTTTGTTTCCAGAATAGTTGATAAACGCGGAGGGGCGCGGAGGTAAGCGCAAAGTTACGCGAAGAGTTTTTTTGTACCTTTGAAATGTTGGGAGTTTTTAATTATGACTAATCCTGTAGAAGTTTTGCGATCGCGCTATGGTGAAATTCCTTTTGATGTCAATATTCCTTGGAATGACTCTATCGGAACAATATTATCTCACCGTTCAGTCCGGTCTTATTTACCTGAACCTTTACCACCAGGAATCATCGAGTTATTAGTAGCTGCGGCTCAATCTGCACCTACTTCCGCAAACTTGCAAAGCTGGAGTGTGGTAGCGGTTGAAGATGAAGAACGCAAACAAGAACTATATCGTTTTTCCAATAATCAAGCCCATGTCAAACAAGCTCCAGTATTCTTAGTATGGTTAGCCGATTTAGGACGTTTAGCTCAAATTGCTGACAGTCGTGGACTAGCTCATGTTGCGTTAGAATACACCGAACTTTTGGTAAAAGCCATAGTCGATGCTTCCGTAGCAGCGCAAAATGTGACTGTAGTGGCTGAGTCCTTGGGTTTAGGAACAGTATACATAGGCGCAATCCGCAACCATACCCAAGAAGTAGCCACATTATTGAACTTACCGCCTTTCGTCTTCCCCGTATTTGGACAGTGTTTAGGCTTTCCTAATCCAGAAGTTCAACCAGCAGTAAAACCGCGTTTACCCCAGCAAGCTATATTGCATCGGGAGACTTATAAATTAGCAGAACAAGAAGATGCGATCGCTCACTACAACGATATTATGAAACAGTTCTATACTGAACAAAAGATGAATGTCGCTGGTGATTGGTCAGAACACTCCGCCGAAAGAATCGCCACTCTAGACTATCTCAAAGGATGCAAGAATTTACGCGAGACTCTCAATAACTTCGGCTTCAAGTTATTGTAAATTCACCCACCAATGGAAAGCAAGTTGTACCGAGTCTTGCACAAAAAAACTTGGCTTTCCAAAGGAATTATTTTCTAACTTGGTAGAAATTTCCAGTTAGTAAACTGACATATACTTATCTAGCTTTTCACTTGATCAATGAACATAGAAGATTTGGTTGAATAAATCAGCATAGATAAAAGTTATAATCTCTAGACTAACTGCTTTGCTTAAGCTGCTACGCTCAAGACATGGAAATTCAGATCGTCCTTTACATTTATTCATTTCCTTCGTATCTTCGGGAACAGCCACGAGTTAAAATTGGCCGAACCTCTGGGAGCATTGATGCTGACCCTGTAGAATTGGCATGGCAGCGTATACGTTCACAAGTTAGAACTTCACATCCAGAAGAACCTAAATTATTGGGTGCAGTCACAGTTCCAGGTGAGTGGATAGAAACAACAATCCACTCCCAGTTGAAAAACAAGGGATATCACATTTCTGAAGCACCTGGAGTAGAGTGGTTTAAGTTTCCCAATCAACAAGAGTTACAGAATTTTCTAGATACGCTTTATAGTTCCGTAATTATTGGCGATTTCTCACAATTAGGTGGGGGAAGAAGAGATGTTGAAGGAGAATCCTTTGATTCTATTGTTTCCGCATTTGGCGTAAAGAAACTTAGTGGTAGTCAGTTTAGGCATGAGATGGAATTAATCAAAGTTCTTAATCATGAGCTATCTCCACTTTATCCCGGCTTCCCTCAATGGTTAGATAAAACCATGAGAAATTCAGAGAGTGTTTTTAACGTAGCTTATAGAGATCAACAAGCAATTGGAGTTGCTATCTGGAAGCCAAAGGCCAATGGAATAGCTAAATTATCTACTCTTTTAGTAACTGAGGATTATAGACGTAGCGGTATCGGTCGGAACTTAATCTTAACTTGTTTTGAGCAATGGAAATCAGAACGAATTAGAAGAGCCTTTGTTACAACAGCGAGAGTTGAACTAGTTTCTTTTTTTGAACGTTACGGCTTCTGGGTAGAAGGTATAGGAAGAGAAATATACGAACGTGAAGGTCATAACCCGGAATGGTTTTTAACAAAACTGTTTTTTTATGAGCATGATCAGAATAATTTAGACCCTATAAATAAAGCAAAAATTCTATTCCCATCCATAATATCGACATTTCATAATCCTATTGGTAGAGAAGAAATTGGACAAATTAACTTGAATAGTGGTACGGTTCAACTAAGTGCTGATAATGGTGATATTATTCATCAATTTTCTCTTCATTCTTGGCTTAACTTGACCTATCCCGCCGATTCAGTTTACACTCCTCAAACAGCTTACGTGATACCGATTCGTCCTCAATTCCTGATTCAGATATTCCAAGCAGGCAAGACAGTCTATTATGGTAGGTGCAGTCGTACCCAGGATGAGATGAGAGGAGCATTTATCTTGTTCTATGCTAGTAGTCCTATATCTGGTGTTGTAGCGATCGCCAGAATTGTTAATCGCTACATTGGTACACCTACTAAACTCTACAGTGATTTAGGAATGAAGGGTGTTCTGACGCTGGAAGAAATCGGTAGTGAAGAAAAAGTACGGCAGGCTGTTGAGTTTGATTTCCTTATGCCACTCCGTCAAATGATTCATCTAAGTGACTTACGCAGCAATGAGATTCTCAAGGGTGCGCCACAGACAATGCACAGCCTACCATTAGAAAGGTACAAAAAAGCTATTGAACTTGGAGGTATTTATGCAGGATAAGTATATAAAAGCATTAAGCATTAAGCGTATTTACGCCGAACGGATTATTGATGGCAGCAAAAAAATTGAGCTGCGAAAACGTTCTATTGGAATTGAATTAGGTGATCTAATTCTTTTATACGAAACTACACCTGATTCTCTGATCAAGGGAGGGTTTATTGCTGATAAAACTATATCTTTACCTGTTGATCAGATGTGGGATAAGTATCACCAAATTTTAGGAGTGGAAAAAGAGTTTTATGATATGTATTTTGAAAAATCTGAGTTCGCTTACGGCACTTTTATCTATCAAAGCTTTACGTTTCCGTCAATTTCACTCAAACAGATATATGAACTTTGCCCTAATTTTACTCCACCACAAGCCACAATAAACTGGCGTAGAGATTGGTATATTCAATCTGAATGGATAGATGCACTGAATCAAGGAAGACATGAGTTAATGGAGCAGGGTAAAATAGGTGAACAGTTAAGTTTATTTGCATTTTAGTGGATAGATTTAGTTACGATTAAAGAATTTACATGACCGTCCATTATTTATGTCAGTTTTATATACAAAAATATGAAAAAACGTAAAATTATTTTCGTTGGTGGAGTACACGGTGTAGGTAAAACAACATTTTGTAACGAAATATTATCAAATTTTAATATCAAATATTTTTCTGCAAGTCATCTCATTTCTCTAGAAAAGGAAGAAAAGGATTTTCATAACAAACAGGTGGGAAATATTCCAGGAAATCAAGACATTCTCTTAACTGCAATAGACAAGTATTTAAGAAATGATGACTGGTATTTACTTGACGGACATTTTTGCCTCTTAAACAAAAATAATGAAATCACGCCAATTCCATATTCAACATATAAAGGCATTTGTCCAAGTGCTATTCTTGTTCTAGTTGATCACCCTGAAAACATTTATAATAAGTTAATTGCGAGAGACAGTATTAAATATGAACTAACTCTACTTGAGTCTTTTCAAAAACAAGAGATTGCGTATGCTGAGTATATTAAAGATAATTTAAACATTCCTTATCTTATGTGTAATACAACTGAAGTTCAAGACACAATATTCTCCTTCATTGAAGGTTTATTATTGTAATAATTTATGTAATAACTATGTGCAAATAGTGAAGAGTTAGTTTTTCTTTGCCAGCACTGACCAAAAGAGCGATCGCATTTAAGGCTGTGACTGTGGAAGCGATCGCCATACTGTTTAGGCAAAATGTTACTGGGATAAACTAGAAGCTAGACCTTTTCAATTTTGTGGTATGTCACTCCAAGAAATTTTACCTACCATTAATCAGCTGTCTCATCAGGATAAATTACGCTTGATTCATTTTCTTCTACTTGAGATAGCCAGAGAAGATGGGTGTACCTTGGAACTTAATGATGATGACGTAACCAAACACGACCTTCTCAACCAACTTGCATCAACCCAAGCCGTTGTATGGTCTCCACAAGCCGATTCTACCTCAGTTCAAGCCTTATCAGACCTTTTAGCTGAGGCTCAGTCAATAGCCAATGCTTGATAGTCAACGTTTTTCATTTACAGAGCGCACCGATAGCCTTGGACGCTCAGTCATCATGCCATATCTGCCCTTGACTCTCTCATCTCGCAACTCTTCTGTTGAGGTGATGGCATTGCTTGATACTGGTGCGAGCGTTAATGTTTTACCCTATGATCTAGGCTTGCAGTTAGGGGCAGTTTGGGATGAGCAGACTGTCAAGGTTCAGTTAAGCGGTAATTTAGGTCTCAGTGAAGCGAGGGGGTTGGTACTTTCTGGTACAGTTGCTCAGTTTTCCCCTGTTATGCTCGTTTTTGCGTGGACTCAAGTAAGAGACGCACCCATTATTCTTGGCCACATGAATTTCTTTGCAGAATTTAACGTATGTTTTTATCGGCACGAGTTAGCTTTTGAAGTTCAACCCAGATCCAAAGAAAATTTATAAATGTATGAGTGTCGAGCAGAAATCTCATTCCATATATTCCTTGAAATCCTCAAGCGGTTCGTCAAAGTCCTCAGACATCCAGACTTGACCTTTAGCACTACCAGCCTTAGCAGGACGACGCTTTTTTACTTGTTCTACTACAATCAGCTTTACTACAGGTTGATTATCTTTAAGGATGACAATTTCTTCACCCTGCAAAGCCGCTTCCACCAAACGAACTAATTCTTCTGATGCGTCTGCAATGGGTATTTGCATGATACACCACCTTTGAAAACTATGTTTTTATTCTATGTCTTTTCACGAATTGGCAGCCCAAAGAATTGCCACATCGTTGTACTGCCTGAATATGGTATCAGCACTGACAAGCGTTATGTTTTCTAGCTGTGCCTGTGCAATCAACATTCTGTCAAACGGATCTCGGTGATGCAAGGGCAATGAAGCCGCTTTTAAAGCGTGAGTTGCTGTAATTTCTAGCGATCGCACACCCAACTGCCCCATACGGCTAGAAATGTAGCTATCTGGTGGTTCTGGCAATGGTAACTTTGCGATCGCAACTTTAATCCCAATTTCCCAGATACTAGCAACCGACAACCACAACTCGTTGGTTTCATCAGCAATCTGTGTAATTGCCTCCTCACTCAACTTTTCTGGTTGAGCAAACCACCACAACCAACATTGAGTATCCAACAACAGTTTCACTCTTCACCACCCTCAAATGCTGCCAAGATATCTTCTGGCAAAGGCGCATCAAAGTCGAATGGTACAATGAAGCGTCCTCGATCTAGCCCTAAACTAGCTCGCCGATTAGATGGGTTATGAAACGGAACCAACTTGGCAATTGGGATTCCTCTGTTGGAAATAATAATTTCTTCTCCAAGTTCCACACGAGACAACAAGCGTGAGAGGTTTGTTTTGGCTTGATGGATATTTACACTTTCCATACTTTTGAAGAACTAAGTCCATAAACTTAGTTTAGTTGATCGATACATTGTATTGCAATGGCTGATTAAACACTGACCTCTATATCATCGGGTAGCGTAGCATAACAATTAGTTACTCTAAATAAGGATGTTATGGAAATAGAAGAGTGTGAATGAAACCGCCACTAACTTTTGAAACTCAACGATTGTCCTTAAGACAACCAGTTGCTGAAGATGCAGCATTAATCTTCAAGCAATACGCACAAGATATGAAAGTAGCTAAATATACAAGTTGGAGACCCCATCAATCGATTGAAGAAACCCATCAATGGATCAGCCGATGTATCTCAGTGTGGTCTAATGCTTCTGCATTTCCTTATGTCCTGATTCGCAAGGAAGATGCTCAACTCATTGGCATGGTAGAAATTCGCTTCAATAACTTTAAAGCAGATTTAGGATATGTTCTGGCAAAATCAGAATGGGGTAAAGGATATATGCCAGAAGCCGTCCAAGTATTAACAGATTGGGCATTAGAACAAGATGAGATTTATCGAGTCTGGGCTGTTTGTGACCTCGAAAATTCCGCTTCAGTGAGGGTTATGGAGAAAGTTGGAATGCACAGAGAAGGGATATTAAAACGGTGGTTTATTCATCCAAATATATCTCAAGAGCCACGAGACTGTTATTGCTATGCAGTGAGCAAGTAATCCCCAGAAGCACCAGTTGGTGAGTGATGCTATGCGGAACTTTGCTTAGGTATTAGGTATTCTTATGCTTGATTCCCAATTAATGGCGATCGCTTTCACTCAAATTTATAATTAGTTTGTCCTTGCCAGCACTGACCAAAAATGCGATGGCGTAAACGCCCAGCGTAGCTGATCGCATTTAAGACTGTGACCGTGGAAGCGATCGCCAAATCACACTAATAAATTAATTCATCTTTTTATTCAGTAACACCACATATTTTATATGTAATCTAATGTAACTCTATTTTGACTATAATCAGCGACTAAAATAAATGATTTCAACCATCGAGAACCTAATAAAATTTCCTGTATTTCATCTCCAGCAAATACAGGAATTTCCCATTCTCGATTATCTATGATGACTCTACCGCTATAAACATCAAAATCAGTTTCTCCTTGAGCAGTTCTCAATTTATCTTGATTTAAAAACTGCCAATCAAGACTCTCTACATCTTGTTTGTTCATAGCTAAAAACTCAGTAAATCCTGTATCTAGCATTGTTTCTACAGGAAAACTCAAGCCATCCCCGCCAATTAAATCTATTTCAAAATAAATTTGTCCATATTCTCCAAATCTTCCCTCAATCATATTCTGCCACTTACACCTGTTTCATTAATGCCAAAAATATGATGAATCACATGAGGGTGTTTTTCTCTAGCCATTTTACTTGCTACTTCTTTATCCTCATCAATAAAATAATCACCGCTATCCGGTTCAATGGCAATATACCAACCATAATATTTATCTAGGATGTCTGGTTTTAAACGCTCGAAAATAGCCCAACAACGCTCATAAAATGCTTGTCTTCTGGCTCTATCTTGGGCTTTTTGGGCTTCTGTCCACTGAATTTCGGGGAATACTCTTCCACGTCTCACTATTCTTTCGGGTGAAGAGTGTGTCATATTTTTTACATAATGGAGATTTATTTTCCATATTCTATTATAAAGCGATCGCCCTCATGATTCCCCAAGAGCGATCGCATTCCACTTAAGTCCAATGAATATGTTTAGAACGGAAAGCTCTTTCCCAATCGTTAGCAACAACTTCCATCATGTTAATCATACCTTCATAGCCAAAATAAGGTCTATCAAGATAAGTCTCTCTGTTTGTCGGGCTAAATACATCAAAAGCAATTTTAATTCCCAATTCCTCCGCCATGTATTTTTCCCATACCGAGCCAATCACAGCATCAGTATCAACATCAGCCAAGGCTTGTTTAATCTGATACCCGTCAGCAGAAAATACTACACGGGGAGAAATTCCCATACTTTGTAATTCTCGCTCTAGAATTGAACGAGATTCGCGCATTCCTGAACGGAACAACAACACCTCTGGAATAATTTCTAACTCTTCAAACAGCATTCTTACCAACCCAATACCCATCGTCCCATCAGCAGACACAGCAATTCTACAGTTACGATATCGGGGAATAATCATCAATGCTCGTTTGCGAAGAGTTTCTACAACCCTGTTTTCACCTTCTTGAATGAGAGGTTCTACTCTTGTTTCGTCTATTTTGAAATGCGCTGCTAAAGCTTTCAACCAGCGTGTAGTATTCTGCACACCAATGGGTAAAGGTATATCATCCAGAATTAGGGGGATATTATGGGTTTCTTGCATTTTCCGCGCAAACTTATACCCCACATCATGGCTGAGAAGAATATTGGCAGTTGCGTTACCCGCTTTTTCCAATTCTTCAAAGGAAGTACCATGAGAAATTACGGTCTGTACTTTAATCCTTAAAGATTTTAAAGTCTGCGTTACCCATTGCAAATCAGCCCACCAAGTAGGATTGACATTTGCCTGTGGTGCAATAATATTGACAATTCTGGGCTTTTTACCACCTCGCCGCTTCTTTCTTTTGTGGATGAAAGGAAGTAAAGCTTCTAAACCCATTTCCAAGCCATCGTAAGCATTGCCGCGAAAACCACCAGCCAGCAGAGGAACAAGCTTGGCGTTGATTTCTGGCTGAATACTATTGCATAATCCCTGAATATCTTCACCGATAATATCTGCGGCGCAAGTACCAACGACAAACATCACTTTAGCTTTGAAAGATTGATCCGCCTCTTTAATCAAACCTTTGAGTTTGTCAGATGCTCCCATCACAATGTCTGACTCAAACAGGCGCGTACAACCTACTTTTCGTTTAGTAAAATCCACCTCATGGTTATCATAACCAGCCGCCACAGTGGACGCGCAACCTTGGGGAGAGTGAATCACAATACTCACATCTTTAATCCCTGCCACCATGTTGGCGATACCTTCTAACGCACAGCCGACAATGGGGTCTTTGCTGTGGTCACAATTATCAAAGGTTAGTGGCTCTGTGTGGGAGGTTATGACATTGAGTTTCTGGGAGTTTTCACTTGTTATTGCTGAGGGCATTTTCCTGTTCTCTTCTTTGTATATAAAGTACAATCAGCTAAGTTAGGCCGTGTGCAAGTTTCTCTCAAACCTAACCCCCAACCCCTTCCCTTGTAGGGAAGGGGAGTAATAATTAAAGCCTCTAACGCCACTTGCTACAACGCGGGAAACCCGCGCAACGCAGTGGCTCCTCCTTGCAGGGGAGAGGTTTGGAGAGGGGTTTTAAGAATAAGTCGCACATCGCGTTAAGTTATTACTCGTTAAAACATTTGCCCCGCTTCTTCCCTGCATATACGGTACAATCTGGTAAATCTTGGGCTAATTTGCCTGTGAGTGATTGAGCAGACGCTAATCCTGAGTTTTTCGGGAATACCATTTGCTTAGTTAGGGAACTGCGGGGTCTAAAACCATATTCAAGGGCGGTTTTAATACACTTAGCGACCTTTAAAGCTCCGCGATAGCCAAATCTAGGACGATTTAAGATGGCGTTTAAATCGACAACGGGAATATGGGGGAAACTCAAGGAAGAACCGAAGTAAACTACAGAATCAGCATCTAAACCACCGATAAATTCTAGTAATTCATCTTCAGTTTGTTTCATTGATTCATACTTACCAAAAGCTAAAGTCCCCTTGGTAATCAAGATTTCTGGGTCTAACCCCGTTTCTAACAAGTAATCTACGCTGGTTTCTCGCGCTTCTGTACTCCAGGGATGGAAGTTATAGATAACAGCACGCATCCCAAAATCACGTTCCAACATGTGGGCGATAGATAAGCACTTAATAGCGTCATGTCCCTCGATAATGGCTAACTTACCTTCGATATATTTCTTGGCTGCTTCAAATTCTGTTTTGATAGCTGCATATTCCCGTTCCATCAAAGCTTCTGCTTGTGCTTCCATCTTTAAATATTTTGCCGCCCCACGCAACCATTTTTCTGTAGCACTGATACCATAAGGCAGAATTGTCGAATTTAAAGGTGTACCAAATCTATCTGACATAGCCTTACCGATGGTATAGCCCAGATCCAAACATAAGGTACAGTTAACGGCTGCGCTTGGTGCTTGTTTGAGTTCTTCTAATGTGCAGTCACCAGCAATCACGCTGTGAACTCTCGCACCCATCCCCTTAATCAGTCGTTTTAGTTCCTTGACATCTCCTTCTACTTCTGTCCTTTCCGGCCCCATCTTCGCGCCCACAATATTGACAGAATCAGCTAATTGTGATTGGCGTTCTGGAGTCGGGGCTTCCATAAAGTCTACAATTTGGCGGAAGACAATATCAAAGCCACTGCGATATTCCCCGGCGAATCCCTCACAGTGTATCGTCATGATTTCTGCATTGATTTCGCTACGGGCTTTACCCACCACTTCATCTACACAGTCGCCAATAATCCCAGACGCACAACTGGTAGCAACAACGATCGCATCTGGATGATATTTTTGATCTACTTCCAGAATCGCACCGCGTAATTCTTTTTCACCCCCAAAAATTACCGCTTTCTCACTCATATTGGTAGTAACAACGGGTTCATAAGGCGAACCACTGTTACGGCTATTAGTAAGTTTATACGCCCGCTTCACCCCATACGCGCAGCCACTAGGCCCATGAGAAATGACGATCGCATCTTTAATCCCACTTAAAATTTTAGTTGCAGTCCAAAATTTACAGGGTCGAGTATGACTACCTTGTAGAGTAGTTTTAATCTTACCTTCTTTTGCCAATTGATAAAGTTCACTTAAATGCCCGTAAAATACAACATTTGCATCCATATTTGTTGCCATAATTCCTCTCTCCCATGTTCTATAAAAACGCAGAGGGTCGCTAAGGTGAGCGCAAAGTAACGCAGAGTTTTAAATCAAGTCCTCTGCGTACCTTTGCGTTATACTTCGCGTACCTTTGCGTTTAGAAGCCTCTTACCAAACGTTTAAGATCCACTCACGGTCATGCTTGTATTCCATATCTGCAAACATGGCGTTAGCGATCGCATCTCCCAACCATTCCGCACCGCGATAACCAATCACAGGGTTTTTCCACAAACCTGCACGGTCAAAGGTGGGGAAGCCTACACGTACCATTGGAATTTGATTATCGATCGCAATATACCGACCTTTGGAATGACCCAAAATCAAATCGATATCGCCTTTTTCTTTCACGCGGCTTTCCAGTTCCCACAAGTCAGCATTCCAGATCACTTCGATATCATACTCAGCGTGGTTTGCTCTCTTAGCTAACTCAGCTAGTCTGGGGTCTTGGGAAGCAGCTTTATTATCATCACCCAACAACAGCAACACTGGCTCTAACTCAACTTCTAAGCAGAACTCAGCCAAACCAATTACTAAATCGGGGTCGCCATAAATAGCTACACGCTTGTTAGCAAAGTACATGTGAGCTAAGTCAGCTAAAGCGTCAATTGCTTTACCCCGTTCGATAACCAAAGATTCTGGGATTGCCTTACCAGTTAGTTTCTTGATATTTTGCAACCAAGCATCAGTGTTTTTGATACCAATTGGTGTAGGCCCAACAATTGCAGGAACGTCAAATTGCTCTTGTAAGAATTTAGCGGCGTTACCACCTTCATATTTGCACAGAGCGATCGTTCCTACAGCATTAGCAGAACCAGCAATATCTTCAATGGTGGTATTACCAAAGGTGAAGCTGTTTCTATCTGGCATTGTAGGAGCATTGAAGGTTTCGGTATCGAGTAAGATATTACCTTCAACACCCATTTCGCCGAGGATGTGCTTAACTTCAGTCACATCACCAGGGTTAACCCAACCAGTAATGATGTTTAACTTACCGTTGGGTTCACCTTTTTTCGCCAAGTTAGTAATCAAGGAAGTGACACCAGCATCATATCCTGTCACCTGACTACCACGGTAACTAGGAGTATGTACAGGAATCAACTTCACTTCCCGATTGGGATACTCTTTTTTGAGGAATTTGTTGACTTTGTTGATTGTACCTTCTACGTCATCCCCGATGGTTTCAGTAGAACAAGTAGTGATGATGGGAATCAAACGCACATCAGGATAGCGTGCTACTATTGTTTTCACACCTTCTTCGATCCGTGGCATACCACCAAATACCGCACTAGCTTCATGGAGTGAAGAAGATGCAATATCAAAGTTTTCTTTCAAGTGTTGAGCAAAAATCAAGCGGACAAACATACTGCAACCTTGTCCACCATGCACCAAGGGAATACAATCTTTAACACCGATGGTTGCATATTCAGCACCCGCAGGCTGACAGGTAAAGATGGGATTGATTACCCCAGCACGTTCTTTCTTACTTACAGCTAAAGTCATCTAAATTGCCTCCAGAATAGGGTGAAATGTGGGGGAAATAGAACTCAGAACCGATATTTGAATCGAATTCCGCCTAAATTTTGCAGTTCTGAGTTCTATGTTGGTGATTGTCTAAGTTCGACTGGGGAGTGAGAAACAGTTGCTGAATTACAGTAGAGAAATTAAAAAACTACTCTTCCACCTCTCTGCGACTCTGCGACTCTGCGTGAGACTCCTATTAATATAGAGAGTGGTGCAATTCACCGTTGAGAGAACCAGCGATCGCAATACCGACTAGATTTTGCTTAACTGACTCTAATACAGACTTAACTTGCTCTTTGTCCAACTCTTTGATCCAAGGTAAGTTGCGTTTGAGTTCAGACACCAGAATCTTCGCATCTGCATAATGCAGCTTGTCAGTCAGTGTTTCCTGAACTGATCTTTCTCCACTTAAGAGTTCGACAGCTTTCTTGATTACACCATCGATGTTCTCTTCTCTATCCCATGCACGGGAGTGGAATTGCCATAAACAACGCTCTTGAATGTAGGTTGTGATATTTGTCACTTTTTCATTCAAGTGTTCAATTTCTTTTGTCTTGGGAGCAGCTTTAGGAGCATCATCACGAACATCAATAGCAGCAAGCCGCATCAAAGGAGAATAAATGGCATTGTACAAATCACGCGCCATATTCACCGCACCTTCAAAGCCCATGTATGGCCCATTGTGATAACCATGACCATTGATATAAGGTAAGTGCAACTTCTTGACTAACGCACCCACCCGTGGCCCAGTCAACACCACATCAGGACGAATCATTTCCAGAACTTCAAAGAACTCCAATTCATTACCATCATCAATATAGATTGTTCCTTCTTGACCTCTGGCGATGACCTTCTCAAAGTCTTCTTGGTGTCCGAACTTGGAAGACATGGATACTACCTGCATTCCTAAATCATCTTCCAATGCTTTTGTCCAGTGCCATAGTCTAGGGCCACCTGTCCAAATACAGACTTTTTTGCCTGTGAGTCGTTCTTTGTACCAATCCATTTTCTCTTGGTATTTGGCGACTTCTTCGGCAATGACGGCTTCGGCTCTGTCTTCAATGCCAAAGAATGCACCAATTTTCCGCAAGGTTTCTTGACAATAGTCAAAACCCCAGGTGTCTACGTCTAGACGGGGAATACCATATCTCTTTTTGAGTTCGTTGGCGATGTATCCTGCGGAACGCGCGCAGTTAGTAACGTTGAGTTGCGCTCTGTGCATTCCCCGTAAGGAGTCATAAGTACCATTTCCGGTAAAGTGGGCAATGATTTGCACGCCCATTTTTTCCATGTATTTTTCTAGTACGAAGGTATCACCTTGGATGTTGTAGTCTCCAATGACGTTGATGGTGTAGGGTGAGGTGATTTCTGGCTCTAATGTGCCGACTTTTTCGTTAATCCAGGCGATGTTGAGGACGTGGTGTCCTTTGGATTGACTGACTCCGGCAAATCCGGGACATTCGACGCAGAAGATGTCTACGTCACCGAGTTCTTTTTCGATAGTTTTGACGACGGCTTTGATGTCATCACCAATTAAGGCGGTGGCGCAGGTGGTGTAGACTATCATCCGTTTGATATCGGGGAACTCTGCAAAGGCTTCGATGATGGATTTGCGGAGTTGTTTTTCGCCACCGAAGACGATGTGGGATTCTTTCATGTCTGATGACCAGACATATTTGAGTTGAAAGTTACCGTTGTCGCTGGGGTAGCGTTTGGTGTGCCAGGTGTCGTAGGCGCAACCGATGGGGCCGTGAATCATTTGGATGGTGTCTTTGAGTACGCCACCGATTACGAGTTTGGCTCCGCAGTAGCTACATCCGCGTTCTGAGAGTGAACCGGGGATGGTTTCGATGTTGGATAGGGGGAGAAATTGGGTGGTGTCTTCGCCTTTTTCTTTGATGTATACGTGTTTTTCTCTTTCAGGAATTGATTCGTCGCACTTTAATAGTTTTAGTGGCATTCCTTTATTCTCCTTTGCTGATTTCTTTTTCTTTCTTCTTGCTTTTAATTGATTGCCGCCTCAAGAAGAAATCTTTTTCTTTTGTCTTTTTAAAGATTAACAATTCTTCTAATTATTAAACAGTATTTTGGATGACAAAAGCAAAATAAATATAAATAAAATATGAGCCTTTTTAAGTTATAAAGACAGGTCTGTATATTAATAAGAAAGCAATTAATATATTTGGCAATTAAACAAAATAAAATAGACAGAGTATTCTATTTACAAGACATCTATTAGAGTAAGTTAAATATATTTATCGGGAATATATTTTTTCTATAAAGCCTTGTCATATAATGTTTACAGCAATAACTTGAATTCCAGGCACTTAGCCAACTTAGGTTTTACTAGAAAGATATTATTATCTTCTAGAACCAAGAGTTATTATTCTGAATCTGGATGATTGATAATTTCAATATTTATGATTTTTAGTTATAAATAACAAAACAAAATCATTAATAAACTGAAGATTTGTGTAGGTTGCTTGGAGGAACATAACCAAACATTCACGCATACTTTGTTGGGTTACGCTATCGCTACACCCAACCTACTATTCTGAAATATTTATTCATCTTGCACATAACTTATATAATATAAGAATTTTAAAGATAAGCAGAGATGTTGTGTACAACATCTCTCCAACGCACATATTGAATGTGATCAAAAAGATAAATTATCAAATTTTACTACTCAGTTATACCTCTATCTCCCTTGTCCCTCTTTTCTCTACTTATTCATCCCATCAAAGATGTATCAAACCCATATTTAGCTAATATTTCTTGTCCATCTGGAGAGAGTATATACATAGCTAAAATGACCGCAGCACTATATGAATTGTTGATAATAGTCATGCCATAATTGACGCGAACGGCTAAATTTGTAGGTAACTCTACTATTTGTAAACTCGGTGCAGCTAAATGTGCTAAACGAGCATCGGTGTAATAGCTTAAAAAAATGTCTACTTGTTGTGTTTCTTGGATGAAATAAGCAAATTTATTTTTTGTGTCGCCGATGATAGGATGATTACTACCTCCGACTAAATGTAAAGCTTTACTATTTAATTTTTCAAAGCTACCGACACGAAGTTTTTCCGCTTGGTGAAAGACTGCTTGGGCATAATCTTCAAAAAGGTCTGGTTTGGGTGCTGATATGCCTAAGTGAGTTTGAGGTGACAACATCAAATCTAGTAAACTATCTGAAGTGACTGTGAGATCAGATTTGACGATCGCACAAATTCTATTTCTGACAAAGTTCACCACAGGGCTGCTTTTACTAGCTTGCATCAATACACGCGGATTGTAAACATCATCTGCAATAAAGATATCCGCCGTTTCACCTTCTAAGATGCGTTCGCGCAGCACATCTGCATAGTCAAACTCCAGCTTTATCGGAATCTTGTATTTTCGGGTAAAGGCTTGAGCAACTTCCGAAAGAACGCCTTTTAAGCTATTGGCAGCATACAATCTGACTAGTAGGCGATCGTTATCGTCAAACAAAACCATGTTGTTAGTTAATTGCATAGATGATTCCATAGGTTAGTACCGCATAAAGTAATCAGGTTTGATTTTTGAAATTATCTGTACAAGCTGGGAGTAGGAAATAGGGAATGGGGAGTAGGGAGCAGATTTGCTTGTAATTCATTTAGGATTGCTATTTTAGGTAAATAAGCCATGAAGATTAGCTTATCAGTATTCTTTTTTTACTTTTGCCTTTTTACTTTTGCCTTCTTGTACTAGTGAGAACTATTAAGGGATTTGATTCTTTGTGTGGTGATTACTAAGGCAATAATTCCTAGTAATTCTAAAGGTATAATGGAAAACTTCAGGCTGATGCAAAAGCATAATAGTCCTAACAATATGATTGGTAGTTGCCAGATTGGATTAAGGATTATTAACCCAATCATCCAAAAAAGTATAGCCAGTCCTAAAATAATGAAAGACAGTAAAAGCATAGCGATCGCCAATTATCTCCATTTGCTAAAACTAGCCCAGTCGCAATTAAACTTGCCACAAGACTTAATGATTTAGAAGTAGCTAAATAAACACAACTCATAAGTTGTGAGGATCGCAAATTCCCAAATATTAGAGAAAATAAAGGGCAGATGGAGTGTAAAATATAAACTCCATCTGCGTCATTTTACTTACCAACAAGCAGCGTAGTAGCCACAAATCAAATTTATGAGCCAGATTCTCTCAAACACTTGGTTTTATTGTGATAAAACCTCACGCAATCAAGGCGGAATATTACATTTGAGAGGTGACACACATTAATTTCTAGTTGTTATGTAGAAAAAATTTCCAGCTTTGTATTCGTCGCACTTCACACATCACAGGTTGCAGAAGTAATTGTATAAAAGTGCGGTTGATTCCAATTGAATTGATGAACTGCAAGCAGGCTAAAGTTTTCCCCATACTTCAGACTATTACCTATCTAGTAACTCTACAATACCTCCAGAAACTTGCAGAGTTAGACCATCAGTTCATCAAAGAATTAGTTAACTTACAGGATTGAACTCTACTACATCAACCAGATACTACAATGCCGTACCTGTTATAGACTTGAGTTGTTTGCTTTACGCTTTTGATTCCTTATATGTCAAGAATAACATACATCTTGCAATTTTACTTGCGCCAGAAATTTTTTTTTCGCAATTCAGTAATTTGACATTGTTACAGGTATATTTATCCATCTATAAAATACTGAACAATTATGCACAAATCTTGTTTCTTAAAACTTTGTATAGGATGTGAGGTTGTAATAATTTTAACTTATATTTCATTTAACAACTTGCACTTTTTAGCTAATCTTTAGCTGTGGAAGTTTTTGCAAGCATCGCAGCACTCATTAGCGAAATAATTCCATATTTACTAATATAAATAGACAGACTATTCTATCTAAAATCAACAACATAAATTATTTGATTTCCGGCTTGAGTATAAATGCCTTATATGAGGAATTGATGATATTTCAAAACTCAAAAAATCAAAGCATAGTGTAATTGTGAGCTTTGATTTTTTCTGAATGTGAACTAGTTGTAATCACAAATACTGTTTGTCAAAAATTTGATTAGCGCAAGTAAATTGGCGAGATGTATGATATTCTTGATTTAGGGGAATCTCAACCGTCAAATTACAACTCCTCATGTGCTTGCCAATTGAATATCAGCCCAGCCTAGTCATTAATTAGTGACGGCTTAACGTTAATCGAAAAGGAGCAAAGCCGTCCAAGAATTCGGTTTTTCGTTTGGCGAAGCTGTTTCTAAATGTCAAGCTGGACTGATTTTTCTATACATTGCTTTTCTAGAAGAAATTAGTCTTCATCTGACTGTGATTAAGCAAAAATTTTGCATCTACTTGCTGTAGTTGTAACAGTTTTGGCATTTTTATTCACAAGATTACAAGTAAAAATTCAGGAGTCAGAATCCAGGAGTCAGAAGCTTAAAAAGCTTCATTACATTCTTCTCAAGAACGATAGATTAATCATCCTGAATTACTCTTAAATTCTGAATTCTGACTTCTGTGTGCTGAATTCTGACGATTACAGTTAATTTTTAATTCCACAATGCAAAATTTAACTTGGTACAACGGAGAGATAAAACCTCATGAAAATGGATGTGAATCTATGCAACAATCTCAAATCAATTAGAACTCGCTTGGGTATGAGTCAGCAAGATTTAGCTGATATGGCTGGCGTAAGTCGTCAGAGTATTAGTGGTGTGGAATCAGGCGAACACGCTCCTTCTGTGGGGATGTCTCTGCGTTTAGCCAAGGCGCTGGGTTGCAAAGTGGAGGATTTATTTTGGTTTGAGGAAGAGTTAGCAGATAATTTTGAGCAAACAATGACAGATTTATCGGTGGCTGTGGAAGTTGGGAGCTTATCAGTCAACATTACAGTAAACGGAGTTGGCGATCGCACAGATAATGCTGCTTTGTCAGAAATTTTGATGACATTGAAGCAAATTTACGATATCCGAACGGGGATTGTACAAAATGGTTGCGGGAACTGTCTTGGTTATTTGCTCAAGTTGTCAACTGGTCAGTTACCCTGAGAAAAGTGAAGATATCTTGACTGGTTCGTTTTGCTAAGAGCGATCGCAATTCTTTTACCCTTACACGTTATTTTGCATACACCCCAAAATTTTGATTTGCTAAACTTCTAGCATGTAATTGCTTACTCTTTTGGAAAAAAGAACACTGGCAAAATGGTTCTAGCACTTGGGTGAGTATTGGCGCTTGTGAACAAGCTGGGGAAAGTTGTTATACCAATTTGAAAAATGATTGCGACAAATGGGTTACTGAAAAGCTCACCAGTAAGCAATTTCCCAATCCAAAATCCAAAATCTAAAATCCAAAATGGTATTAATACTCAATTGCTGAAGCTTGTGTTTTGTGATTATACGAATAATAAAAAACCTCGGCGAAACTAACCGAGGTTCAAGGAGAAGGTCTGAATGTCGATGGGAGATACCGATACCGAAGTCTAAAACTCTTAGCTAACTGCAAAAGCAAATAATACTAAACCTGTTACAAACAAACTTGCAACGGCAGCTTGGATAACGTAACGACGCTGTTCCCAAATTGCTGGGTATTCAGCGTAGTAAATCTGGGGTTCGGTTGCATAGTTATTTAAAACGCCATCTTCATTAACGGTGGTATACATAATTTTTTTCCTTGCTTGTTAACTTATGTAAACAAATTTAACAAGTTTGTTACAAAACGTCAACTAGACTTGACAAAAAAAAATTTATTATTTTCATTACGCTAACTTATCAGCTGCTGGCGGAAGGGTAATACCATTTTGGATTTTGGATTGAGAAAGGGTTTACAGGTAAACTTTTGGACTGGACTTCCTCCATACACCCTCAATACGGTTCGGATAAGAAACTTACTTGTGTAGGCAAGCAAGGGTGCAGGGGTGAAAGGGGTGAAAGGGGGAAGGAAGGTACGCTCTCCCCTGCACCCGAAGCCCCTCCGCCCCCCTGCTCACCTCAACAGGTGAACTATGAACACTTAATTTTCATCACGTCCATGAACTTGGGCGGGTGGACTGGTGGCTTCTACGGCGGTGAATGATTCGAGGATTTTGTAAGTGTGGTGTGAACCTTTGGGAACAACCCAAGAACTACCAGATTCTAGCAAAATCATTTGTCCTTCGATGTGTAGTTCTGCACGACCATTAATTACATAACCAACAGTTTCATATTCCCGTGCTGTTGGTGGTTTATCTTCTCCTGGTTGTTCATTTTCCCAAAGGCGCATCGAAACTGTTTTACCAGAAGCTAGATATTTTTGACCGAGTTTACCTTTGGGTGAATGGCTAGAATCTATTTTTTTAACGCTGGTGTCAGTCATATTTCATTAATCACTTTATGGTTTGAGAACAACTTTGATACAGTTATCTTTTTTCTCTTTAAAAATTTGGTAGCCGTGGGGTGCTTGGTCTAAAGGTAGAGTGTGAGTGATTACGAATGAAGGGTCGAGGTCGCCGTTTTCAATGTGATTGAGTAAGGGTTTTAAGTATCTGTGGACATGGGTTTGTCCCATTTTGAAAGTCAAACCTTTGTTCATTGCTGAACCCATTGGAATTTTGTCGAGGAAGCCACCGTAAACTCCGGCAATTGAGACATGACCGCCTTTACCAGCAGCCAGAATTACTTGACGTAATGCTGTTGGACGGTCTGTTTCTAGACGAACTGCTTGTTTTACTTTGTCGTAGAAAGCCATCGCATCTGTACCATGTGCTTCCATACCCACAGCATCAATACAAGCATCAGGGCCACGACCGCCTGTCAATTCTTTGAGTGCTTCCCCAATGTCTACCTCTTCATAGTTGAGGACTTCAGCTTTGCCTTGTTCTTTGGCCATTTGCAGGCGTTCGGGAATGCGGTCTATGGCAATAACGCGCTCTGCACCAAGGAGAAAAGCACTTTTAATGGCAAATTGTCCGACTGGGCCACAACCCCACACTGCAACTATGTCACCCAATTGAATGTTGCAGTTTTCTGCGGCCATGTAACCAGTCGGGAAAATGTCAGTTAAAAATAGAACTTGCTCATCTGTGAGGTGGTCGGGAATTTTGAATAAGCCAACATCTGCAAAGGGTACTCGGACATATTCTGCTTGTCCGCCAGCGTAACCGCCAAATAAGTGCGAATAACCAAATAAGCCTGCTGGTGAGTGACCCATTTGAAGTTCTACCAGCCAAGCATTTGGGTTGGAGTTATCACATAAAGACCATAAATCGCGCTGGCAAAAAAAACAGTTACCGCAGGATATTGTGAAGGGAACAACAACGCGATCCCCTATCTTAACATTCTTAACTTCACTACCTAATTCTACAACTTCCCCCATAAATTCATGCCCAAGGATATCGCCTTTTTGCATGGTGGGAATATAGCCATCATAAATATGCAAATCTGAACCGCAAATTGCTGTGGAAGTAATTTTAATAATGGCATCACGCGGGTTAATAATTTTGGGGTCAGGAACCGTTTCTACCCGCACATCGTTTGCTCCATTCCAGCAAACTGCTTTCATAATTTTTAGTCCTTTGTCATTTGTTTTTGGTCATTAGTCATTTATCATTTGTCATTTGTGAGAACATATAAATCATGGAAGTAATAGCTAGATAAACAAGTGCGTTAGGCAGTTTGATTATCTTTTTCGTGAAACATCTAAACTCGCCTAACGCACCCAGAGGGCTATCTTTTTACTTTTGCCTTTTTACTTACATTCTATCTCTGAGTTGTTTGCTGGGAGGATTTTGATAATAACCTTCTCTGCTACCTTGAGGTTGATTACCACCAACTGCTTCGCCTGCTTTATTTTTCGCATCTTTGAGAAACTCTTTTGTAGCTCTGGGAGTGTCCTCATCTAAGTTTAGTTTCTCGCGGATATTCTCAGCAGCATCTTTCAGTTTAGACTGAGCATTTCTAACTTGGTTGTCGTTTTGACCTTCGGGTACGCCTTTGTAATAAGTTCCTTCGGGAGTTGTCACATCAGCTTGTGCTACGTTGACAAAGCTAAAGGCTTGTCCCAGTAAGAACATAAATCCTACTAAGAAAACAACCATAATTTTGCGTAAGCTAGAAATCACTTGCTTCATAAATAACCTCATTTGCTTTATTTATTTGTGTGTACAACTGAACGGCTATCAGCCAATTCATGGTTTGAGGACAACTTTGACACAGTTATCTTTTTTCTGTTGAAAAATGTGATAACCGTGAGCCGCTTCTGCTAGTGGGAGTTGATGAGTTACCACAAAAGAAGGGTCGAGTTTACCGTCCAAGATTTGCTGGAGTAACAAGTGCATATATTTCTGTCCGTGCATTTGTCCCATTCTGAAGGTTAGACCTTTGTTAAAAGCTGCACCCAAGGGTATTTTGTCAACGAAACCACCATAAACACCCATAATTGCCAGAGTGCCGCCTTTACGACAGGCTACCATCATTTCTCGTAATACGTGGGGGCGATCGCTTTCTAGCTTGAGTTTTTGTTTTGTCTGGTCGTAGAAGTCTTCTAAACCAACACCATGCGCTTCCAAACCGACTGCATCAATGCAAGCATCAGGGCCGCGTCCGCCAGTCATTTCTTTTAATGCTTCACCTGCATTAACTTCTTCGTAGTTAATTACTTCGGCTTTGGCATATTTTTTCGCCATTTCTAAGCGTTCGGGGAAGCGGTCTATAGCAATTACTTTTTCTGCACCCATCATATAGGCGCTAATCATGGCGAACAGCCCAACTGCACCGCAACCCCACACCGCTACTGTATCACCTGGCTGAATGTCACAGAGTTCTGCACCCATGTAGCCAGTCGGGATAGCATCGGAGATGAACAATAGTTTTTCATCAGGTATATCTGACGGAACTTTGACAACACCCACATCAGCAAAAGGTACGCGGATATATTCGGCTTGTGCGCCTGCATAGCCACCTAATAAATGAGAGTAGCCATAAATTGCTGAGGTGACATTGCCAAATAACTTTTCTTCTAACCAACTGTTAGGGTTAGAATTATCGCACAGCGACCACATATCACGCTGGCAATAAGCACAATTACCACAGCCAATGGTTGAGGGAACAACAACGCGATCTCCAGGGAGAAGCCGCTTCGCGTCTACGCCTATTTTTAAATTATTAACTTCCCTACCAACTTCGACGACTTCCCCCATAAATTCGTGACCAATAATGTCACCTTTTTGGACTGTTGGGATATAGCCGCCATATATATGTAAATCCGAACCACAGATAGCTGTGGAAGTAATTTTAATAATCGCATCGCGGGGATTAAGAATCGTCGGGTCTGGTACCGATTCCACCCGCACTTCATTAGCACCTTGCCAACAGACTGCTTTCATAAAAGTATGAAGTGTGAAGTATGAAATGTGAATTAGAAAGTGTGAGTTTTATCCTTCATCTTTTGCCTGTTGGCTGTCCTTCGGTGGTGGCGATTTCTCCGGCTTCCATGAGCATTTTGAAGCGGCGTAGGTCATCACCGATTTGTTGTTCTGGTTCTTCGCCAAAAAGTTTTGCCAGAGCCGCACTTATTCCACCGCCGGGGATGTTGTATTCTAAAACTACTTTGACTTCTGTACCTCGCTCGCCTGGAGCTTTTTTAAATCTGACAAAGCCGGAGTTATCAATATCTGCGCCTTCGACAGAAGCCCAAGAGATAAACTCGTTTTCTCTATCTTCGAGAATCTCTGCATCCCATTCAACGTTGTTAGCTAAAGGCGCTTTTGCAATCCAATGCGAACGTTTTGCGTCGTATACCTTCACCGATTGCAGATGCTTCATAAAGGTGGGTAACTGCTCAAAGTTGTGCCAATAACGGTAAAGTTCATCGGCTGGTTTATTAATAGTTACCGTCTTTTCAACTTTGATGGGTTTATTAATTCCCAGGGCTTCTTGTGCTTGCTGTATTGTGCTTTGCTTAGTTAACCCTTGGTAAACTAAACCACCGCCAGCCAGTGCAGTTAATACACCTTTTAAAGAGCGTTGACTTAAACCTGTGAGTACCATAGCCCCACCGCCAATGAGAGAAGCCCAGCGTTCCATCTCATTAGCTTCTGGGGTAGTTTTAGTTGTGCGATCGCCTGTTGAAGTCACTTTAATATCTCCTTAAAATCATTGCAGAGGCGTAAATATCTTTCTCTGCGATATCTGCGCCTGGAGCGGTTCGTTTTACATAGAAACAGCTGCACCAGTTGTCGGCTTAGGAGATTGCACTCCCGCACTTAGCCGCGCCCGATATAGCTCTAGCAAACGTTGTTCGTCTTTTAACAAATCGCCGTAAATCTTTTTGAAAATATCAGTTGCTATGGGGTCAGTAAACATTGCAGATAAATTACCAATGTCCCCAATACCTGTTTGTAAATCACCCAAAGCACAACGGATTTGATAGATATCATCACTACCAGATAAAGCCGCTTTTACCTTGGCATATTGATTAGCGATATTGGCAGCTATCGAAGGCTTTTCACCTAATTTATTCAGGTAGGTTTCTAATATTTCAATGTGACGCTGTTTATGCGCCATTAACTCTTGAAACAGTGCCTTAGCTTGAGTATCAGACTCTTTTTCGTAATACTTTTCTAGAGCTTCTAGAGAATAACGTTCACCACTTAAAGCCGTATTTAAACCTTTAGCAATTTCGCCTTTAGTTGAACCACCCCAAGCATCAGCAATTTTCCACCATTCGGCGTTAATATCTGTTTCATCGGGAAGAGCCACATCTTTACCACCGTAACCAAGACGGCTGAGAATAGCTGTGGTAAAAATTGCCAAGTCTCCAGGTTCGCGGGAAGTAATTAAATTACCATCCACTACCAGGGATTCATCTTGATAGTTTGCACCCGCATTGAGCATATCGCGGCGGATAGCCACAAAACCAGTAGCGCGTTTTTCTCTGAGCAAATCGCCTTCAATTAATAATTGTGGCCCGTGACAAACTGCTGCTACGAGCTTTCCTTGTTGCAGAGCTTCTTGGACAAAGCGCACTGTATTGGGGTTGCGGCGCATTTTATCAGGAGCCATCCCACCAGGAATTATTACTGCATCGAATTCTGAGGCGATCGCTTCTGTAGTTGTACCATCTGCTTGAACAGAAACTCTACCGCGTTTACCTTTATATTTTTCGTTCATCCGCGCACCGAGGACAACTACATCTATTCCTGCTTGTTTCAGCCCGTGACAAGGAACTATAAATTCTGCATCTTCGACATCATTTTCAATTAGAATTGCAACTTTTTTCTTCCCAGAATGATTGTTTTGATATGACATGGAATTACCTATTTTGCTTAATTGTTAATTGGGTGAAAGTTGATCAATTACCAGCCAATAGAGGCTAGAGATTAGAGGAATGTAATTTATTGAGATGAAAAATGTTATAAAAATCACGAATCATATAATCTCAGGAAAACTTTCATACTTCACTAGTAGATGGTGCAGGAAATAGTTCTTCGTAATCGTGACTAAAATGGGCGTGAAACCGAGAAAAAATTTCAGGCTTGATGGCATTTTGCAACACAGCGAAAACTGCTCGGACATGAATTGCAGTAGTAGTAGGTTCTATATGTTCTTTTTGGCTAACACGTTGAATAAACTCTTGGAGATGAAAACTTTGAATACTTGCTTGTGTTTGTGCTTGTAAATAATCACTTAGTTCCTGTGGAAGTTGTGCAGCTAAATCTTGAATTTCACTTTCTGCAATACGTTCTTTAATAGTTTCTAGAGTTGCACGAGTAGCAAGTTCCGCCTCCTCACGAGAATTAGATTGAGAGAGACTTTGGACATGGGTAATAAACTCGTGATATTCCACTTTTAACCTCCACTAAAATTACCTCAATACTTATTTGAGTATGAGAAATTTTTACCAAAAAAAGTTATGAGTTTAGAAGAAATTAAGGGGGCTTGTTGTGTGGGTTGAGTACTTCTAACTCATAACTAACAGATTCAACTACAAGTAGCTTAACCTTGAATTTACTCTTATAAGATTAGGCTGTAAAAATTACATTAACTTCGTTCTAAGGGGATAGATTTTTTTACTACTAAAGTCATACATCGAAAGTCAGACCAATTTTATTAATAAAAACGTTATGGTAAGGATGCAGAAAAGGCAGATATATATGACAGAAAAAAATCAGCATCCTGAAGTTAATTCAGAAGATTTACCACAAGAAATTACTGAATCTTACGGCACTGGAGTCAAAGAATTACCAGGGTACAATATTGGTGAGCGATCGCTTGATCAAACTACCCCAGAGTATCCCGATAGCCCCGAAGTCACCACTCAAGACGGTTATACTTACTGGCAAGATACCGTAGGCGATGAAGCTGTTGGTGGTACTGTCGCCGTTCCTGAACAAGATGTTACCGAAGAAATCGCAGCAGCCGTTGGTTTAGAAATGAGCGATCGCGCCTTCCTCCGTACCAACGAAATTCTCGAACAACGCGATGATCGTCGCTGGGAACTAGACCCAAAATCCTCCGAAGATTACCAAGAACGATGAGTGTTAACCCGCATTTCTCACAAGCTTCAGGCGTTTGATGGGGCAGAGGGGCAGAGGTGCGGAGGGGCAGGGGAGAGAGTACCTTCATTCTCCCCTGCTCCCCTGCACAGGCTTTGAAAGGTGTGGTGAGAAATCCGGGTTAAGTGTTGTACACTGAGCGCACTTGTACTGAGCGCAGCCGAAGTAGTCGAAGTGTAAGTTCTAAGTTCTCCCCCTTGTCCCCCTTGTCCCCCTTGTCCCCCTTGTCCCCCTTGTCCCCCCTAACCTCTAACCTCTAACCTCCAGCCCCTAATCCCTAAAAATCCCTACCACAAATGTCCAGCATTTCGATAAACTCAGAAATGCTGCGATGTTGTTGATCATGTCAGATTCTCAAAGTGTAAGTGCTGCTGTTGCCAAACTCTACAATACCTATCCCTTTCCCCCAGAACCCCTGCTAGATGAACCACCTCCGGGTTATAACTGGCGTTGGAATTGGTTAGCAGCTTATAGCTTCTGTACAGGTCAAAAGCCGCAAAAGCAAGACATCCGCATTTTAGATGCTGGCTGCGGTACAGGTGTAGGTACAGAATACTTGGTTCATCTCAACCCCCAAGCTTCTGTAGTTGGGATTGACTTGAGTGCGGGTGCTTTGGCTGTGGCGCAAGAACGTTGTCAGCGTTCCGGTGCGAATCGCGTAGAATTTCATCACCTCAGCATCTATGATGTGGAACAGTTACCCGGTGAATTTGATTTAATTAATTGCGTCGGGGTTTTGCATCACCTACCAGACCCAATTCGCGGTATTCAAGCTTTAGCTAAGAAATTAGCCCCAGGTGGAATTATGCACATTTTTGTGTATGGCGAGTTGGGACGTTGGGAAATTCAACTTATGCAAAAAGCGATCGCCCTTCTCCAAGGCGAACAACGCGGCGACTACCGTGATGGCGTGCAAGTCGGACGCAAAATATTTTCCTCCTTACCAGAAAACAATAGAATTGTCAAATACGAAAAACAACGCTGGGCAATGGAAAACCAGCGCGATGAATGTTTTGCAGATATGTACGTTCATCCCCAAGAAGTTGATTACAATGTTGAGACGTTATTTGAATTAATTGATGCTTCTGAGTTAGAATTTATCGGCTTTTCCAATCCTGGTTTTTGGCAGTTAGATAGACTTTTAGGGAAAGCACCAGAGTTAATTGAACGGGCAGAAAATCTCAGCGAACGTCAGTTATATCGTTTAATAGAATTACTCGACCCAGAAGTTACCCATTACGAATTTTTCCTTGGTCGTCCTCCCCTAGCTAAAGCCGACTGGTCAAGTGATGACAAGTTGTTATCAGCTATCCCAGAATTAAACCCTTGTATTGATGGCTTTCCCAGTCAATGTATCTTTAATTACGACTACCAAATTGTCAACTTGTCCACAGCAGAGTTTGAGTTTATGCAAGCCTGTAATGGACAAGCAACGGTAGGGGAAATTTTAGCAAATGTGCAATTAACTTTGGATGGAGTGAGAACCTTGATCAAGCAGCAGTTGGTCATGTTGACATAACCGCCGAGGATCATAGCAAAGTACTGATACCAATTCACGAAATTACTGATACAAATCACTTCCTCTGTATTTCTGCTTCCGGTCGCCGAGCGAAGTCGAGGCGCTGCTTACCGATATGTATTATATTTAAAGTGAAATGGTATGAGTGTTGGGTCAACATTCTTCCCCTGCACCCTACACTCTTCCCGGTTCCCCGTTCCCTCTCCTTTCAGATACCTTTTTCACCCCGCCCGAATGAATTAGGACTTACGCAAGAAATCTTTCAAACTCTGATCACTTCGTGTCCTTTGCGTTCTTTGCGGTTCGTTTCTTTATACTTTTGCGTAAGTCCTGTGAATCATTGACGATGAGAATGTCCATCTTTGGTAACTATAGAAGATTCGGCTGTGACTACATCTTTGGCTTTGGTTTCCATTTCCAGCAATTCCGGGATGGTGACAAACTTATAGCCTTTCGCCTTTAAATCTGCAATAATTTGCGGTAGTGCCTTCACAGTGCGAGAACGATTACCGCCACCGTCGTGCATCAACACAATTCCACCGGGTTTGGCACTTTTGACAACATTTTTAATTAATGTTGGAGTTTGACCATGACGTTGAGAGTCTCCCGACTCATCAGACCACATAATGATTGCATACTTTTGACTTTTGGCATAATCCACTAAGCCATTGTGCAGAAAACCACCAGGAGGACGAAATAATGTGGTTTTCACTCCGGTCAGTTTATATATCAAATCTGCTGTGCGATTAATTTCACTCGCGGCGGTGGCTACATCCATCCGACGATACCAATGATGCCATGTATGGTTGCCCAAGACATGACCTTCGGCGGCAATTTGTTTAACAATTTGGGGATGGTAACTAACCATTTGCCCGATTAAAAAAAATGTTGCTTTAATATGATTTTGTTTAAGAATTTCTAATATTTGTGTCGTATTTTTTGGCCCTGGGCCATCATCAAAAGTTAAGGCAATAACTTTATCTGTTGTGGGTAATTTAGCTTGATAAATGGTTTGTCCTTGAAATTCCTTTGATACAGTTTGTTTGGTCGTATTTAAACTGGCATTTTGTGTAGTGACTGCTGATTTCTTATCTACTGATTGAGTCAATAGTAAAGGAATGTTAAGGGGATTTTTGAGTAATAACCCTGTGAGACTCAAGCCACCACCAGCACCAACCAGTGTAATAGTTCCTGCGGTTAAAAATTGCCATAATTTTGGGCTAAACACATCGATACTCCTCAATTAATAATGTATTAAGCACATATTTATCCGTAATTATTTTAGTTGTAGCTTACGAATTTTGCGTAGTGATGACAGCAGTATAACTATAATGTGGAGAAATGCCAGTGTTTTTAAATTTCTACTGGATGTTGTCCATAATAAGGTAAAGCTTCTGACCACTGAGGGCGTTTTCCTTGTCGCCATTCTAGATAAGAAAGTTCCAAAATATTTGTGACAGTTGCAGCTAAACCAGAGGTCGCATGAATTAACTGATACTCAGTATTGCTATTAGTTAAAGTTTCTTGCCAAGCTTCTGGGGTTAGTACTGTATCAGGAAATAAAGCTGTAATTTCTGAAGTGTGAGAATTAACTTGATAAATCGCACCAAATACTTTACCTCGTTGTGCTGGCATTTCCACAGCGATCGCTTTTTGAGTATGATTTTTATATGACCAAGCTACCGCCGCTAATGTTGAAATGGCAAACACGGGAATATTTAATTGTTGCCCTAAAGTACGGGCGAGAACTACACCAATACGAGTTCCCGTAAAGCCACCTGGCCCTTTAGCAACAGCAATAAATTCTAAATCTGCCCAAGTTTGTGGTTGGATAAAATCAACTAAATATTGATGTATATAACTAGATAAATCACGCCCTAAATTCCAAACATTTGTGCGAGTTTCGCCAGCAAAATTACTAATGGCAAAACCTAATTCTGGTGTGGTTGTATGCAGGGATAAAGCGTATTGCTGGGGTGGTAGAGTGGTTAATTCTGTGGTCAAAGCGAGTAATTATATTAATTTTCCTAGAGTTGGCGTGATATTTATTCAACCATAAAAATAGACGACTACTACAAGAAATCGCAGTAGTCGTTGATAATTTACCTATCATCTTCATCACGTCGGTACTAGTTCACCGGGACGCAATTTCGCCCATTTACCCATTTCTTGCTTAAAGCTAAGACAACCAACAACATCCCATTCCATTTCAATCACATCTTCTTTAGTACGGATGTTAACGTTAATAGAGGGTTCATTAGGGTCAAAAGTCGGGTTCTCAGTTAAATGAGGCTGTTGGTGTTGGGTTTCTACAGCATGATAGGTTACACAACGGTCTACGTATTGGCAGTTCACGCAAATACACATAATATAACCAACTCCAGGAGCTTTATTGCTAATCTAGCGTAAGCAAAGCTATTCTTCACTAGTTGCCGGGTTGATTTTTATTACAATGCACAGTTCTGTTTCTGCAATTCTCGCGCCACAAAATTGGCCTTTTAGTTTGGAATGCTTGCCACAACCAGCTTACATGGTAGGTGGTGCGGTGCGTGATGCGATTTTAGGCAGAACCCGTGAATATTGGGATCTTGACTTTGTGATACCATCGGATGCGGTGCAGGTAGCTAGAGCGATCGCTAAACGTTATCAAGCTGGCTTTGTTTTACTCGACGCAGAACGCAAAATTGCCCGTGTAGTATTTCCCCAAGCCACGGCTGACTTTGCCCAACAAGAAGGCAATAGCTTAGAAACTGACTTGCATAGACGTGATTTTACAATTAATGCGATCGCCTATAATCCCCACACCCAAGAAATCATCGACCCATTGCAAGGTTGTGCTGATTTACAACAAAGTCTGTTGCGTATGGTATCACCAGCCAACCTCGCAGATGACCCTTTACGGTTAATGCGTGCATATCGCCAAGCCGCTCAACTGAATTTTACTATTGAACCAAATACACAAAACACAATTCGCACCTTAGCATCACACCTCAACACAGTCGCAGCTGAACGAGTCCGTACCGAAATAGGTTATCTTTTAGCCAGTCCCCAAGGTACGCCCTGGTTAACCAACGCCGGGAAAGATGGTTTACTGGTGCATTTCTTCAAAAATGCTACAGCCGAAAGCTTTGATAAACTCGCCGCCGTTGACACAACTTCAGCCATCCTTGCACCGCAATTTGGTGCAGAATTACAACAATATGTGCGTGATACTGTGAAAACCACTTGGTTAGGTATTGCCAAACTTGCTTGTCTTGTAGATAGTAACCCCGGAGTTGCCGAATTAGAACTCCAAGAACTCACCTATAGCCGTGCTGAAATTCGCGCTATTACAACGGCTTTGAAATTATTCCCACAGTTAAAATCTACCAACAAGTCTATCCGAGAACAATATTTTTTGTTCCAAGAAGCAGGTCATGTCTTTCCTGTTGTCGTATTATTGGCGGTAGCACAAGATACTTTGGTAGAGGCGATGTCAGGCGACAAATCACTGTTGGTTTACTCACCTTTGATCAGCCGCTACCTTAACCCTGATGATCTGGTCGCTCATCCCACTCAACTAGTGAGTGGTAAACAACTAATGTTAGCACTAAATATTCCAGCCTCGCCAGTCGTCGGGGAACTGCTAACCGAGATTGCGATCGCCCAAGCAGAAGGTAAAATTGCTACAGCTACAGATGCGATTGAGTTTGCACGGCAGATGTTAGAGAGTTAAGAGTATGTCAAAATCTGTTGAGGCTGGGTGTAACGATGTAGGAAGGGTTTAGGGGTGTAAGGGTGTAGGGGGGTAAGAATTTAAGAGTTTTTGTTTACCTACACACAAACTTCCATCCCCCTTGTCCCCCTCATCTCCCTTGTCTCCCTTGTCCCCCCTGTCTCCCTCATCCCCCTTCTAAACCATCTGAAAACTAGTAGTTTCTTCCAAAACCTCATAACCAGATGCTAATTTTTCCATAGCGCGGTCAATTAAATCTAAACCTTGCTGGACTGTTTCAATCACACTTAATTGTCCGCGTAACTCAGCCGCGCCGACGAATCCTTTAGCGTACCAAGTCATGTGTTTACGAGCTTGACGAACACCGCGATCGCCTTTATATTCCCATAAAGCTTGTAAATGATCTCTGGCGCATTCTAAACGTTGAATTGGGGTTGGTGGCGGTAAAAGTTCGCCAGTTTTCAAGAAGTGGTCAACTTCGCCTACCAAAAAGGGATAACCCAAAGTTCCGCGCGAACACATCACACCATCAGCGCCAGTTTCCTCTAAGCATTTTACTGCGGCTTCCACCGAAAATATATCACCATTGCCAATTACAGGTATCGATAGCACTTCTTTCACACGGGCTATCCATTCCCAACGGGCGTTACCATTGTAACCTTGAGCGCGGGTGCGTCCATGCACAGTAATCATTTTCGCCCCTGCATCTTCCATCCGCTTGGCAAAATCGAGAATAGTGATTTCCTTGTCATTCCAACCAATTCGGGTTTTAACTGTTACTGGTACATCCACAGCTTTCACAACTTCCCGCACAATGGCTTCAGCAACTTCCGGCTGACGCAACAGCGAAGAACCACCGCCATTTTTGGTAATTTTATTTACCGGACATCCCATATTAATATCAACAGTATCAGCCCCTTCCGCCACAGCTTTCACGGCTGCTTCAGCTAAAAAATCAGGGCGACAGTCAAACAACTGGATACTAATTGGGCGTTCGTTAGGGTCAACTTCCATAATTTTAGGTAACTGCTTCACATAGTGCAGTCCCGTGGCATTGACCATTTCCGTATACATCATCGAATCTGGTGCATAGCGACGCACTAGCCGACGAAACACCAAATCTGTCACCCCAGATAAAGGCGATTGTAAAACCCGGCTTTTCACCTCAAACGAGCCGATTTTTAAAGGTTGAGAGAGTCTAGCTTGTAGACTGGGAGACAGAGTAAGCATATCAACAATTCACAATGCACACTTAATCATATCTCTTATCCAAGACGGTTGTTGATGATGGTTGGTGTGATTCCGGTCAACTTACAATAGTTATGAGACTGTTGGCGATCGCAGTTGTTGAGTCATAGCATTCCTCACAGTTTACACTTCCATGCGATATCACTCTTTTACTGGGTGTGATAGGTTTGAATTGCACCTATATATCGAATCTTCTTTTGTGGCTAAGGATCGTTTTCATCAAGTTGTTAAGATGGCTCTTACTAAAGATGGGTGGAATGTGACTCACGATCCATTTCAGATTAAAGTAGGTGGTGTAGATATGGAAATTGACTTGGGGGCAGAAAGATTACTAGCTGCGGAGCGAGGAGATGAGAAAATTGCAGTGGAAGTAAAAAGTTTTTTAGCCAGTGCATCGGCAATTTCTGAGTTTCATACAGCACTAGGTCAGTTTATTAACTATCGGGCTGCATTACGCCGTGGAGACCCTGATCGCATTCTCTATCTAGCTGTACCTAATCTAATCTATAACAGCTTCTTTCAACTGGATTTTCCCACCTCAATGCTGCAAGAAAATTCCGTAAAAATAATTGTTTACGATATTGAATTGGAGCAAATTTTACTATGGAAGGATTAACGGATAAATTAACGCACTACCAGCAAATTGTACAGCAATTGTTGATTGGTTACGCAGAAGTTAAGCCAGCTTACGGTGAGATTGAGGTTGAAACTATTTTTGATACGCAGCGCCATCACTATCAAATTGTGCATCTAGGTTGGTTACATAAACGCTGGGTGCATCATTGTTTAATACATCTTGATATTCGCAATGAGAAAATCTGGATTTTTTACAATTCAACAGAACATGATATTGCAGCAGATTTAGTTGATTTGGGCGTACCAAAACAAGATATTGTTCTAGGTTTTTATCCGCCTTTTATGAGGGAAATGAGCGACTATGCTGTGGGTTAAAAGCATAAACCCAGCACTGGGACAATATTTACCGGAGATGGTAGCAGCATAACGAGAGAGATGATTTTCAACTGACGATTGTTAAAGGCGATCGCACCCTGATTTTGGAAGTAGAGGCGTTATGTTAATAATTGCTATACCCATACTTAAAGCACACTCTCTAATGACTAACTTTTACCATTAGAAAAACCCAAAAATCGGCGATATTCTTCTAGTTGCTTTTGAAGTTGATCTAGTCGTTCTAAGAATTTTCCCAAATTACCATTATTGCCATTATTTGGGCTATCGCTTGGAGTCTCTTCATCGGTACTGTTGTAACTCTTAATACCGATATTGTCGTTATAGTAGTGGAACTGTAAGTTAGTTGCTGAATTAGTAGCGGTGGTTTGATTAGTCAGTTTAGCAGGAGAGGTAATTTCAGAAACCGAGTGATGATCAACGCTGAAATTAGTAGTAGAGATTTGATAACTAGATAATGCTATTGCAGATTTTACTATTGAGCTAGTGTTAATTGAATCAGTCTGATAACTAGCAGTGGCAGCTTGGGTATTATTTCCGGCGGTTTCTGTAATAATTTGCCGCACTTGTGTAGGAGTTAAGCTACGGTTAGCACTCAACATCAACGCAACTACACCAGCGACGTGAGGAGTCGCCATCGATGTGCCACTGTAAGAAGCATACTGATTATTCGGCACTGTTGAATAAACATCCACACCAGGGGCTGTCACATAAGCCAATTCATTTGTCCCAGAACGATTAGAAAAATTAGCCAAGTTATTATTTCTATCTACTGCGCCCACCGCAATTCCTGTATTGTTGGCGTAACGGGCTGGGTAGTTTGGTTGAGAACCGCCATCATTACCAGCCGCCATCACCACAACTACACCTTTACTATTGGCATACTCAACCGCATTTTGTAGAGTCCGGTTAGAAAAATTGCCCCCCAAACTCAGATTAATGACATTAGCACCATTATTCACTGCATAGTAAATGCCATTGGCTATAGCATTATACGAACCAGAACCAGATTCATTTAACACTTTCACCGGCATAATTTTGGCATTATAAGCAATGCCAGTTACACCATAGCTATTTTTCTCTCCCGCAATAGTGCCAGAAACATGAGTACCGTGACCGTTTTGGTCTAGGGTGTTGTTGTTGTTATTGACAAAATTCCAACCCCGGACATCATCAACATAACCATTACCATCATCATCTATGCCATTACCAGCAATTTCTTTTGTATTCGTCCAAATATTATTTTTTAGATCCTCGTGGTTGTAATCAACCCCAGTATCTATCACAGCGACAACAACACCTTTACCTGTGTACCCATTGTTCCAAGCTTCTGGAGCATTTACAAGGTCAGCACCCCAATTATTCCCCCCCGAATTTGGAACATTTGCAAAGGTATTTCTACCCACAGCTTTAGCTACAGCCGCCGCCGCATTTACTAACCCATATCCTGTAGTGGAACTATAGTTTTTGCTAGTTGCTGTAGTTATTTTTGCATTACTAGTTTGGTAATAACTACTGCTACTAAGGTAAGAATTATATTGATTTTTATTATCAAAACTATCTGCTGAGGAGAGCAGTTGAGAGTTTAGCCCGTTATGAGAAAGTAATGCTTTACTAGTATCATTAATGGGCATAAGTATTTTCTCCTCAAATAAAGTTAAGATTCCATATTTTTGGCAGCATTAACTGTTAAAACCTTGGCTCACTGGTTTTAAGCAATAAATTGACTATCCTTACCAATAATTACTATGGAATTAAATGGCAAAATGCTACTTTTCTTACAAAAACATATTCATCATAATTTAATGATTTAGGCTCATTTTTAGCAAAAACCAGCTTGAGTAAGGATTCACTAAAATTAGCTTTGTAAAAATCCACAGATCAGCGCCAATAAAAAATGATAGTTTGCTGATATTAACCAATATTTAATTCAACTGTGGAATATTAGGATAAAAATACGCCAAGGGTAATGCTAATGCTGTAAAGTACAACTCGATACAATCCTACTAATAAATAAGCATTACGAAGAGTATACTTACTCTTACCTGTAGAATCATGAACATACCAAAATATCAGCGATGATGTCATTGCCAGCACGGAACCAAAAATAGCCGATACAATCAACCATTCTGATTTAATTTGGGCTTCTCGGAAAAGCCACATCCAAAATCTGCTAGTAATTCCTAGACAGAGGGCTTCCCAAATAGGATTAATTATTGGGTTAGCAGGATGAAATTTTTGTATGGTTTCTACAACAATCAAACCTACTATAAAAAATAATCCGATGGTGATGAGTATAAGCATGAAAATTAACCGCAGGTGATTGCAGGCTTTGTAATTGAGCCTATAACAGAATAGACAAGGGAGATAAGGGAGACAAGGTAGACAAGGAAGAGAAATGTTTGTCAATTATTTGGGGTTGAGATAGGAAGTTTTAAAGTAATCCTAAAGCTTTGAAACTACGCCGAGTTAATTCAATTCTTTTAGGTGCATCAGCAGCATCTTTCATATCGATATTAGTGGCGAAGAAATAAACGTTCTTATTTTGTTCTAAATATCCGACAAACCAGCCAATGTTAGGTTTTATGCTCATTGCCCAACCTGTTTTGGCTCGTAGGATATAATTAGGTGTTTTCTCAAATATCATAATGTCTTGCACTAAATCGAATGTGCGTTGAGAAAAAGGTAATTCTCTACGATAAAGTCTTTGGAGAAATTCAATTTGTTGTTTGGGAGTAATTTGTAAAGGGCCGGATAGCCAAAATTTATCTATTTGTTCTGGTGTCCCAATTTGACGGTTTCCGTAACCAAATTGATTGATAAATTGCTGCATTCTTTCATGTCCAACTCGCCGCGCCAAGACTTGATAAAACCACACGGTGGAATCTTTATAGGCTTGGCGCATATTAGTATCTCGGTTCCAAGTTGGAAATTCTCTTACAATTCCATCCCAAGTCAAAATAGCAATTTCATCTTTAATAACTCCGGTTTCTAATGAAATGAGAGAATTTACAATTTTGAAAGTCGAAGCCGGAAGAAAGGCTGTAGAATTACGCGAGGCGTTATGTTGGTAAAATTTCTTATTATTTTGGTCGTAAATTAAAATTGATCCTTCAATTCCTAATTCTTTGAAATAATTGCCAAGATTCACATTTTGAGCAATCACTGATGGAGGTTGATTTGCTTGTGGTGTTGCAGAGATACCAGGAAAGCTTGTAAAGGTTAGCAGTGTGATGGTACTGATAATTGTAATCGAGATGATGAGTAGCGATCGCCCACTTCGTGACATAATTTTTATCCTCACACAACTGGCTGACAAACCAGAAATAATACAGCAACAAAGTAGGTAATTACCGAAATTTGTTTACTAAACTTAATTATCCTGATTCAACCTCAAGCTGACAAATCAGCTTGTAACCAAGAATCGTAATATCTAGCAAGTTCTTTGATAAAATTGAGTTCTTCACCTGCCAAATTATTAAACAGTTGACGATACTGCCAACCCCTTTCATAGCGACTTAGCATTTGCTCAGGCGTAAACTGATAAACATCTGCTGTCTGCCAACAAATTGACTCTAAAAAAGGCAATTTTTGAGGTCTAATCGGTGGATTCATTTGTTGTTACAATTTCTGATTTTTAAGGTTATTATTTTCTGGAAAATTGCGGCGTAAAAACTCTACAATCCATTGACCTAGAGTTATATTTTTATCAGTCCAGTCAGGTACTTGCTCTTCATCAATATCTATTTTGAGTGTTTCTTCAAGAGCAAATACAAGCTCTATCATGTCCCACTCCCAGCAGGGAAGGGATATGATATCTATAAATTTATCATCTGGATATAACTTCTCAGCCGGCACTTGAAAAGATTTAGCTAACTCTATACGGACACAATTTACTGTTTTTGTAGATAATTTATTCGATAATTTAATATTTTGAATAAATTCTTCATCACTCATATCAGAACGCTGTAAAATCTCATTTAATTTTTTAGATTTTTCAAATATAAATGTCATAATTTTTCATTTAATTGAATAAATAATGATTTAATATTTAGTATTTTACAGAATAACTCTGACCTAAATAAGACTAACTTTATATCAAGCTTAAGGGTATTAAATATTCTCTAAACTTAACAAACTGCTAATTAGTTTAGGCAAACCGCTACAGCAAGGATTTGAATGTTCATCTAATTCATTCGCTTCTATCTGTTTAGCAATTTTCTTTGCACGCTCAATTGCTTGTTCAGTCAACGATTTTAACGGCTCTGGATAAAGACACATTGATTTATCGTAATTACTGATGTGCTTGCCCAATAACTTAACTAGTTTATCACGAGTAACTTGAGATAAGTTGTCTTGAAAATGAAGTAAATACCACAGTTCAAAACATGGGTTTGTAATTGCTAAATTAATCTTTTGGCTTTTAGCTCTAGAAATTGCACTTTGCCACTTATCTCGACTTTTTTCAATATGTTCATCGCCGTCAAAAACTGCCCAAGCATGATCATCTTTAGTCCACTCTTGATTATCTTTCATCTGCTGACGCTCTTCAATCAGCCTTTCAATAATGCTACGTGGGTCAGTTTTACCTTGATGGCGCAAGACAATAATTTTTAAGGTTGGCAATCTTAAATCATTACGAATGCTATCAAAATATATTGGTTCTGTTTTACTTCCTTCACAAGCAATCAGTATTTTTTGTGCAACTTTTTTGGTAGGTGGACGACGATTTAACTGTCTTGGCACTGCTCATCACCCTGCAAAATCATTTCTTCACTAGATGGTAGAAACGGAACTGCCCCAAAGCGTCCATCTAAATAAGCTTTATCAATTGCCAAATCATTTCTAACATGAAAATCCGTCAAAGGATATAATTCTGTGCTGTGATCTGGGCGTTTTTGTGTAAACCAAATTTGGTCACGCCGTAATAAATTATTTCTTTGTAAAGTATTATCATGACTTGTGAAAATAAGTTGAGCATTTTTAGGGTTAGTCTTCGTATTTTGAAATATTTTAATAATATTATGTATGATTTTTGGATGAAGACTAAGACCTAATTCGTCTACAATTACTAAGCCACCTATTTTTAGGTATACTACTAGTCTAGAGGCAAAACTAAGTAATCTTTGTGTTCCTAAAGATTCTTCTTCAAATGGCCAACTAATGGTTTGTCCATCAGGCTTTTCGTGTATAGCAAATATATTATAGCCAAAATATTCTTCAGACTTCTTTTCAATTTTAATATTGTATAATCCTGTATCAAACTTTTTGGTAATTTCTAATGTCTCTTTGAGAATTTCTTGAAATGTAAATATATCAATGTCTTGGAGTGAAGCAATAAAATCCAGATCAGACGTTTGGTATCCTAAATTAATATCAGACCACTGCCTTCGTAACCATTCTAGTAGAGATTTAATTTTGTTTACTTCTAATTTGACTAATGTACTGATAAATAACTCATTTTCTCGAATACTCTTCTGAAGTTGGTTGTGAGGCCCAGAAAAATCATCACCTGTTTTCCAGATGAACTTTTTACTTATTTCATCCCATTGACGTGAAAATAAACGACGAGTACGCTTAGTTTTTGATATAGCATAATCTAGTTTTTCTAAAATTACGTGTTTTTGGTTCAAAATCAGTGAATAAGTGTAAATAGCATTATCAAATACAGTTCTTAACTCAAATTTGGTTGGGTTATTTTCTGAAATATTGTCTAATTTAAAAGGATCTAATTTTGCGTACTTAAAGAGTGTCTGGCTTTTTGCTGTTTCCTGTATACCATCCTTCATCATGAACAATAAATAATCCAGAGCTTGAATAACATTGCTCTTACCTGATGCGTTGGCTCCAAAAATTGCTAAGACAGGTAATATATCAATATCCCAGCCTTCAAGATGATACCCAGGCGTTATTTCATCGTCTGACTTCACTCGCGTGCGTTTGCTGTTTTGACTTTTCTGACGGGTGCTTTGTTTTTGAGCAACTGCACTTAGCGTTACAGGCTCTTTAATTGAACGATAATTTTCCACAGTAAAGTCTACGAGCATAGTTGAATGCGTCTCAGGCGTTTTTTTGTGACTTATTCACGTAAATCCTATCCTAAAGGTGGATAAATCTCCACTGTGGTGATAACTGTTCATAATTAACAGCAACCATAGTGCGTTATCCTTAGTTGAATTTCACACTTTGAGATACTCAATAATATAGAGCTTGTAAAAACAGTCTTAGAGCGAAAATAGCATTATAGGAACTGTAATCAAGGCAGGTACAGGGGAAATGGTGCGCTTAAAACCGTGGCAGTGGGTCATCTTAGCAACACCGATCGCAGCTATTATTATTTTCTTACTAGTCGCCGCAGGTTTAAAAATCAATGCCTGGGGAATTAACTGGATTTGGGCGGTATTTACGGTTGTGTTTCTTGGTTGGCGGCGGTTGTTGGTGAGGTGGACGCAACCGCAAATTGCCCAAGTTGAAGCGGCTTTGGCGGGATTCCAAGAAGAACTAGAGGCGGCGGTTGATACCACCACCACAACGGCGGGAAGTGAAGCGACACAGCAAGCAGAAGCCGCATTACAAAAAATTCTGGAAGCATCGATTAATGATCGCCCAATTTGGGAAGATTGGCAAACTTTTTGGCAACGCTGTCAAGATGTTGTAGTGGCTGTGGCGAATATCTACCATCCCCAAGTACAGTATCCCCTGCTGAATATCTATGTCCCCCAAGCTTACGGATTGATTCGGGGAACAGTGGATGATTTAGACCAGTGGATGCAGAGATTATCACCTGCTTTAAATCAAGCTACTGTCGGGCAAGCTTATCAAGCTTATGAAGTATATCGCAAGCTAGAACCATCAGCCCGTAAACTTTTGCGGGCTTGGGGCTGGGCGCAATGGTTATTAAATCCGGTAGCGGCGGTGGCGAATCGGGCGACGAAGGGTTATACTAACCGCGCTAATCAGCAATTATTGGTGAATTTAGGTCAACTGTTGCGCGAAGCAGCTTTGAGAAATTTATGCAGACAAGCGATCGCACTTTACGGAGGTATGACGCTACCAACAACAGCCGTGAGTTCTTCACCAACTCTCCCCCAAACCAAAACCCAAACTCTGCGCGAAATTCTCACCCAAGCTGAACCAGTCACGGAAGTTGAGCAAAAACCCATCAGTATTTTACTCATAGGACGGACAGGTGCAGGTAAAAGCAGTCTAATTAACACTTTATTCCAAGCTGACTTGGCGGCGGTGGATGTGTTGCCCAGTACTGACGAAATTAAAAATTATCATTGGGAAACTTCTAGTGGCGAAACTCTCACCCTTTGGGATACTCCTGGTTACGAACAAGTCAAACGCGGTGAACTCCGCCAATTAGTAATAGACTATGCAACTAACGCAGATTTGTTACTGTTGGTGACACCCGCCCTTGACCCGGCTTTGCAAATGGACGTGGATTTTTTAGCAGATATGAAAGCCGCAGTTGATGATTTACCTGCGATCGCAGTTGTCACCCAAGTAGATAAATTGCGTCCTATCCGGGAGTGGCAACCGCCATACAATTGGGAATGGGGAGACAGGCCAAAGGAAATTTCTATCCGCGAAGCAACTCAATATCGGGCTGAAAAACTAGAGGCATTTTCTAACTTAATTGTCCCCGTAGTTACAAGCGATCGCAAAACTAACCGTCCAGCTTGGAATATAGATACTTTATCATTGGGCTTAATTGAAGCGATCGCACCAGCCAAACAACTGCGACTCGCCCGGTTTTTACGTGACTTAGATTCTCGTACCGTCGCCGCAGCCAAAATTATTGATCACTATACCTTCCAGATGGCGACTACCCAAGGACTCACCACCTTATTAAAAAGTCCTGTACTGCAATTTATTGCTACCATGTCTACAGGTTCTCCCACCTTGGCTTATTTATTAGCAGAGCAAATCCCTGTAGAACAGTTACCGATTGTCATTGGTAAACTTCAAATTGCTTATGAGTTATTTTCACTATTCAAAACAGACAATTCCAACAAAATTAACTTTGATTTAATCTCACTGTGGCCATTATTGTTAGAAAATTCAGCTACACCTGATCGGAATGCTTGGGCATTTGGTCACGCCCTTGTCGAATACTGGACTCAGAATTTAGCTGTGGAACAACTACGAGAGCGGTTTGAGTATTATTTGCAACAAGTTTGACATCTGTAATGTTTGGGCGATCGCACCTTGGTATTTAAATTTGAGCCATGAATAATGAAATTCAAATTCAACCGAAGACACAAAATATTTATTGAAGAGAAACTCAGTAGCGGTAGGTATCACACTATTGAGGAAATAATTATCGAAGCTTTAGAGCTTTTGGAAGAACATGATAAAAAGTATGAACAATGGTTAGAAGCTGTCCGTAAAAGTACAGATGTTTCTATTGCTGAATTAGAAAGAGTTGACAACAAATTTTTAATAGCCCAGTTAGAAAGGAAATTACGTCAAGCACTAGAGTCTTAGGGAGTCGGTGCAGAGTGGAAGGGAAGAATTTTTGGCGTTGCTGATTGAGAATATGAATTTGTCTCACGCAAAGGCAAGGCAGCGCGTTGGGCGGGTTTCCCGACTTGTAGCGACTGCCGCGCAAAGGCGCAAAGGTATAAAGAAAAACAAAGGTAGTTTTTGCATTTCATACTCTGATTCACCAACGCCAAATTTTTACTCAGCACTCAGCACTCAGCACTTATCTTTGCGTTGACACAGTTAATACCTGCGGTGGGGTAGCATCTGGTGGATAGAGAAAGTCTACTTCGACTAATCGGCGATCGCTCGGTTTCATATTTAATACTACTAGTGGTTGTCCTGGTTGACCCCGTTTTTGGACTAAATGCACAAATTTGGTTTGTGGCATACCTTTATCATCTTTGTAGCGTATCCGCACACTGCCGCGAAAGAAGGTTTGGCGGGCTGGGGTAGCAAAAAAGCGCAGTCCTGGTTTAACTAACTGGTCTTCTTTAATGGGAGTTTGCATCGCCACCGCAACAGTTTTTGGCGTAGCAGTGTTGTTATATAACGGTAACTTCAAGTTGTATTGAATTGCATAGTTACCATGTGCGCGATATGCAGTGTCGGGATAACGGACTAACATTGGCGCACTTTGAATTTGATTCGTCCCCAAAGTTCCGCCGTGTAAGGTACTCAGCGCGTAAGAAACAGCTTGTCCCGGCTGGGGAATTGTCAAAAATCGCGCTTTGGGACTATCTACGATAAATGCACGCCAAAAGGAACCGCCAGCTACCCCGGCGACTCTTCCGTAAATTCTGGGTTTCCCAGTTTCTTCTAAAGGAGTTGGTGTTTTATCTCGTGGTGTGGATAATTCACCGTTATCTAACAAATTTTCCCACTCTGCCAACGTCGGCGCACGTTCACTACCATCAGGATTATCTTTGGCAAACATCGCTAAACTAGCGGCGTAGACTGTACCGTTACTCCGCAAGCGCATTAAAGTCGAACGACCATTTAAAGGCGGTGTTAACCCCTGCACCGGAATTGGAAGATTGAGCAACATTTGACTTTGCTTGGGTGCCAGGACTATTTGTGCCGGGAAAATTGCTTGTCGTCTGCCTCTGATAATATCAGACATGACGCGAGAACCAGGCCCCGCAAATACTTTACCCGCCGCATCTTCGACATAAGGCGGTAGTTCAATAAATGGTGCATCTGGCTGACTTAAATAACTCGCCGCCTGCAAGATATTGACGGTGACTGGTTGGTCAGTCGGGTTATGCAAAATTATACCGAGATAAAGCGATCGCAAATTTTCTGGCGGATCAGCTTTAGCAACATGATGAGCGAAAATATCAAATCTTCCCCGGAAGGGAAAATTTAAATGTGCTGTTGGAACTTTTTTCCCATCCCCAGGAAAAGTAGATAATAAAATCCCTTCTTTCAACACCAATTCCGGACTATTGCTATTAAAAGTTGGCACTGAATCTAACTTTCCTGGTAAGGGTAGAACCTGTTGCGGTTGGACAACTTCTTCTGGTGGCGGTGTGGGAGGTGTGGTTTGTGAAATCAGTAAACTGAGTAAAAATGACAACATATACTTAGGTAATGATTTTTCCTTAAAGACGCACACCATTTTATATGAGTGCCAAATTGTGAATAATTAATAAGAAGTCAGCCAGAACAACCAGCAAATTTTCTTGATTTAACACCGGAACGTGAACAAATATACAACGAGTTGAGAGTTTAGATTGCTGGAGATAGTCAAGAACTGCATAATAAAGACCCTCGCAAACAAATTTACCGCAGTCACTACTAATATCAGTTGCTACTGTTCCCAAAACTAATTTTTCCAAATTAACTGCCGTCGGCAAAAAAATCGCACCTTGATTAGCACCCTCCTCTACACTTAATCTTTGCCTACTAGCAGCCATCCCACAACAGATAATATAATCCGGTTGCAACTCCTCAACTTTTTGAATTACCCAGGAACTAGCCAGCATCACATCTACAGGTAACAGCCGCAGAAATTTTAAATCATGGGGGAGCGATGCAACTTGACTCACTTCTTGTAATAAATCATCCGATGAATTTGAATCTTGATCTCTTAACCAAGTGTCAAAAGAAGTTAATAAAAATCTTTTCTTCATTAGAATTATTATTTAGAATAGAAAAACCCTCCATAATAAATTTACAAGGAGCAGGTCAATGCCAGTTATTGCAGTCGTAGATTACGACATGGGAAATTTGCACTCAGTCTGTAAAGGCATAGAAAAAGCTGGGGCAACACCCAAGATTACAGATTCTGCTAAAGAGATATCATTAGCGGATGCTGTAGTATTGCCAGGAGTTGGTGCATTTGATCCCGCAGTGCAACATTTAAGAGAACGGAATTTAGAACAACCCATAAAAGATGCGATATCATCTGGCAAACCCTTCTTAGGAATTTGTTTAGGATTGCAAATTTTATTTGAATCAAGTGCGGAAGGAACTCAACCAGGGCTAGGAATTATCAAAGGAAAAGTCCGCCGCTTTCAGCATGAACCAGGAATTACTATTCCTCACATGGGTTGGAACCAACTTGAATTAACCCAAGCAAAAAGCATTTTATGGGAACATTTGCCCGCTAACCCTTGGGTTTATTTTGTGCATTCTTATTATGTTGACCCAACAGATCCGCAAGTCCGGGCTGCAACTGTTACTCACGGTACTCAAACTATCACAGCCGCCATTGCCAAAGAAAATCTCATGGCAGTGCAGTTTCACCCCGAAAAATCCTCTAATATAGGATTGCAAATCCTATCTAATTTTGTTTCTCAAGTGCGTGAACAAATTGCAGCATAGGGTTTGTGATTTGTCATTTGTGATTTGTCATTTGTCCTTGGCAAATGTTGAATGACCAGTGACCAATGACCAATGACCAATAATCATGAGTTTGAGAATTTACGGCAAACGTCCAATTAAAACTTTACCAGGGAAAGAAACCAGACCCACAAGCGCACGGGTAAGAGAAGCTGTTTTTAATATTTGGCAAGGCGAAATTGTTGGTTGTCGCTGGCTAGATTTGTGCGCGGGTAGTGGTTCAATGGGAGCAGAGGCTTTGTGTAGAGGAGCCAGCTTGGTAGTAGGAATTGAACAATCAAGCCGAGCCTGTGCAATTATTCAAGAAAATTGGCAGCAATTAGCCAGCAATGAACAACAATGGCAACTATTACGTGGTGATGTAATTCAGCAGTTAAAAATGTTGTCAGGAAAACAGTTTGACAGAATTTATTTCGATCCACCTTATGCTAGTGGATTATATCAACCTGTGCTAGAAGCGATCGCTAACTATAATTTATTAGATGCCAAGGGTGAAATCGCCGCAGAACACAACCCCCAAGGCTGGACACCGCCAGTAATACCCAATTGGGAAATCTCTCGCCAAAAAGTTTACGGTAACACCGCCTTAACTTTCTACAGAGTTATCGACTCTGATGTGATTAACGAACCGTGAACTGACACCCCCAAAGCAAAGAAACTTTTTGCATAACTCAAGTAACACAGTTCATAATAGTTATGAACTGTGTGGCGATAAATGCAGAAGGTGGTTGCTCATGTTCAAACTTAATATTTCGCTTCCTGAGCAATTGCAAGAATTTCTAGAGCAACAGGTTGTGACTGGTGGCTACGCTAATACCAATGAATATATTAATCATCTCATCCGTCAAGAACAAGAGCGAATTGCCCAGAAACATTTAGAATCAATGCTAATCGAAGGTATTGAAAGTGGAGAAGTTGTGGAAATAACAGACGAGTGGTGGGAACAAAAACGCGCCAGATTAGTTGAACAACTACATCAAAAACAGTAATGACAAGACGTATTGTTGTTACACCTAAAGCAAGCTTAGATATTGATGAACACTTTGCTTACATTGCGCTAGAAAACTCAGAAGCTGCATTACAATTTTTTGACTCTGCACGTCAGACCTTTGCTCAGTTGTCACGTATGCCTGGAATTGGTAGCTTATGTTTATTGGATAATCCAAGTTTGCAAGGGTTACGTAAATGGCCAGTGAAGGGTTTTAAGAGATACCTAATTTTTTATTTTGAGCGGGAGGATAGCATCGAAATTGTGCGACTTCTCTATGCTGGGCGCAATATTGAAAGGATTTTGGAACAATAGTAAATTTTGTAGTAAGTTAAATTTCCTCAAAATGGGCGGTTAGAAACCGCAGCTACACCGACAAAAACCGCATATATAGGTTTATAGTCTTTGATTTTATTGTTCTTCCGTATAAACGGACTTAGTTTGTGTAGCTGCGAATTCTATTCGCCTTGATAGCTTAGGACAGCAACAGATGAGAAAACATAGACCCCGCAAGGTTTATAACCCTGTTACCTGTCCCCTGCTATATCAACCACCCAATTCATTGGGGCGCTTGTATTGTTTGTATGCAGCGTAGAATAAACCAGCGAGAGTTACAACAATTAGACCAAGCACAATACCAGAAAGCAGGGGTTCAACCACTTTAAATCTCCTGTTTGCAATTATTAACGATTTATATCCCGTTTTTGATTTTACCAAATTACGGCGAATCCCGCTTGCAGCAGTGTTTTTGAGCTATACCCGCTTGTAAGAAAATAGTCACCTGTGCTTGCGGTACAAATCAAGAACTTTTAAGCTATGTGTAGGAAATGAAAAATTTTATAACCTTACACTTTCACAGCAAACCTTTTGGATAACCAGATTACCAAACCTGAACTTCTGATGCAGCGTATCGTCTTATTAGCTCTAGCGATACTGCTATCAATCCCTTTGGGCATCTTTGGTGTTCAAATGGTACAAGCCTCAGACCCCTACGTTAAAACCGTTCTTTCCTTGGCTGGAGACACAGTTCAGGGAAATGCAATCTTTCAAATTAACTGTGCTGGTTGTCATGGTTGGCAAGCAGATGGGCGAGTCGGCCCCAGTTTACAAGCTGTTTCTAAACGTAAATCTCCTTATAAGTTGATTCACCAAGTGATTAGCGGTGAAACGCCGCCTATGCCAAAATTTCAGCCTAGTCCTCAAGAAATGGCAGACCTTTTGAGCTTTTTGGAAACCTTATAATAGTTTACATATCTTAAAAAATAAAGACTTATATGAAAGATGGATAATTGAACTACTGGAAAAAGCGATCGCTCAACTGAAAGTTATACCTGACCAAGTAACTAAATACTGCGATCGCGCCTCAGAGTAAATAGAAATAACACCTACTCACCCCTCTAGGCTAGGATCTTAGTACTGCCAGTGCTTCAATACCATGAATGGATCAAACCGATTAAAGTCAGAATCCTTGCCTATCTCTCAGTCAACCGAAAACTTCCACTCCCACGATATAGATCATCATGAGCATGGAGAGTCCCATCATTCTCATGTTCATAGTGAAGAGTCTTTACGCAAAATTGTTAATCGGTTGTCACGCATAGAAGGACATATTCGCGGTATTAAAACAATGGTGCAACAAAGCAGTCCTTGTCCTGATGTATTATTGCAGATTGCCGCAGTTAGAGGCGCATTAGATCGAGTCGCTCGCATTGTCTTAGATGAACACTTGACTGAATGTATTGCCAGAGCAGCACAAGATGGCAATATAGATGTTGAAATTGAGCAGTTAAAAGCGGCTTTAGATCGATTTATGCCTTAATCTTTCTTTTGCCGTTACTCAGGTGGTGAAAAAACTGAAATTTCAAGCTTGTTACAAATCTCAATATATTTTGACTGCCAGGAATTTTCCGTCAGCGAAAATTAATAACTCAATAAAAATTCATCTTTTTGGGTTCAAGTCTCTATCTTATTTCTGATGCAGTAAGACGAAAAACCAAGGGTTTTGGCGAGGGTGTAGGGGTACATATATCTAAAACCCTTACGCCAGACACCCTTACACCCTTACACCCAATCTTTATAGACAATCTTGGTGCGTAAGTCCTGTACTGATTCAAAACCCTTACACCGTTCGGCTGACGCTCACGGCGAAGCCCCACACCCTTAAACCCAATCATTAGTGCGCGAATTACAGCCATAAATCTTGCCACAGTGCTGTAATTAACAAACTCAACTGTAGTTATTTTTTAAGAAATAATTAATATATGAGGCTGTGCAAGTTTTCGTGGTGTACGTTAGCGCATATATTTTGCAACAGTTTATACTTCAATTCTTACCGAAACACTTTTCGGGTATTTTAGCTATGAACCTACATCAGCATTTTTAAATTAGACTTGCTGGTGATTGATTACATAACTAAATTTACAGTATGAACTATGACCGTCTGCTGAATTATGCTTGAAGGCCGTTGCAGTGAAGCTTTAGAACTTCTTTAAGGCAGATAAAACAACCTTTACAAGAGGTCAATTTCACTACGATGGGATTTTTTGTATTAACTATATGGAAGATAAATGTCAGAAAACGTTGACTTTTGCAACATTTCTTTAGATAATTTGAGGGGATGTAGCGTCAAAATGAAATAAGTTCCGTATAGCAAAATACAAAACCCTAGCTACAAGTCTAATCTCTGTCATGTTTGTTTCCCATGATAAGTGGGAATACTATCTACGTATAAATGTGTGAGAACAAATCATGAGTGTGAATACGGTGCCCTCTATCAATTACTACTCTCTAGATGTAATCCAAGACGAAGCACGCCGACTGGTGCAGAAGGGGATGGTTAGCCGACAACAGCCAATATATACACTCTGCCAATACATCCCAGCAAGAGAGTGGGTGTGCGTTGAATGTGAGTTGGAAAAATGCGATTTTCTATTGCGCGATCGCATTGGCGACCTCATTGGTCGTGAACAATGGGACAATGACTAATCCGTCTATGATTTCGGATTTTGGATTGGGAGTATATTTTTTGGATGTTTAACTTAGACACAGAAAAATCTACCGCCCACCTCACTGAAGCTATAGCTATAGTCTCTAGTTTTTTACTACAAATATTCCCTGATCCAGAGTCTTCTATTATTTTTCTTGGCAAATAAACATTGCAGAACCATTAAAGTTTGATTTAAACAACTTTTCTCAGCAGCATTGACGAAATCATAGCCTACAGTGAATTTATCAAGAAAAGTTGTTGCGTAAATCCACTTCCAAGACTGTGAATATTTTATTTAAATTAACTTACCGGAGCGGTGTTTTATATCTAACTGCTCCGGTAATTTTTTTTGAGAGACGGAGTTTAACTCAGAGACAAGGAAGACAAGGAGGAGAGGGGAGACAAGGGAGAGAGATGTTTGTGAATCATTGAGAATTGCTCTGTAACCTGTAACCTGTAACCTGTCATCTGTCATCTGTCACGAGTAGGAAGTAGAGAAAAATATTCTACGGTTTTTACATAGATGTGTCGATATATAAAAAATCGCCAGAACAAGATATTACGCACAAAAATCATCAAAGCAGCTCACAAATAACCGTAAAGTTTTTGTTACATACTTATAAACTTTACCACCAAGCTAGATTTTTACCTCAATATAATTACTGATTTTTTTAGCTTGACTGACTTTGGTAGTACTACCCCGTTTGACTAAAAATGGCGATAGAAGAATATTGTCTACAGCTTTTTCTTCAAATAAGTCAAGCAACATAGTCATAGCCAATTCGCCCATTTCTACCATACGCTGACTGACTGTTGTGAGTGGTGGTGTGATGTAACTGGCAAGCGCAATATTATCAAATCCCACAAGGCTCAAATCTTGTGGGACGGAAATACCTAATTCTTTACAAGTCAAAAGAGCGCCAACGGCAACCATATCGTTGTAGCAAAAAATGCCAGTTACGCCAGCCGCTACTAATTGGGGTAGGAGTTGTTTACCGATATCAAAATCACTGATTGTTTGACTGTCTCGCTGGGGAATTGCTACCCAATCTTGATTTGCTGGTAACTCTGCTTGAGATAGCGCCAGTTGATATCCTTCTAGGCGTTGTTGGTCGGCTTTGCTACCATCACCTACTCCTAAATAGCCGATTCGAGTGTGTCCTAAATCTAGGAGATGTTCTACGGCTACACAGCCACCTAAGCGATCGTCGATGGCGACGGAGTTAAAGGTTTCGTGTTGATCTTCCGTATCGATGTTAATTAGAACTGTTGGCACAGTAAATTGCGTTAACTGCTGGTTATAGTGTTTGCCAACGCGGGAATCAGCAACTAAAATTCCATCTACTCGGCGGTAGTGGAAATTCTCAATAGCGGCTATTTCTTGGTCAAAATTTCCATGTGACGCATTTAATAACACATTCAAGCCGGCTTTTCTGGCTACTTGTTCAATTCCTTCGACTAGTTCACCAAAAAAGGGATCGGCGATGGATGTAACAATTACCCCAACAGTATAAGTGCGCTGATTTTGTAAACTTTGGGCGATCGCATTCGGCACATAATTCATTTCTTGCGCTAGTTTTTTGATTTCTTCCCGTACTTTGGCACTAATTAACGGACTGTCTCGTAAAGCGCGTGAAACTGTGGAATGAGAAACGCCTGCTTTGCGGGCAATATCTTCAATGGAAATCTTTCGTTTACTCATATTGACCACTGCTGTAGATGAGAAGGACAAACTCGAATTTCTCACGTATGGGTAGCGGGTGTGGAAAGTGTGGGGAGAGAGGGAAGAGAGGGGAGTGTGGGGGGAAAGATTTCTTCTCCATCCTCCCAAACCTCCCACCCCTCCCACACCTCCCACACCCCTAGATTTCTCTCTTGTGAGAAATCCAGGACTGGCGGCTGGATTTTGCATTTTGGTTCAGTAACTTAAATAAAATTAACACATTTTTTATGCACAGGTGTGCAAAAATAAAAATCATCAGTTATGCACACCTGTGCATAAAACCAATTTACAACTTAAGAACATCAGATTTCACAACAGTTTCTTGATTGAGAAAATGTTGCGGAAATTTGAATTATGGGTGGAAGTCTTCAGATTCTTACCCTTTGCGCCCTGCACCCTGCTCTCTCCCCTGAAGCCTCTTCTGGGAAAGGGGAAGCGAATATCTATCGTTAGGAGAACGCAGGAAACAGGAGGTAGGCGGCAAAATTAAAAGATGATCTCAGTTAGATTAACATTTCTACACATATTTCGAGTTTTACAAACTGTTTTATTAGGATGTAGGTGAATGTGAACAAGAAAACAATCGCAGCGACTTTATTAAGTATTGTCAGTGGTACTTTAGTCAGCTGCACCAATGTTTCTCCCAACACTGAAGCAAAAAATGTATCTGATATAAGTACACACAACACTAAATTACGATCTGTTGGTGTCACCCTGGGCGATTTAAGTAATCCTTTCTTTGTTGTCATGGCCCAGGGTGCAGAGAAAGAAGCCAAGAAAATTGGCGGTAATGATGTCAGAGTTACTGTTGTTTCTAGTGGCTATGACTTGAATCAGCAATTTAATCAAATTGAAAATTTCGTGGCGGCGAATACTGACATGATTATTCTCAACGCGGCTGATAGTAAAGCTATTAGACCAGCAGTTGACCAAGCCAGAAAAGCAGGCAAGATTGTAATTGCGGTAGACACAGGCGTAGACGCAGAGGTAGATGCTACCGTCACCACCAATAATGTGCAAGCCGGAGAAATCAGCTGTCAATATATTGCCGATCGCCTCAAAGGTAAAGGTAATGTTGTCATCGTCAACGGGCCACCAGTCACTTCTGTAATTCAGCGAGTGGATGGTTGCTTGAAAGTATTAGCCAAATATCCCGATATCAAAATCCTTTCTAAAGACCAGAACGCCGAAGGTAGCCGGGATGGGGGACTGAGAGTGATGAGCGATATTCTGGTAACTTTCCCCAAAATTGATGCTGTTTTTGCCATCAACGATCCTAGTGGCGTGGGAGTAGATTTAGCCGCCAACCAAGCCAAACGCAAAGAATTTTTCATTGTCGGAGTGGATGGTGCGCCAGAAGCAATCGAAGCGATCGCTGCTAACGATAGCCTATATGCTGCTACCGCCACTCAAAATCCTAGAGGGATGACAGCAACCGCAGTACAAGTTGGTAACGATATTTTAAACGGCAAAAAACCCGCATCACCCAATATTTTGATTCCCGCCAAGTTGATTACGAAAGAGAACGTTAGTACTTCTACTGGTTGGTAGGGAATTGGGGGACAAGGGGGACAAGGGAGACAAGGGGGAGAAATATTAACTCAACACGTACACTGAGCGTTCGCGCAGCGTCTCCGTCAGGAGAAGTCGAAGTGTACAACACTCAGCACTCACAACTCAGCACTTAATAATCATGACTACAAATATTCAAACTGATTTTCTGCCGGCTTCTACAGCCATTCCTGTATTAGAAATGCAGGGGATTGCCAAACGATTTCATGGTGTTCCGGCTTTGCAAGGTGTAAATCTGACCATTTATCCCGGCGAAGTTCACGCCCTGATGGGTGAAAATGGCGCAGGTAAAAGCACATTAATGAAAATTCTCGCTGGGGCTTACATTGCGGATGAAGGGGAGATTCGCATTAATGGTCAACCAGTAAAAATTACTGACCCAGGTACAGCCAGACAGGCAGGTATTAACCTGATATATCAAGAATTGAACGTTGCACCCAACTTGAGCGTTACCGAAAACATATTTATGGGGAGCGAGTTGCAGAGGGGTCAATTTTTAGACCGCAAAACAATGGAACTCGAAGCCCAGCAGGTGCTAAATAGCTTGGGAGCGACCTTTACACCACAAACTATTGTTGGCACATTAGCGATCGCTGAACAACAGCAAGTCGAAATTGCCAGGGCGCTGAAAGATAACAGCCGGATTTTGGTGATGGATGAGCCGACAGCCGCCTTATCTGACCGCGAGACGGAACGCTTGTTTGAAGTGATTCGCAAACTCCGCAACGATGGCATTGCCATTATCTATATTAGTCATCGGATGGAAGAAATTTATGCGTTGGCTGACCGGATTAGTGTGTTGCGTGATGGTCAATATATTGGCAGTTTGACTCGTGATGAAATTTCGCCCCAGCGATTAGTACAAATGATGGTCGGTCGTTCCATGCAGGACTTCTACGAACATCAACGACAAAAGAATCCTGGTGCAGTAGTGCTGGAAGTGAGAAATATTACTGACGGACGCAAAATTCAGCCGACGAGTTTTCAACTGCGGGCTGGGGAAATTTTGGGATTATCTGGGTTGGTGGGTGCGGGACGGACAGAAGTATCGCGGTTGATTTTTGGTGCTGACCGCAAAGTTAGTGGTGAAATATTTTTAAATGGCAAAAAATTAGAGATTCATTCCCCCACTGATGCGATCGCCGCAGGTATTGGTTACGTCCCAGAAGACCGCAAAGACCAAGGTTTATTTCTAGAAATGAGTTCCCGAAAGAATATTGGTCTGAATAGACTCAAGCAAGATGCCAACCTGGGCATTGTGAACTGGGGTTCAGTTAATAAGATTGCCACAGAAGCCGTCGAAAACTTCCATATCCGACTAGCTAACTTAGAAATTCGCGCCGTGGATTTATCTGGAGGGAATCAACAAAAACTCCTGCTGGCGCGGTGGTTAGCTATTAACCCCAGAGTCTTGATGCTAGATGAACCAACACGCGGCGTAGATATTGGGGCGAAAAGCGAAATTTACCGAATTATCAGTGACTTAGCCGCCCAAGGAGTCGCAATTCTGATGGTTTCTAGCGAACTGCCCGAAATTGTCGGGATGAGCGATCGCGTTTTAGTCATGCGCGAAGGAAAGTTAGTCGGCGAACTCGACGACACCCCAGGCAAAGAAATCACCCAAGAAAACATTATGCACTGTGCAACTGGAGCATCGGAGGTAACAGCATCATGAGTCAAGCCTTAAGACCTGTCAACAACAGACCTAACCAAAATGCCGCAGCCAGTCGGCGTAAAGCCATCAATAACTTTTTGCAAGTTGCTGGTATTTTACCGATTCTCGTCATTATCTGTATTTTATTTTCCCTGCTGAGTCCCAACTTTTTCACCGCAGGTAACGCCGTCAATATCTTACGTCAGGCATCTATTAATATAGTGCTGGCAACAGGCATGACATTTGTGATTCTTACTGGCGGGATTGACCTTTCCGTAGGTTCTATCTTGGCTGTATCTGCTGTAGTTGCAGTGTTAGTCTCTCTCATCCCTGTCTTGGGTTGGTTAGCTGTTCCGGCTGCTTTATTGACAGGATTATGTCTGGGTTTACTCAACGGTGCATTAATCACCTATTTGGATGTTCCACCGTTTATTGTCACCTTGGGTTCATTAACAGCCTTACGGGGTGCTGCTTATTTAGTAGCTAATGGCACAACCGTTATTAACCGCAACATCAACTTTGCTTGGATAGGTAATAGCTACGTCGGCCCCTTGCCTTGCTTAGTTATCCTCGCTTTATTAACAGTGGCTGTGAGTTGGTTTGTACTGAGACAGACAGTTTTGGGTGTCCAGATATACGCTGTTGGTGGTAACGAACGAGCCGCCAGATTAACAGGTATAAAGGTCAATCGGGTGTTGTTGTTTGTGTATGGCGTAAGTGGATTGCTGGCAGGTTTAGCCGGAGTGATGAGTGCTAGTCGCCTGTACAGTGCTACAGGGATGTTAGGACAAGGTTATGAACTAGATGCGATCGCTGCCGTCATCCTCGGTGGAACCAGCTTTACAGGTGGTATTGGCACAATCGGCGGCACACTCTTGGGTGCATTAATCATTGCTGTCCTCAACAACGGTTTGACCCTGTTGAATATGTCTTACTTCTGGCAACTCGTTGTGAAAGGCTTAGTCATCATTGCCGCAGTCATGATTGATAGACTCCGCAGACGTTCCAGACGGTAAAAGAAAGCAGGAGGCAGAAAGGCAAATGTTTCAACTCTTTGTCTCTCCTCTCTGCGCCTCCGCTTACTGAGCGCAGCGCCGCTCTGAGCCTGTCGTTCGCGTAGCGTCTCCGGCAGGAGAAGGGTCGAAGTATGCGTCTCTGCGTGAATAACTCATAATCTTATTCCCCAACACCAAATACAACCATGACATCCACCACAACTCGTCGTAAATCTAACAACTTTTATGTAATTTTAATTGCTGGTGCTGCTGCCCTGGGTGGCTTTCTGTTTGGGTTTGATACCGCCGTCATTAACGGTGCAGTTGCAGCCCTGACAACAGCTTTCAACGCCAACAGTCTCCAAACTGGTTTAGCAGTATCCTTAGCATTATTAGGCTCGGCCGTAGGAGCCTTTTATGCCGGAAAGATTGCCGATCGCTATGGTCGAGTCAAAGCAATGGTAGTAGCCTCCGTATTATTTACCATTAGTGCTATCGGTTCAGGGCTACCCTTTACCATTTGGGATTTTACCTTTTGGCGGGTGTTGGGTGGGTTGGCGGTTGGTGCAGCCAGCGTCATTGCCCCAGCTTACATTGCTGAATGTTCCCCTAGTCAATTACGGGGTAGATTGGGATCTCTGCAACAACTAGCAATTGTTGTAGGAATTTTCATCGCCTTGCTATGCGACTACTTTATAGCAGTATCCGCAGGTTCCGCCGAGTCACCGTTTTTGTTTGGTATAGATGCTTGGCGGTGGATGTTTTGGACAGAAATTCCGCCGGCGGTGTTGTATGGTATGGCTGCTTTAATGATTCCTGAATCACCCCGCTATTTAGTAGCCCAAGGACGAGAACCAGAAGCCGCCAATGTGTTGAATAAAATTATCGGAGGTAACGTCCTCGCCAAAATCGAAGAAATTCGCCAAACAGTGATGCGGGAACGGGAACCGCAATTTTCTGACCTTTTACGCCGGAGTGGCGGACTTCTCCCCATAGTTTGGGTTGGTATCGGTATATCTTTACTTCAACAATTCGTCGGTATTAACGTCATTTTTTACTACAGCAGTGTTTTATGGCAGGCTGTTGGCTTTTCTGAAAAAGATTCCCTTAGCATTACCGTGATTACAGGTGCAGTAAATATTATTACTACATTAGTAGCGATCGCCTTCGTTGATAAATTTGGTCGTAAGCCCTTACTAATTCTAGGGTCAATCGGGATGACCATTACCTTGGGAACAATGGCATCGATTTTCGGTACTGCGCCACTAGATGCGACTGGAAATCCCAGCCTGACCGGAAGTGCAGGTCTTGTCGCTCTTGTTGCAGCGAACCTCTATGTATTTTGCTTCGGTTTCTCCTGGGGGCCAGTCACCTGGGTACTTTTAGGCGAAATGTTTAACAACAAAATTCGGGCGGCGGCTCTTTCTGTTGCAGCCGCGATGCAGTGGGTAGCTAATTTCGCTGTTTCCACATCATTTCCTCCGATTTTGCAATATTTCGGCTTGGGTGCAGCCTACGGACTTTATACCACTGCGGCCGCTATCTCATTATTTTTCGTCCTCTTTTTTATCAAGGAAACCAAAGGTATGGAATTAGAAGATATGTAATTACGCCAGGGAATAGGGAACAGTTTTCAGATTCTCTATTCCCTCCATAGCGGTTCTCACTTCAGTCAGAATCATTAACCGCAGATAAAAGCTTTCACATCAATCACCTGTGCTATTATTGCAGACATATAAATCAGTGAGAAATTAATAGAAAGTTGAGTTTTTAAGTCCAGAGAATCTATCGATTTACACAAAAACTCTGTGAAACTCTCTTTCCTCAGCGTCCTCTGCGCCTCTGTGGTTCGTTCAAGTTGCCTCCTGCCATATAAATCGAAATCTCTCAAGCTCAGATACAGCCAGAGGTTTCTAATTTACCATGCAGATTTTTACTACACCATACACCATGTTGAAACATCTTTTGTACAGTTTTTCCCTTCTACTCTTAGCCTCTCCAGCAGTCTTGGCAGAGCCTATAGATAATACTCACACACTGCAAGGACAAGTCACATCGGTGTCGCAATTTGCTGATGTACAGCCAACAGATTGGGCATTTACAGCCTTGCAATCATTAGTAGAACGCTACGGTTGTATCGCAGGTTATCCGAATTATACTTATCGCGGTAATCGTGCCTTAACGCGGTACGAATTTACTGCCGGTTTAAATGCTTGCTTAGACCATATCAACGAGTTAATTGCCACATCTACTAGTGAACTAGTCAACAAAGAAGACTTAGCGGTATTGCAAAAGTTACAGACAGACTTTGCCACCGAATTAAACACCATACGAGGTCGGATAGATAATTTAGAAGCGCGGACAAACACTTTAGAACAACAGCAATTTTCTACGACCACCAGGTTAAATGCTCAAATTATTACGGCTGTGAGTGATACCTTTGGTAACAAAGTAGGTGGTACAAAAGATGAAACTAACCCATTCTTGGCAACTCGCGGTCGTTTGAATTTAGAAAGTAGTTTTACAGGCAAAGATTTACTGCGAGTCCGGCTGGAATTTGGTAACTTTACGAATACCAATGGTTCTAGTCAAGTGGCGGCGGCCACAGGCACAGGAATGACACGTTTGAACTTCGATTTTGATAGTAACAATACGCTGTTTGTACCCCATGTTCGTTACTACTTCCCGGTGAGTGATTCCCTCTCCTTTGTAGTTGGCCCTACCGGCATTGGTTATACAGATATTTCCAGCACAGTCACACCTGCGAGTATTGCTGATGATGGTAATGGAGTACTTTCACTGTTTGGTTCGTATAGCCCTATATTCCGTAGAGGTGGCGGTGGTGTGGGCGCTAACTGGAATATTACTCAAGACTTGGTGCTGACTTTGGGCTATTTAGCCAGCAGTCCGAATAACCCAACCGAGAAAAACGGCTTATTTGATGGTGGTTATAACGCCCTGGCACATTTGGTTTATCATGGTCAAAAAGGCGCTGTGGGTATAGCTTACTCTCATGGTTATAGCCCTGGTGGCGTAGTTGATCTCACGGGTGGGACGGGAAGCGTTTTAGCAACCTCTCCGTTTGGGAATAGTATTGCCACTGCTAACAGTATTGTGGGGATGCAAGGATACTATCGCTTTTCCCCAAATTTCCAGGTTCATGCTTGGGGTGGATATATTTGGGCGACTGCCAAAAACTCTGGTTTCAGCGATATTTCTAATGGGCGGGGTAGTACAGATTCTTTGTTTGTCAATAGTGGCGACAATGCTAATGCGTGGTTTGGGGCAATTGGAATGTCATTTCCTGATGTGGGGGGTAAGGGTAATCTCCCAGGAATTATTTTTGGTTTACCACCGCGAGTTGCTCACAGTGATGTCCGTCAAGAAGGAGATAACTCTTACCACATCGAAGCATTTTATCGCTGGCGACTGAACAATAATATATCGGTGACTCCTGGTTTTTGGGTAATTCTCAACCCAGAAAACAACCGCAATAACGATACTCAATATGTCGGAGTTGTTCGTACAACCTTTGATTTTTGAACTCAATGATGAACAAACATCTCTTCTTTTTGGAAGTGCTGAGTGCTGAGTTGAAAGTGCTGAGTAAACATACTAGTTTCTCTTTCATTCTTGGCAAAGAAATAAGTTTCATCAAACTACCTTGTCTCCCTTGTCTCCCACTTAGTTATTGTTAATAGAATTATCTGTAATCGGTAGGGAAATTACAAACTCTGTTCCCTGTCCTAAAACAGAATTGACTGCAATTTTACCCCCATGTTTTTCTTCAACAATTTGTCGAGCGATCGCTAGTCCTAGTCCTGTACCTTTCCCAACTCCTTTTGTCGTAAATAAATGGTCAAAAATATGCAATTTGACCTCTTCACTCATGCCTTTACCATTATCAGCAATTGATATTTTGAGGCTGTGATTTTCAATGGCAGTTTTCACAATTATTTGATGAGGATTTAATTTAAGTTCCTCATAACTCCTTCCCATGCCTGATTCATCTAACGCATCAATAGCATTAGCAAGAATATTCATAAAGACCTGATTTAATTGTCCAGGAAAACAAGCAATGGGTGAACAATTAGCGTATTCTGTAACTACGTTAATTGCTGGACGTTGTTCATTAGCTTTGAGGCGATGTTTGAGAATTAAAATTGTACTATCAATGCCTTCATTGATATTAAATGTAACTTTGTAATCTTTATCGGCACGGGAGAAAGTTCTTAAACTGGTACTAATATTTTGTAGTCGATCGCAAGCTAACACCATTGCATCAAGAACTTTTGGCAAGTCTTCTAAACTATAATCAATGTCAATTTTTTCTGCATGGTCGAGGATTTCGTCTGGGGTATTGGGTAAAGCTTGTTGATATAGTGCTAGGTGTTCGATAATATCGGTTAAGGTGGGTTTAGCTTGTTGGAGACTAGCGGAAATAAAGCCGAGAGGATTATTCATTTCATGGGCGACACCAGCAACTAAGTTACCTAATGCAGACATTTTTTCATTCTGCACCATTTGTAGTTGTGCTTGTTGTAGTTCTTGCAGAGCTTTTTCTAATTCCTGAGATTTTTGCTGAATTGCAACTTCAGTTTGTTTGCGATCGCTAATATCTTCATAACTACCTAAAATTCCATAGACTTCTCCGGCTTCATCGCACAGAGGAATTTTACTGGTATCTATCCAGATAGTTTTACCATCTGTTTGCTGTTGCGTTTCAATAATATGTAATTGTGGCTGTTTAGACTCCATAATCCGGCGATCATATTCACGATAGGAGTCAGATTCAGCCTTGCTCCAAGGTAAATCATAGTCGTTTTTACCAACGATCGCTTCTGGCGATGGCAATCCTGCCATGATGGCAAATTTTTGATTACATCCCAAATAATTTGAGTTGCGGTCTTTCCAAAAAACGACCTGGGGAATGTTGTCGATAATACTTCTTAGCAGTTGTTGAGACTGTTGTAGTTCTTGCAAAGCAATCTGAGAATCTTGATAAAGTCGGGCATTTTCTAGAGAAATCGCTGCTTGAGTACAAAGAAAATTGAGAATGAGAATGCGATCGCTAGTAAACACCCCACTTGCAGAGCGATTCTTTAAATACAAAATGCCAATTAAATGCCCTTGATTGAGAATCGGCAAGCATAAAAGACTTTTCGGCTGTTTTTCCTGTAAATACTCATCAATTACAGGTAAATCTGTTTGAATGTCATCAATCACCAAAAGTTCTTGGGTGTGTTTCACATACTGAATCAGCTTGACTGGTAAATTGAGATTGCCTTCTAAGGGTTGAGAGCAAAGTTCAGTGTGTTCAGGTGTAGCGATGGCTCTTACCTGCCATTCTCCTTGTGTATCAGGCAAAATTAAGACGCAGTGATCGCCACCAGAATTTTGCAAAATAATCTGAGTGAGTTGGTGTAGTAGCTCATCTAGTTGAATTACTCCAGACAAGCTTTGAGAAACTTTGATAATGGTGGCAAAGTCTAGAGCCGTGTTGAGGGTACTGGCGGAACGGATGGTTTTGCTGGAAGAATGAATAGAAACTTTGGGACTAGCAATCGAGGCTAGGGTTTCTAAAGGAATTAGACTTTGGGCAGTTGGCTGTAAAATTGGCTGTAACAAATTGGGGTAAGCATTTTCTAACTCTTCAGTTTTCGCTTTCGCACCCCAACGCGCATAGCAATAGTAAGCGTCTTGCAGATAAATTGCCGCCAATTTCTCTTGACCCCAATTAAGGTAAAATTTAGCAGCTAGTTCATGACTCAGAGCTTCTTCTTGGAGATATCCATTAGTTTTTGCTCCGGCGATCGCCTGATTATATTGTTCAATGGCTTCAGCTTTCTGCCCCAAAACTCGATATTTTTCGGCTGCTATCAAATCAACTTTATGTTGATGATTCATTGGTGCATATTGCGCCCAATTATTTAAAGCTGTTTGATTCTCTTCTATCCTTTGCCATTGAGTTTCTGTCACCTCACTTCCTTGAGGCAATGTAGCCAGCATTATCAAAGCATCATAAAAGTAAAAAACAGGTTCGATAATTGTACCAACGCACCCTGCTAAATACTGTCTGGTTTGGGCAGCATCTTGTTGAGCTTGGCCATATTCTCCTAACCAAAAATTCAAGATAAATCGATGCAGATAAAATATACACAAGCGAAAGACATCTTGAGAAACTTGCACCTCGGCAATTAATGTGGCTTCATAAGATGCTTGACGTAAAGTTACTTCATCTTCTGATTTACCCAGCAGAATCAGAGCAGTTTCCCAGTAAATTAAATAATGCTTGGCGGTAGTTACTTGCTTGAGTTCTTGCAACTGCTGGTGATAAGAGCGAATTTGGTATTCTACCTCACTCAAATCTTGCCCTGACCAAAAGGCATTCAAGGTCAGTGCTTGCACTGTATAAAGCACAAATTCTAAACTACCTGTTTCGACCCCTGCTTGATAGCCTAACTGTAAAATTGGTATTGTCTCTCTTAAAGGGGCAGTACAGTGGTAAATATATCCAGCGAACACAACAAAGGTTGCGGCTCGACTGTATTTAAACTCTGGTTCTAACCCTAACTGATATGCTAACTGTCCAAACTGTTCCGCTTCTCGGATATCGCCCCAGATTAACTTAATTTGAAAGGCATAATTGGCATAACTCCAAGGAGAAAATAAACTGTTTCCATATTGAATAGAATGTTGAACCTGAAGCGCCACCACTAAGGGGTAGAGGGGTGAAGCTGTAACATAGCAGGCAGGTATGATACTGGCAGCAATTTGCATAATTGCTAGTTGTTCTGGTGCTACGAGTTTTGGTAAATGAATCAAATCTGCAATCGCGCGATCGCCAATTAAGTCTTGAATTTGCTGTCTAGCTTGTTGGACATCTTCACTAGTTGGCTGATCTGGCAAACTCACACCCAAGGTTTGCAGCACAGATTTACCTGTGGCGATCGCGGCAATAAAATCATTACGGGAGTTTAACGCTTGAATTTTGATTTGATAAGATTGCACCTGATCTAAGGGCGTTTTGGTATGCTGGATGACGGCATTAATCCAATACTCCATCTGCTCAAAATCACCACTCAATGCGGCAGTTTCGGCAGCTAGTTCATGGAGTGCTAAGGTCATTTCATATTGATGTTGCCAAGTGTCTGTGGCTAGTAGTCCTAATCCCACAGTGGCGTATTCGTAAGCAGCTTGATAAGCCGTGGCGACTCTGGCTTTTCGTCCAGCACAGAGATTCATTTGGGCGAGTTCATTACGCTGAGATTGGGCTGTAATTAGGGAAGTGCCGTAGTTTAACTGATTCACCAAAGCAAAAATTTGTTCTTCTCTGGCTGACAGAGAAATTTGCTTCAGGAGTAGTTGTCCAATATTGTAATGAACTGCTTGTTTTTGGTCATCGGGAATTAAAGAATAAGCCGCTTGTTGGACGCGATCGTGTAGAAATCGATAACTAGGATTGGCATTTTGAGCTATTTCTGATTGTTCGAGATTTTCTAACTGAAAAAATTTATAAATCTGGCTAATCGGCAAGATTAAACCTTCTTGCAACGCTTTCCATAAATCACTTGCTGTTGCTGCTTCCGATTGTTCCGAGACAATTGTCAGTGTACTTAAATCAAATTGATTACCAACACAAGCTGCTAGTTTTAAAACATTTTGGGTTGCTAAAGGCAGTTTCTTTAATTGCTGCGCCATTAATTCCACCACATCGTCTGTTAAGGCGGTGGATTTTAACTGGGAAATATCGCACTGCCAATGCCCAGTTTGTAAATCAAAATTAATTAGTTTTTCTTGATGTAATGCTTTGAGGAATTGCGTCGCAAAAAAGGGATTACCTTGAGTTTTTTGATATACTAATTCGGTTAAAGGTTGTGCCAAATTACCCGCACAATGTAATGTATCAGCGATTAACTGATTTAAACTGCTGGTTGATAATGGCTTTAAGGTAATAGTATTTACCGTTGCTTTTGCTTTAGCGATCGCATCTAAAGTTAGCATCAATGGATGTGCTGCAAACACTTCATTATCACGGTAAGCACCAATTAACAACAAATAACCAGTTGATGACTCACTGATCAGCAATTCTATCAACTTCAGTGATGCCGCATCTGCCCACTGCAAATCATCCAAAAATATCACTAAAGGATGTTCTTTTGTGGTGAAAACTTGAATAAATTTTTCAAATAGTAAATTAAACCGATTTTGAGCAGCTAAACCTGATAATTCTGGTGCTGTTGGTTGTGTGCCAATGATGAGTTCAAGTTCGGGAATTACCTTAGTAATTACTTGGGCATTATCTCCCAATGCTGCCAAAACTTGCTGTTTCCAGATGCGGAGTTGGCTATCAGATTCGGCTAGTAATTGCCCCATCAAATCACGGAAAACTTGGACGAAAGCAGAGAAGGGAATATTCCGATTAAATTGGTCAAATTTACCTTTGATAAAATAACCTTGTTGACGAGTAATTGGTTTGTGGACTTCATTCACTACAGCAGTTTTACCAATCCCCGAAAATCCCGCTACTAGCATCATTTCTGATGTCCCACTAGCCACACGTTCAAAGGCTTGTAATAAAGTGCTGACTTCCGCTTCTCTACCATACAATTTTTCCGGGATGAGGAAGCGATCGCACACATCCCGTTGAGCAATTTTAAAATGTCTAATTGCGCCTGTATCTTTAAGTTGTGTCAAACAAAGTTCTAAATCATGCTTTAATCCCAAAGCACTTTGATATCTATCTTCGGCATTTTTCGCCATCAATTTCAACACAATCTCTGCTACTACTTGCGGAATCGGTTTACTGCTTTCTATGACCTGCAGCATTTTCGCTAAATGACAATGCACCAACTCCATTGGGTCATCACTATTAAATGGTAATTCTCCTGTTAATAGTTCATACAATGTTACACCAAGAGAGTAATAATCACTGCGGTAGTCTATACCTCGATTCATTCTCCCTGTTTGTTCTGGGGAAATATAAGCTAGAGTTCCTTCTAAAATGTTAGGATTTTTAATTTCTGAAGTTTCTTTTGGTAATAGAGATGCAATACTAAAATCAATTAATTGAACTTGTTTTGTGTGGGGATGAATTAGAATATTTGCTGGTTTAATGTCTTTATGGATGACACGATTTTGATGTATCGCATCGAGAATACTTGTTAATTGAATAGCAATACTTAAAAATTCTACTAGGGAGATGTGAGTAGAGTTGACATATTCTTGTAGAGAAATCTTCCCTGTATCTGGCATCACCAGAATATAACTATTGTGATGAGTTAAGAGTGACAATGGCTGTACAATCCCCGGAATTTGGAGATTTTTGCTAATTGTATATTGGTTACGAAATTCTAGTAATTCATGAAAACTGGGATATTCTGACGCTAACAGTTTGATGACTACTGGCAGATGATCTGATTGGCGGATAGCTTGATAGACGTGGGTTTTAGCACCGACATAAAGTTGAGCGCAAATTTGGTATCCGGGAATAATAGGTGTACAGGTTACAGTAGCCATATATACATGCCTCGCAGCACAAGTTAGTATTCGCGTCTAGAATTTAGTATTCCCATAAAATCGAAGTTTACTAACGATGTCGATAGTAATACCATTTCACTTTAAAAATGATCCAAAGGGACAAACAGAGGAAGCATAGGTAGTGATTTATCTTCGTAATTTTGTGAAATATAGCAATCCTAAATGAGTCGTGAAAAACATAGATATGGAAACGAACCGCCCTCCGGGTGACTCTCCTGCGTCGCTAACGCTGCGCTAACAGCAGTTCCTCATAGGGGAAACCCCCAAGACTGGACTGCTTCACCAAGAACGCCTTCGCGTAGCGTCTCGTAGAGAAGGATGCAAATGTAAGAAAGAAGAAAAAGATATAGAAATTTTACAAATGATTTAGGACTGCTATAGTATTAGAATATCTCTGCCTTATCTACCTTGTCCCTCACTTAATGATTGTTATCTGTAATGGGGAGAGAAATTACAAACTCTGTTCCCTCTCCTAAAACAGAATTAACTTCAATTTTGCCGCCATGTTTTTCTTCAACAATTTGTCTGGCGATCGCTAGTCCTAATCCTGTGCCTTTACCTACTGCTTTGGTTGTAAATAAATGGTCAAAGATGCGCGATTTGACATCTTCACTGATGCCTTTACCATTATCAGCAATGGAGATTTTAACATGCTGATTTTCGATTGCTGTTTTGACAATAATCTTGTAAGGATTGAGTTTAATTTCCTCAAAACTGCGTCCTATACTTGACTCATCTAAAGCATCAATCGCATTGGCGATGATATTCATAAATACCTGATTTAATTGCCCAGGAAAACATGCTATTGGTTGTAAATTACCGTAATCTGTCACCACAATAATTTCTGGGCGTTGTTCATTACCTTTCAGGCGATGTTTGAGAATTAAAATTGTACTATCAATGCCTTCATTAATATTAAATGGCACTTTATAACTCTGATCGGCACGGGAGAAAGTTCTCAAACTAGTGCTGATATTTTTCAATCTGTCAGCAGCTATAACCATTGCATCGAGCATTTTTGGTAGGTCTTCTAAGCTATACTCTAAATCAATTTCTTCGGCATGATCGAGAATTTCTGCATCAGGATTGGGGAGAGCTTGTTGATAGAGTTGGAGGTGTGTGGTGATATCAGTAAATATGGGTTGAGCTTGTTGCAGACTAGCCGAAATAAAACTGAGAGGATTATTCATTTCATGAGCTACACCTGCAACTAAGTTACCTAATGCAGACATTTTTTCTTGTTGCACCATTTGTAGCTGAGTTTGTTTGAGTTCGTTGAGAGCTTGTTCGAGTTCCTGCGATTTTTGCCCAATTGCAGCTTCCGCTTGTTTACGTTCACTAATATCTCGAATAATAGTAGATAAATATTCAACTTCATCGGCAGCATTTTTATGAGCAATCACAACCTGAGAAACTGGAATTTCCTTACCATGTAAGTCTAAGATGGCTGACTCACCACTCCAAGTTCCCTGACGGATAGCGGTAGGGATAATGACATTTTGCAAATACTGTATTAGTCGAGGTGGCACCAGACTAGAAATATGAAATTCTGCCTTACTATCTTTCAAATGCCACACTTTCTGTCCAGCAGGATTAGTGTAAATATTATTGCCATTAGCATCGGCAATACCGACAATATCGGGTGTAGCATTGACAATTGCTAGTAGTTGTTGCTGCTCTTGTTCGGCACGTTCGCGTTCACGAAGTGCAGCTTGCTGTTCGCTAATATCAATTACAATCCCATCCCACACCATTTCCCCATCTTCGCTAATTTCTGGTCGGGAAATGGCTTTTACCCATTTAACATTTCCATTGGGTGTAATAATCCGCCATTCATGTCGAAAGGTAGTGAGATTTTGCGCTGACTCCATAGTGGCGCGAAACAATTCAGCTTGATCATCGGGATGTTCAAAATCGCGCAGACTATATTTTCCTGACATTAAATCTTCAGCCGCTACTTCGTAAAGGCTTTGACATCCATAGCTCACATAAGATATTGAAGATAAACCATTGGGTTGAATCCGAATTTGATAAATCAATCCGGGAATATTATCTGCAAGTTTCTGAAAGCGGTTTTCACTCAGGCGTAACTTTTCCAGCGATTCTTCTAACTGATGGGCATAAATTTGAGAATCTTGATAAAGTCGAGCATTTTCGAGAGAAATCGCCGCTTGGGTACAAAGAAAGTTGAGAATCAAGATGCGATCGCTAGTAAACACATTACTGGTTGAGCGATTCTTTAAATACAAAATGCCAATTAAATTACCTTGATTGAGAATCGGTAAGCACAACAGACTTTTTGGTTGTCGTTGCAGTAAATATTCATCAATGACAGGTAGATCAGTTTGCAGTTCATTAACTACCACAATTTCTTGGGTATTTTTCACATATTGAATAAATTTGATCGGTAAATTTGGGTTTCCCTCTAAAGGTTCGTCAAGAAGTTCAGTGTTATCTGGTGTCGCAATTGCTCTGACAAAAAATTCGCCTTGATGATTAGATAAAATTAAGGCGCAGCGATCGCCACCAGAATTGTGCAAAATAATCTGAGTCAGTTGTTGCAGCAGTTCATCCAGGTGAATTGTGCCAGAAATAGCTTGAGAAGCTTTGATAATCGCCGCAAAATCCAGAGATGTATTGATGTTGGTACTAGAAGAACGAGTCGGTTGTTGGGAACTATGAACGGAAACCAGAGGATTAACTTGTGCTGATAATGTTTCCAGCACATTCATCGATGCTATTTTCTGCTGGAGAATAGGTTGCAGTAAATGAGGGTAGCGATTTTCTAAATCTTGAGTTTTGGCTTGGCTACCCCAACGAGCATAACAGTAGTATGCCTCCTGCATATAACCGGAGGCCACTTTCTCTTTGCCCCAATGCAGGTAAAATTTAGCAGCCAGTTCATTACTGAGTGCTTCATCTTGTAAATAACCGTGGGTTTTTGCACCAGCAATAGCTGAATCATAATGTGCCATTGCATCATAATTTTGACCCAAAACCCGCAATGTTTCTGCGGCTACAAGTTGACAGTAATGTTGATGATTAGAGGGAGCTAAATTTGCCCAATTTTGGAGTTTTTCTTGATGACTATTGACCCGCTCAATAATCTTTGATTGTTGTTTAGTATCCGCCGTTTCGTATTGGGACAAATGAATTAAGGCATCATAAAAAACCAAAACAACCATCATAAAACTGCCAGCACTAGCATGAATATATTGTTGTGCTATAGCTGCTTGTTCCCCAGCTTGTTCATATTTGCCAAACCAATAACAGAGAACGGCTTGAGATAAATAAAGATGAAATAATCCCCCTCGATCATTGGTAGCCTGTAAATGAGGCAAAATTTGGGTTGTATTGAAGACTTCACCTGCCAAAAAATAGGGGATTTCAGATATTACCAATAAATTTAAAATTGTTTGTTGGTAACACTCATAATATTTTAAAATTGATTCTTGCTTAACCTGGCTGATAATTTGTCGATAAGCTTCCATTTCCTGAGCCAAAGCACTTAATTCTCGACCACTCCAGTAGCTGTACTGAAAGTATGTTAGTATATTTAGTGCTACACATTCCCAATCTCCGGTTTCCAGCCCACTCTGGTAGCCCTCTAGCAGAAATTGGATAGACTGACTCAAGGGTTCTTTCCAATGACGAATAAAGCAGTTGACAACAAAGTAAGCTCGGCTTTTAAAGGCATTAATCTGGAATTTTTCTAGTAACTTTAATGATAATTGTCCAAATTCATACCCAGCATCAATATCTCCCATAAAACCACAGAGCATTAATCCGTAGTCTGCATAAGAAAAAACGGCAATAGAGGAATTTCCAAACTGAATAGACATCTCAACTTGCTTAAAGATGAGTAATGGTAAAAGTTCAGGCGCAGCAATTAAAACAGATGCCACTAGTTTAGTCATGATTTGCATTGCTGCCAGTTGATAGGGATCGTTCATTGTAGGCAAATCTGCCAAACTTGAGGGTTTACTACCTATCCATAGTTGCTGTGTATATTGCGCTGCTGTACCAATATCTGCCTGAGTCGGTTGTTCGGGAAATTCCACACCCAGTAATTTCAACACCTGCAACCCAGTTTCTACCACTTCGGCAAATTTACCTTGAGAACGGAAAGCCATCATTCGGGTTTCATAGACTTTGATGGTGTCGAGCAATGAAGTTGCAGATCGCAATATAATGTCACCCCAGGCTGCTAACTTGTCAAAGTCTGTGTTTAGACAAGCCGCTTCTAAACGCTCGTGATGCAGATTTAGAGTTAATTCGTAGTTTGTTGTCCAAGGATCAGCCGGGAGTAAGTCAATTCCTTGGGTAAAGTAATTGATGGCTGCATTATAGGCGATCGCACTTTTAGCTTTGCATCCCGCGATTAAATTCAGTTCGGCTAACTTTAGTTGTTCATCAGGCTGAGTAATTAAATCAATCCCTTGATTCAGGTGATTGACAATTTCAAATATATGTCTATCTAGTTGAGTTTCTGGTGTATTAGCATAGAGTAGTTGACCGATCGCCAGATGAGTAACTTGTTTTTGGTCTTCTGGAATTAAAGAGTAAGCCGCTTGTTGAATGCGATCGTGCAGAAAGCGGTAAGTCAAATTTACAGAATCATGATCAATATTGTTCTGAGAATTAGTTTGTGCTTCAGTCTCTATCTGAAAGAATTTATAAGTTTGGCTAGTGGGTAAAATCAAACCCTCTTGTAAAGCTTTCCATAATGCTGTCGCCGCATCGGTGACAGATTGCTGAGAAACAATTGCTAAGGTTTTTAAATCAAAAGAGTTACCAACACAAGCAGCTAACTGCAAAACATTTTGGGTTGTTTGAGGTAATTTCTGTAATTGTTGGGCGACAAACTCCACAACATCATCAGTTAGGGATAGCAATTGAATTTGGGTAATATCACATTCCCAATAACCCTGCTGATGATTGAAGGTAATTTCCCCATCTTCATATAGTTTCTTGAGAAACTGAGTGATAAAAAAGGGGTTTCCTCTGGTTTTGCGCTCAATTAATTCGGTGAGGGGGAGAGATCGCTCTGTTGGACAACGTAAAGTATCAGCTATTAACTGATTTACATTTTGAGCAGCTAGAGGAGTAAGGGTAATAGTATTAACTGTCTTACCAGATTTCTTTATTTCCTCCACCGTCAACATTAATGGGTGTGCAGCAGAAACTTCATTATCTCGATAAGCACCCAACAACAGCAGACAATTTTCATCCTCCATCAACAGTTTAATTAACTGCAAAGAAGCTAAATCTGCCCACTGTAAATCATCCAAAAACATTACTAAAGGATGCTCTGCTGTGGTGAAGATAGCAATAAACTTTTGAAACAGTAACTGAAATCGGTTTTGTGCCTCCGTTCCCGATAATTCTGGTGCAGGATATTGTTTACCAATTACACGCTCTAATTCGGGAATGACCTCAATTAAAACTTGCCCATTTTCCCCCACAACTTCTAAAATCTGACTCCGCCACTGTGCCAATTTTGCATCCGACTCTGATAACAATTGCCCCATCAAATCACGCAAAGCTTGGACAAAAGCACTGAAAGGAATATTCCGGTTAAATTGGTCAAATTTACCTTTGATAAAGTAACCTTGTTGACGAGTTATGGGTTTGTGGACTTCATTCACTACAGCAGTTTTGCCAATCCCGGAAAATCCCGCCACTAGCATCATCTCTGATGTGCCACTGGCAACACGTTCAAATGCTTGTAATAAGGTGCTGACTTCCGCTTCTCTACCATATAATTTTTCCGGGATGAGGAAGCGATCGCACACATCCCGTTGAGCAATTTTAAAATCTCTAATTGCGCCTGTCTCTTGGAGTTGGGTTAAACAAAGTTCTAAATCATGCTTTAATCCCAAAGCACTTTGATATCTATCCTCGGCATTTTTCGCCATCAGTTTCAACACAATCTCTGCCAGTACTGGCGGAATTTCTTCCCTGTTCCCTATTACAGTTGGCATTTTCACCAAATGACAATGCACCAACTCCATCGGATCATCACTATTAAATGGCAATTCTCCGGTTAATAATTCATAAAATGTCACTCCCAGAGAGTAATAATCACTGCGGTAGTCTATACCTCGGTTCATTCTCCCTGTTTGTTCTGGAGAAATATAAGCTAAAGTTCCTTCTAAAATATTAAGACTTTTAATTTCTTGAGTTTCTTTTGGCAGTAATGAAGCAATACTAAAATCAATTAATTGAACTTGTTTTGTTTGGGGATGAATTAAAATATTTGCTGGTTTAATATCTTTATGAATCACGCGATTTTGATGTAATTCATGAAGACTAGTACTTAATTGAATAGCAATCCTCAAAAATTCTGCTAGGGATAAAGTGTTGCTTTGAATATATTCTCGTAATGATATTCCCCCAGTATCCGCCATCACGAAAATATAACCGTTATTATATGTTTCTAAAGATAATGGCTGAATAATCCCAGAAATATTGAGATTTTTGCTAATAGTGTATTGATTGCGGAGTTTGAGTAATTCTTGAAAAGTAGGATATTCTGAGGTTAATAGCTTGATGACAACTGGGAGTTGATCTGATTCGCGGATAGCTCGATATACAATCGTTCTGGAGCCAGCATATAGTTGTGAGCTAATGTTATATCCGGGAATGATGGGGGCTTTAAATGTCGCCATCTAAACGTACCTCATAGCACAAGTTGGTTTTTGCTGTCCATCAACAAGCAGTGCAGAGCTTGTCTGGACTTTGTTAGTATTCCCACCAACTAGATATTGATTAACGGTACGTACAGAGATGATTTACCCACAAAAGATAGTTTCAAAGGGCTAAGGAGTGTGGGGAGTGTGGGGAGTGTGGGGGGAAAGATTTCTTCACCATCCTCCCACCTACCACCCCCCTGAATTAAACCCTCACACCCCTAAACCCTCACACCCTGATTAAAATTGAAAACATCAACCAGGCGGCCAAGCCATTGGTCTGCCGCCTAAAATATGCAAATGTAAATGGAAGACAGTTTGACCAGCATCAGCATCGGTATTGATGACAACGCGATAACCATTGGTTAAACCAGCTTCGGCGGCTACACGCTTGGCGGTTAATAACAGATGTCCTAACAAAGCTGCATCTTCCGTTTCGGCCTCAGCTAATTTCGCTAGGGGTTTTTTGGGAATTACGAGGATATGAACTGGTGCTTGGGGGTTAACATCTGTAAATGCTAAAGCTAAATCATCCTCGTAAACGATATTGGCCGGAATTTCCCGCCGAATAATCTTACTAAAAATTGTGTCTTGATTGGTCATTGGTAATTGTGTTATTTGTCATTTGCCAATTGTTAATGATAAGACGGACGCAGGACTAATGACTAAGGACTAAAATAATGCTTGCTAGAGTCTGGAGTGCATCAATTGTTGGCATCGATGCTGTAAAAGTGGGAGTGGAAGTTGATGTCTCAGGCGGACTGCCAAGCATTATTGTTTTAGGCTTGCCAGATAGTGCGGTTATACTTTCTTAACGTGCGATTCTTGTTTGTGTCATAAAATGACACCTGCTACTTATTCAGTTTTTCGATTTTATCTGCCAGTGCATTTGAGAAGATTTCAAGCCTAGATTCCTCGAAAATCCACTTACCAAGGTTAAGTGAAGTATTTTTTACGGGAACCTGAAAATATCCCGATTCTTTCTCTATATATGTTTTTTTCTTGCATTTTTTACAAGAATAAACCCACTTTGAATTAGATTTATCCTCCCCGCTTTCCTCCGTGGCGTTACCGCAATGGCTACAAGGAATAAACTCAGAATTTGGGCGATCGCCTACTTCTTTGATATCTTCTGCCTGAGTCTCTACGCTCAGGCTGCTTGCTTTGGGCTAGATTCTTGATCCATCGCGTCTTGAATTAGCGATCGCACAAATTCACTCCCACCACGATTTTTGACCCATTCTTTCATCTCGGCGGTCATCTTGATTGGGAATGGAGTTTTATCAAAACTGTTTTTTTCTGGAATGAATTTACCTGTCTCTCTGTCTCTTGCCATTGTATTACCTTGGTAATCTTTACCCGATATTACCACGGGGAAAATTGAAATACCAGGGTATTACTATGGATAAGTTTTTAAAATCTAAATTGAACAATTAAACTCAAAACCTTTGCAAATACTAATCATTCCCCTATTGCATCCATAGTAATACCGTGGTATTATATATCTATAAGCGGTGAGGAAACAGCACAAAGCACCGCACAGAAATTAACCAGAACCTTGATAACCGAATAGGAGATTTTAAGATGCTAGAAGCAATCAAGTCTGCGATCGCATCCGCTACCACTCTTGAGGAAATCGAAGCACTTCAAGGGGAGCTACAAGAGTTAGCCGATGCAATCAGTGAATTACAAGAAGAATGCGAAGAACGCTACGAAGAGATTGAGGCAGAGATTAGCGCCGAAGAAGAAGCAGAGTTTGAATCCGAGGAACTGGAACGCACAGGTGAAAAGCTAAAGGATTGCGGTACAACCACAGAACACGGTGATGCAATAATCACCAAATTTGCTAAAACCTGGGAAATAACCCTGCTACACCCCTTCTACGGACAAGCTCAACACTTCAGTCTCCCAGCAAACACTCCAGAGAACGAGGTTTTAGAAAAAGCGAAATTCTACCTCGCCGGATGGCCGTTTGAGATACAACCCTACTGCGGATGGTACAGAAACCAGAAGGTAGAGGTAAGCGCAGAAGAGATTTTAGAAAAAGGCATAGAGGCAGCGAAACAAGAAAAATTGGATCTCCTGTTCAAAAACTAAATATCTTATCCCCCTCCCCCTGGAGGGGTAATACTAAGAAGTGCCATAGTATTACCTCGGTATAAGTAAATATTCATTTTATCGTCTAACCCCTTTGTAAATACTAATAATTCCCTTATTTACTCCATAGTAATACCACGGTAATATTAATATATTAGAGAACAACAAAAGGGGATAAAACAAATGACCCGCTACAAAAAACTACTGCAACGGATTGAAGAACAGCGCCAAAAAGAACAAGAGTTTAACAAAAAAGTAGAGACAGTGATCGCCAGCGTAAATACAACTTTAAAACGCATAGATACCCTAGACGCTGAGATTGCGGCAGATGCCCAAATACTTCACCAGTGGTCACACGCTGATCAATAACAAAAGAGCGATCGCATGGCCTGAGAAACTCTGCGATCGCCCCTCCATAAATCCATACCGTTAGAGGCATGAACTGATGTTTACAGTAGCACAAATCCATCAAGCGAAAGATGTTCTAGAATATGCTCGTAGCCGTCGCCAGCTTCATTTTTTTTGTCGTACCCTGGCTAGTTGGGGCTATCCAAGTCTAGGCGTAAAGGCGACAGAACGCGAACTGAGAGAGCATATCCAACAATTCATAAGTGAGGCAGCAGTAGCCCTCAACAATAGTGAGAAAGTAGCAGCAGCGTAAAGTCCATACCCTCCATCTGGAGGGTATCAACCTATCATCAAAAAAGGAACACATCATGATCCAAGACCTACTCAACGAAAACCCTCAACTATTTACAACTGAGGGATTTATTAGCCTCCTCAATGACTACCAAATAGCAATTACACGTCCTGAGAATATCAGAATTCACCATTCCCTAAAAAAGACAGATTTTTTGTTCTCACTAGCTGGATACTCTCCTAAGCCTCAAAATCAAGAGTTATTGCGACGTGTGTTAACAGATCCGAAAGGATGGAGCTTTGATGCCGATCCAGAAGTGCAGAAAGGTTGTGAATATTACGCCAATTTAGGAAAGTTCTTTGCGCTAGATGATCTAACAGGAATATTGTTGTACCACACATTCCGCGATCGCGTTAGGGAATGGCAACGGCAATTTAATATATCTGGTTTGGTTCAGCAGACAGTCAAAATACGCGATCGCCAGCTAACTTACCATTGCCATGATTGCCAGTTAACATTACTTCCACATGATGAAGAATTGATGATTGATGAATCGTGGGATATTGCCCATTTCTTTGTTGATGTGGCAGCAATCGCACCAAAATATGATGTTTTTATTGAGGATGAGGAAGAACAGTTACAACCGTACACTAATGCTGATTTCTCAAGTGTTTTGAGTGCTGAAATTCAGTTTAACAGCTATGACTGGATACCTTTTGATGATGGATGGAGATGTAAGCTTACAGAGCGACAAGAACCAGATAAAATTGAGCTTCTTCTAAGGCATCCAGATGACGAATACACCACCTATGTGGCCCTGCACCCAGACAAAGACAGATTCCCTTGGATGGACTAGCGATCGCCTTCTCTCCTGTCATAATCTGACACGATGATGTTATCCCTACTGGGGTAGCATCTTTTTTATTGCTTATTAACCCATAGATAATTTTGTGCAAAATTCAGAAAATTATCAAAATTAAATTAATTTTCTGAATTGCTCAGTTTAAAATGCACTGACGTTTTTACCAAGTTCTTAACGTAGTTTTTTATTATTTCTAATTTCCGCCGCACCGACTGATAAACTCATCATAATATTGATTCATAAGAGAATGAGTTACAACCTTGCCTGCTTCAGATTGCGCTAGTTCTTGTCCTACACGGTTGTAACAATCCCCTCTTGATTCTGTGGTGAGAATGCTATTTGTATTGACTGTTGTATTAGCATTCTGTAGGTTGAAATTATTTGAAGTGTCGGTATTTTTTGGTATATCTGTACTTTGATTTTGAGGTGAAAGAGGCGAAATAGAGGATAAAGTTGTCCCCAAAACAATGGATAGTAAAACGCCTGGGACTGCCAAAACTAGCGTTCTTTGTAAAAACTCTTGCAGTGTAAGATATTGTTTTTGAGCCATTTCGTTAACTCAACGGTTTGCACTTTTGCGTTCAAAAAGTCGATTAAATCACCGCTTTTGAGCGTTATACCGTATACTACCACAACACAAGCGATCGCTATTTTGTGAGAGAATTGCTGAAAATTTAAACTTAGCTCATGAATAGCAATCAAGTAGCGATCGGAATTCTTAAAGCGGTTGCGGTTTTATTTGTCTTATGGATTGGAGCAGCATTTCTAATTCAGATGATTACCCCTAAACCACTCACGAGACACGAACAAAATATCAAAGAGGTTCAAGATAGTCTCAAACGTTTGGATGAAGCGATTTGTCAACTAGATCCAAAAAAGGATGCGTGTCAACGACCATAGCTATCACCTACTACTAGATATAAAATCCAGTTTTGAGAATTAGGTTCAGTTCCTCAGTAGCGATCGCACCATAGAGAATTTCGATAATTATCAAAAATTATTTACAAAATTATCGATACTTCCGCAATCATAGACAATTTTGCAAATAATCAGAATTTAGTAACTAAATTGTCTATGGATTACTAAATATAGATAAATTCCGTAAAAAAACTGTAAAAAGCGTATTTTTATCTATGGTTTTAAGTAATTAGCCTCGACCGCGCAAGGTTGTTGCTCAGTTGCACCTGCTCAAAACCCTTACTACAAGCGATCGCCAGCATTCAAGGAAATTTATTTCTTACTTTTTTCTTACTTGCTTTTAGAAATATGGTTTTTATAGGTTTATCTGAATAATCATTCATATATTAGCGATCGCCTAATTTATGAATGTATGAATAAATTTTCAGGTTTTATCAGGTTTTACCTTCCGTAGCGATCGTCATGGTTGTTGATACTTTTCAAGACATTCATCAATGTATTTGGATATTATCTCCCGTGGAGCAACATCTACAGGAAACTGTTCTCTTATCTTTCTACCAACCTCTTTATCACATTTATCAAAGATTGATTCATCCTTACTAGATGGCAAAACAGGCTTGGCACTCTCTGTCTTTTCTGTAAAACTTTTTATGTAGGGCGCTGAAAAATAAAGAAAAACGTTTATCGCCGCAGCGATCGCTAAATATAATACAAATCTTTTTCGCATATATCTAAAAATACGTGCTGATATTAGAATACAGCAGGGTTAAAGCACTCGTGGCACTTTCTACCTCCCGTACCGATCCTTTCAAGGGCAGGTTTTTAAACCTTCGATAAATAGTTGAGAATATTCTCAATTATGAAACGTAGTTTTAACTGTTCAGACAATAATTTTGGTTTTAAAAGCCCAAAAATTTGTCTAATAAAAAAAAGCCTGCCCTTGAAAGCCGTACCGATCGCCCCTTTTAATAGCGCCCCCTTGCCTCAATTGTTCCTGCACCACTTCATAAGCGGTATTCTGCATAGCAGGTTTGAGGCGTTGCGCTAAAATCTGAGGGTCAATACCCATTTCATCGGTTGCAGATACAGAGAAGTTTAGAGGATTCTAAATGAATTTCCACGTTGATCCAATTCTTTCTTTTATTGTTGAAACCGTAGAGGAATCAAAAAATATCGAATTTCCGTTGACAATTTTTACAAAGGGGATAATCGTAACTGGTTTGGTTATCCCTATGGAAAAGTTTTTTGATAATACAATTCAAAAATTCGTAATGGGGACGGGTGATTTATCAGCAAGGGAATTACTTATTGATGTTTTTAAACAAACTTCAATCACAATATTAGACATATCAGAAGAAGAAAGGAAAGAGCGAGGCTTTTTAACTCATACTTATATACACCTTAAAAATGTAAAAATCATATCAAATGGGACTACGTATTCCATAAGCAATGAAAATTGCTGGAGGGTTAAATTAGATGAAGTAGATGGTTTTACCATAGGGATTTTTGGAGATTAATTACCTTCCGTATCTATCTCCTCTCTTGATTGCACCGCCTTGACGCAATTCATTTTGAATCATTTCATAAGTGATATTCTTCAAAACAGGATGTAATTTTTGAGCGAAACGCTGTGTATCAAACCCAGGATTATCGCCAGCGTTAATAGTAATCGGGATAGTGACACTTGGTGGAGTTGTAGAGGATGAAGCGGAAACCGCCTGCATCCCAACGACACCACCATCAGCAAAATTTAGTCGCCCTGATTGCTGTAACCTCTCCCAAATCTCAGTTTCTCGGTGGTTGAGTATTCTTTCGCCAGCACTGGCTACTACTAAATAAGGCTGTCGCCCCGTCATCTGTCGCTCTTTAAGCGCGGCTGCACCTATAGACTGGATGTTCCCAATTATTCCGCCATCCGCGTAATTAGGAATTTTCATCCCGTTGTAAGCTGTAGGTGCAGCGCCACCACCTGATCCACCACCAGGAGATCCCGCGCCACCACCTACCCCGATACCGATCCATCCTAGAATTGCCTTAAATATCTGCTGGGTTAGAAGTTCAGCAGCAAGCTTGGCAAGACTGGCAATAATATTTTGAACCATCGACCGAAAAGCATCGCCAATATTGTTAGTGTCAATGATTGCCGACTGTAGAAAACCACTTAAAGCTTGTTGACTATCCCTAATAATCCCTGTTAATGGGTCGAACTGTGCCTTTATGGCATCAAGCCTGACTTGGTTAATCTGTTCTAAATTAGCCTTGAGTTGAGCAAACGTTTCTGCTGTAATATCCCCAATATCTTTAAGGTTTTGCAAATCTCTTAACTGGTTATTAAAGTCCAATTCTTGACTAGATATAGCTGCTTGTTTTCGTAGATTATTACCGCTTAGACCAAAACTATCAAGATAATCAGCACGATTATTAATTAAATCAATACCGCTTTGATTAACCCTATTTGAATTATTAAATATCAAGTCTGCGGCGTTTCGCTGCGCCTGATCGTTAATTACTTGATTGCGTTCGTTAAACCTAAGAACCATCTGCAATCTTTCTGTTTTAATCTGGTCAATCGGCAACTCTTCAAGCAACGCTCTTTCTTGCAATTGTTGACGTTGCTGCAAGTAACTACTTTTATTTTCAATCAAGTCAGCATCTCGTTGTAAGGTAATGCGATCGCCTGTCCCAATGCCCACGTTTCTTAAATCTATATTAGTTCTAAGACGCTCAACCATTGCAGAATTACGTCTCAGTGTTTCGTCAAGCTTTAACTGTCCTTGCCGCAAAAACTCATTAGTTCGAGCTAATTTATGGCGAATGTCAATTGTTTTTAGTTCTTCAGCATTCAGGTTTTTGATAGCATTTAATCTATTTAAATACTCTTGCTGGTCAATTTCGTTTCTATCGCGTTGGTTCTCAAGATTCAGTAAATCTTGATTGATTTTAATTTGCTGTTGATTTAATTGCAATTCTTTTTCTAGATGTGGCAGTGCTTCTAGCTCTTTGGCGTAAGGATTCAGTTTTGATAACTCCCTTAACTGCTCAATCCTTTCTACCAAGATTTCGTTGCTAGACTGAAATACTCGCAAGTCAGATTGTTGTTGTCTGAACTGGCGATCGCGTTCGTTGAATTTAGCGTATTCTTCAGAAGTTTTTCGGCGTGAATCTTGCAGTGATTTTAATGATTCATCTAGTTTTTGAATTAGCGTGGTATCTAAATTGATTTGATTATTTAAATCAGAAACAACTTCAGGTGATAAGCTACCACTGCTAATCTGAGTTTGGTTAATTTTAATTCTTGACTGGGCATCCTCTCTTTGGCGTTGTTGCTGCACGATCTGATCATCAATCTGTTGCAAGCGTTGTTGAGATTGGCGAGTGTTCCGTTCATCGGCGCTGGGAAACAGAGTAGAACCTTGATAGGCTTCTCTTGCTGCGCGTAACGCAGATTGTATCTGGTCTTGAGTAGCCCTTAGCGCGTTCCTGCGCTCTACCTTTGCCTTCTCCTCTGCGCCTTGCAAGATAGCCCTAATTTCTGGTGGTTGCTGCGCTGTGGATGTGCTGGGTTGGGGTTGAGATTGCCCACCACTTGACGATTGTGTGACTATTCTATATTCAATGTTGGGGCGATTCGGATTTGAATTGAGAACCCCCAACTTACCTGCTAACCCTTGGGATAAGTCAAACTCTCGTCCTTTAACAAACGGGCCGCGATCGTTGACTGTACCTATCGCCGTTGTCCCAGTGTCGGGATTGCGAAGTTCTACTTTAGTGCCAAAAGGCAAAGTCTTGTGAGCCAGTGTCATCGCATCGGCGTTAAATATCTCGCCAGATGCGGTTTTGCGCCCGTGGAAACCATCTGGTCTACCATACCAACTAGCAGCAGCTTTCTGCCAAGGTTGTTGATTTTGTGTTTGAGTTTGTGGAGTGGGCGAGGATGCAGGGACAGAGATATTCATCCTCAAGAAGTCTCTGGGGTTAACCTGCTGTCCATTAACTTTGATTCGCCAGTCTAAATGCGGGCCTGTGGATCTTCCACCAGAAGCACCAGATTTAGCAATTACTTGTCCTTGGGAGATGCGATCGCCTTCTTTTACTAAAGCTCTACTCAGATGCAAGAATGACTGCTCAACTTTCTGTCCCGCTTCAGTCATTGATTGTAGAGTTACTGTCAAACCTCCGCCGTTGTCGTTGAATATTCTGGAGATAATGCCAGATGTAGGGGCTTTTACGTCCGTCCCTACTGGAGTGCCGTAATCTATTCCTTTGTGAAATTGCCTTTTCCCAAAGATATAGCGCCATCCATATTCTGAGGTAACAGGGTAACGACTATCGACAGGTGAAATAACTCTACTACTAGGCGTATTGGGCGCATTTGATGTACTGGATGTAGTGGTTGAATTTGGTAATCCCAGTCCAGACAAAAGACCTCCCACCAAACCTTGTTGTGCTTGCCCTTGATTGCCTTGAAAAAAGAATGATAACGGGCCATATCTCAATAAATTTTCAAATTGTTTCTGTTGTTCGGAGGTTCCCCCAAATGCTTTACTAATTCGGTCGTAAAAACTATCAATTGTTTTTCCTATATTGTCAAAAACATCTAATAAATCTCTGGCAAGTTTTACCGCATCTCCTATACCCTTACCAAAGTTACCAAATGCAGTTACAGCGTCTTTAACCGCGTTCGGATTTTGTTTGAGGTAGTCAAGCAATGACCTTGCGCCATCAGAGGCTAGTTTGATTCCGTCTTTTGCAAGACCAGAGATAGCCTGCGCTGTCTGCTTGGCTAGTTCCGGATTTTGGGCTAAATAATCACGAAATTCTGCTGCACCTTTATTTAGATCATTGAATAAGCCTTGCTTTAATAATTCACTTAAAGTTTTTTGAGCAAAATCTAGACCAGCAACTACACCGGGTTCAACCGCTTTACCTAAACTTTCTTGCAAATCCAAAACTTGATTTTGCAGCCTATTCAAAGATGTTGTGGAGTTTTTACTCGCTTGTTCTACGCCCTGTCCTAATTCTTTCTCTAATTGTGTCGCAAATTGGCTTAAGAATTTAGCAGATAATTGTCCAGATTCCAACAATTTATCCAATTGTTGAGTAGTGATTCCTAATGCACGCGCTGTAATATTTACCGCGCCATAAAGTCTTTCACCGAGTTGACCTCTTAATTCTTCTGCTGTTATTTTATTCTTTGAAATAATCTGCTGAATAGCTGTCAACGCGCCCAGGTAATTCTCGTTTGAAAGGTTGAAAACTCGTGCCGCGCTACTAACAGCAGAAAAAATCCGTTTAACTTCAGATTCCAATTCTGTGCCTTTCGCGGAAGCAGCTAAACCTACATAAGCTTTTCGAGCATCGTTGAGCGAAATAGATAGGCGATCGCTCTCTTCTCGAATAAATTTCAAGCTATTTGTACTACCTTCAATCAGTTTTAGCTGAGATTCGATAGAGCTTAATTCACTAAATTTATTGATTGATGTGCCGGTAAAAGCTAAACCAGTATTAACCAAGTTTCTGGCAGTATTTATTGCACCTCCAACTAGTCCAGAGATAGCACCAGTGACAGACAGTCCGCCACCTATACCAATACCTTCAGCAAGACCTTTTACAATATCCTGTCCAATTTCAGCGAATACTCTTGAAGGGGATTTAATTCTTAATCTACGCTTAGTCTCGTCAATCGTTAATCCAGCAAGTTCGTTAGCTGCTCTTTGTGCTTCTTTCGTGTTATTTTTGATGCCTTGTGCAAGACCTTTGGCAACTTCCTGACCTAATTTCTTTATCTCGGCGTTGTTAATTGTTAGTGCTGGAGTGACATCAATTTTCTGTGCTTTAATTGCTTCCTGTGCTGTTCTTGTGATGTCCTTGACTAAGTTCTGAACATCATTAGAGTTATAAGTGAATTGAACTTTGTAATTTAAATTTAGTGAATCTCTAAACTGCTTTTCTATTTCCTGAGCATTAGCGAGCGCCCTTCTCTTAGCTTCCGTGATATCCCGATCAAGCTGGGTGAAATCCCCTTTAAAAGCTAGAATTAATTCGCCTAAATTCATATAATATATTAGTAAATATGGCGAATATTAGCTCATAAAAATTCACAGTAGTGTGTACAAAAAAATAAAAACCCACCTAATAAAGATGGGTTAATTACTTTGTTTTATTTTTGAAGTATTAAGCGATCGCTCTGGCTTTCTGAATACAAGCTTTGTGTACAATGTTGGTGGCTAAATTCACCGCACATCCGATTGATTCGCTAGGAAAACCAAATAACTGAGTTTGTCCACTGTTTCTCAATTGAAGAACGTCATTTACGATAAAAAAATCAAAACTAATTCCATCGACTTTAAAATTAACCGATGGCGCTTGAGCGATGCCAGGGGTATCTTTAAATTGAGCAGATTTTATTTTATTTGCTTCTATACCTAGCTCTCGTAACATTAGATAAAGCCTTAATACTTGACGGTAAAAAGCTTGTTTTTTAGCGTCGCAGTCACCGTCAATGTTTCCTAAATTTTGTTCGTGAAAGGCGATCGCTTCAGCTAGATTAATCATTTTTTCAATTCCTTAGATAATTTTTAATCTTGGTATAGAAATACTCAGGAATACTTGCTTTTTGAAGCATTGTAGACCCTAGTTGCCAAATAAAATCCTCATCATCAAAACGCTGAAAAGCATCTGCAATTACATGACTGATTTCATGGCACACTGCAACATTTATTACATAATTTATTGGTGTTTTCGTTTGCTCAGAAATCTCAATTAATTGAGATTGATCCAATAAAATGTAATAGCCGTTTGGTTGTTTTAGTACAGAACACCCCAACTCTTTTAAATACTTAGGGAGTATTTCAACATAAAACAATTGTATTGCATTACTTGAAATAAAGTCTCGAAAATTGGAATGAATTTTAGTTTTTAGCAATGGTCGGTCTAAATTGTAAAATACATCCAAATTTCTTTTGAATAGTTGAACGTCATTCATAATTTAGGTAACATCTTTAGACTTTCATGTGAATTTAAATTACTCACGCGAAAATTAAATAAATCCGACACATTTATTGAGATACACCCAATTTTTAAAAATGGCTTTGGTGCAGGTTTACTAATATCAAAACCTAGTCCTACTTTTAATTTTAAGAGCAAAGCCAGGATTGCAGCTAAATCACCGGACTTTGAAAGTGTCTTTAAGTTAAGAGCTATACTTTCCAAGAACTCACGGTTTTTAGAATTATTTTCGTAGTTTTGAGAATTAATAATGTTCACAATTTCAACAATATATTTTTTGTGCAATTCCATCAGATTAACTCCAATAATTTTTCGATTCCTAAGCTTAGTGACAAGAAGCGATCGCCCAACAGCAAAAACGATTCAGCTATTAGTGAGAGTGTAGTAATATCGGCATCGTTAGGGTTGAGATGGTCTAGGCGATCGCTCAAAATCTGTAACGAATCTCTACCAGAAGTGATCAAATCATGCCCTAATGATTCAATCTCCTGGCGGTAATCGGTTAATTTTTGCGCGTGTTCATCGATATTCATGAAAGTTCGTTGGTGAATTTAAGTTTTCAAATAGAATTGAGAGGTTTAAAAAGGCTTTTCTATGTCGCCTAAATTTAGATAAAGTCTGCTCCATTTCGCGCACTACTCCGCCTCTTCTACCGTGCTTTCTGCTATTTTGAGAGCTTCTGCGCTTTCCTTGTTCGGTTTTTGGGCCTGTTGATTTTAGCCACGGCTTGACAGTCATCGCTATCTGCCTCTGTCGTTCTCTGCGTTCGGGTGTCCACTCTCCAGCCATTTAATTGTGTTTCCTCTAACAGATTTTGTGGTTGGTCAACAATTAGCGCGTTTTGCTGTGTCTTGATAAAGGTTGCTCTCTTGGGATTGCGAATCTCATTTAAAAGCTGCAAATACTTACGCGACTCTGACGCACATCGTAAGGCGATCGCTGCAAGCTCGCTGGGCAATTCTGGCATTGTTCGCAACACTTCAGGACTACCGAAACCAACTAATGATTTATTCCAAAAGTGTCCAGATAGATTCATTAAGTTGACAGACTCTTTCAAGACTAAATCCGCAAGATCAATCTCTGACGAAAGAGCATCATCAATACTCTCTAAATTCTCGCTAGTAGGCTCAAGATTGAGCATTGCAGCTTGTGTTCTGGCGATTCCCTCCAACGGGTCAAGAATCTCACCTGGGGCTTTCTTTGTGACCTTCTGAGCGGCTTTTTTGTGACTTAATACTGATAAATATTCATCAATCATGGTTGACAACCTTTAACCTATTCATTTTATAGCTTGCGATAGTTTGAAGGGATTTGATCGCTACTCTCAGCAATTTGATTGCATAGCGGTGATTAGCAATTTTATCCACTAATTGATGGCACTGGTGAGACAGGCGATCGCGTTCTTCAACGGATTGGTTAATTTGATGTTGATTCATATTTTATTACTTCATTCATTTGTTTTTAACTGATTCAAATGCAATACCCATTGTTTAATCAAAGATTTTTTCTCCGAGCTTAAAACAACAGCAGCTTTTTTGAGTAGTTCAGGTGAAAATATCTCTCTCAACTCCTGCAACATTGAGCTATCTTTGCAGTGTTCAAGGCATTCGCGCACATAATTAATATCATCTAAGGTGTTCCACTGATTCGGATTCATCGGATCACCTCCAATTTTGAAGCATTTATGCAAGTTGATCGACCGTCTTCATGATCAACAACCGCCTTTAGCGATTTTTCATCAAAGCTAAAAACTGTGCATTCCTCACCATTCAAAAGAACCTTCTCTCCAACTTTTGGTAAAGGTGCGATCGCTGTACTTACTGTTTTACTGTTTTTATTGCCACCCAACACTTTCTCTGTATTCTCGATGATGGTGATGATCTGTGGTGAGATATCATCATCACGCTGAGATGCTTGCTCTATAGGAGTTTCCAAAAGTGATGATGGTTGATGATGCGTTGCGGATATAAAAGTATTTTCATCATCATCCATTAGATGTTTATCTAAATTGGTTAATTCTTGAAAATTGATGATTTTTTGATCATCACCATCATCATTTTTATATATCCCTTTATTTCCAATGGTCTCAGGGTGATGATGGTTGATCATCATTTCATCATCACTATCATCATCTCCACTTAATAATGGGTAGTATGTTTTTGCTACCTGCTTTATCAACCGCATACGGGCTAGTTCGAGACATCCTTGGTTTATTTCATCTGGTGATGTTTTTCGGAAGGAATATATACCACTGCGAATCTTGCGAACCGTCACACCCTCTGGGTGCTTTTCTATGTACTCTTTAATTTTGAGAAGGTTGCCCGCGATCGCTTGTTGGTCACTGTTTTGGGCATACATCAGCCTTGCTTGTGCCAAGTAGAAGTCAACGCAGTGTACAGCCGCTTGCATTGCCCTAGCGTTGATGATTTGATCTGGTGTAGATTCTCCAGAGAGGACAGAGTTGACTAGGTGCAACCATAGGGCGAACCTACCCAAATAAGTTTGGAGTTTGGGGTAAGTAGCCGACAGACCTGGATGCTGTTCCACTGCTAACCATCTCATTAATTGGTGCTGGTAAGATTGGTAAATTCGCTTTGCTTCGGGTGACAGAAAATAATCACGTTCTGGCAGTCTGCCCAAGTATTGATAAAGGAATGTCAATTCATCGCTCAATAGCTTGCCTATGCCGTCATCATCTGCGAATAGGTCAATAAAGGCTAACGGGCTTTCTTTACAGCAATACAGCCAACGGGCGAACTCGCCAGCGTAATCCGCAAAGTTACCCTCAGATTGAAACTTCTTAAGCACTTCTGGTTGAGTGTTTCCAGTGCGATTAATGGCAGAGCGTTCCAGATAAATACATTTTTCGCCGTCTATAACGTCTTTATAGAGGGCATCACCGTTAAATTCGCTTAGGTCTAGCTGTGCATCATCACCTTTACCACCACGATATTTGTTGCGACCAGTGATAAACGATGCCCATTCATCACGGTAATAGAGTAATCCTCTAGGGTTCTCACCGTGAATTTTCATCCGCGCTTCTGTTGTGCAACCTTGCACAATGAACCGTTTACGCGGTGCTGGTTCATCTGGTAATTCGTCACCCTTGCCGCATCGTTTCAACTCTTTTTTGTAGTCATCAGTTGCAGTTCTCCAGTTGTGGTACTCTTGCGCCTCTAACTTGTCTAGTGGATTAATAATTACTTTCTGTGCTGGGCTTTTTAAAGTTCCAGTCTTAGAGATAACGCACGACCAGATTATTGATGTGACTGTGTAGTTTGTCCGAGCGTTCACAACTAAGCGTGATGATGTGCCAATTCTTGACCCTGCGACTGGAAACAATGTGGTTAGCAAGGCTTCAACCGACACGGGCATACTCTCGGCAGTGGTTTTTAGTAAATATGCAAGTTTACCACCGTCGCCCCACAGCAGATGATCCGGCGACAAACTAGCCCTTTGTGCCTCCAGAAGCGTGGGTAACTGTTTTGTGGCTACTTCCCGGTCAAGAATTTCGGTTTCTTCCTCATCTCTTGTTTTATAGAGCCGCCATATTTCGTTACTGGTACGGCCTGATCTGGTTGCTAGGTCTAGTATTTTTACTTCAAGTTTCGATCTACTAGTGTCATTCTCAATCAATAGATTAATTTCTTTAATCAGTTCGTCACCAGATAAAAACTGTTTTGTTGCCGGATGTGGAATTACATTGTTTTGTTTGGATGCGATCGCCTGTTTCTCAGTTCTCCCGTGCATCTTCTCCCACTCCTCTTTTGAAAGCAAGCGATCGCTTGACTTGTACTCTTTTTTTGGAAAACTGAATCCGTGCTGTTTGGCGATATGAAACAGCGTCCCGATTCCAACGCCATCGCGCTTAAATGACTTGATTTTTTTGGCAATATTCCACTCTTTGTCGTTTTCTCTTGGTTGCGAGGGACTCCAGGATTCGGCGATCGCCTCCGCTTTAGATGCCCCATAATGAGCCGTCAACGCCATCAAAACTTGCAAGCATTCCTGATAATTATTCGACCCGTAGTAACGTGGTGGAATGAATCTTAATGCTTGCTCAATTAATAAATCCTCGTCCCATCTCTGCGCTTGAAATTGTTCTCGTTCGTGCTTGTAGCGTTCCTCATGGTCTTGGCGGCGGCGTTCTTTTTCTGCTATCTCCTGCTCTAGAAGTTGTTTCGCTTTCTTTATCCAGTCGTGGGGTAATGTCGCGCAAGGATTGATAATAAATAAGTCTGCCTCTGTATTGCCGTAGAATACACGGCTGGCATCCTTACACGCTGGATCATGGGGTAATTGCTGCATTAAGAGCCTTGTGCAAGCCTCTATTAATGCCACATCCTCTATATATTCAGGTAAAGGGAATACTAGCCTGAATTTAGGCCAGGTTGATCTGTGGCTGGCAGTGGTGTAGCCTAAAGCGCAATGCTCTTTTATGAAGTCGTTTTGTAAAGCATCTTCGATAGTTAATTGCTGATCGAGAATACTGATCGCCTTGCCGTTACCATCTGTTACTCTTCGTCCTTCTTCGTCTATTTTTACTTTTGAATTATCGATGTCGAGCAACAACCACTGCGAACCGATTACGTTTTGCTTACTTCTACGCTTTCCGCCGAGTAATCCGGCGCAAATTGCGTGACCTTCTTGAATATGCTGGGCTACATCTAAGATTGTGCCTTCTGCATCTGCAAAGCCCTCTGTGAGCTTTGCCATGTCCCAGTTTTTATTACATCCTTGGGAATTGTAGGCGTATTTGATTTTGGGGAAATCTCGCTTTACTTGAGCAATCATTCTCTTACCCCTCCTACACCCAAGGAATTGATTAATTCTTCACAGCAAAATAATCTGAAAAGCCTTCTGCAATCAGCGCGTGTGATGCCATGCCAAGATGCGATTCGGCTAAGGTAAAATTCCTGTTTCACGCGACTTTCAATGGTTGCGATCGCCTGAAAACTAGCAATCAGCTTCTCAAAATCAGCTTCAATCTGGGTGAAATTCACGCGCTCACCTCCAGTTTTTTGCTGAACTCTCTAGTGATCGCCTGAAATGCTCTTTCTAATTGCGAAAATTCTTGCCGTAATGCCGAGCTTTCAGCTATAATATCCCTATGAATATTTTTTGCTGAAAGCGCCCGGTCTCCAAACTTCGGCGCTTTTGCCATTTTATACTCCAGTAATTTTCGACTACTGGGGTAAATTCGCTGGTAAAAGGATGAAAAGATTGCTACTGTTAGATTTAAGATTAAAAATTGTGGTGGTTTTCCACTTAGCGGACTGTCGTTACCTCGTTTGATCTAACCGGGTAGCAGGCTTTGTTCCATTATTTGGCGAATCACCCCTTTTTCTTTTTGGGCTTTTGCAGAACCTATGAATAGTGCATCTGTTCTGCTTGCTTACTCTACAATAATCCATAAAAACCCCAGAGGATAGCCCTTTCAGCTAGAGGGTAATCTACTATTAAGAAAGGTTAAGAGGGTTTCCCCCCATGTTTATCCATTAGAGAAAATAAACCATTTTTATACTCAAATCCCTTGCGCTTGCGCTTAGGGTTGCATTCAGATTGAATGAAAGCATCTAGATCGTCTTTGGCTCTTAGATGCTCTTTTATATATTTTTTTAACTGAGTGTCACGTTTTACCGACTCCAGTAGCCTGACGGTAGATTCGTAAAAGTTGAAATATGGTTCAAACTCTTTACTAGACTGCGCTACTTTGTACCAATGTTTTTTAATTACCTCTGACTCTGTTTCTGTTGGTGGCTCATTCCTCCTATTAATTATTGAATTTACTTGTCTCTCGGATTTAACCAACTCACGCACATTATGAGGGGTAAATCTGTAGTAGCCTGATCTAGACGGTTGCATCACAGCATCAGCAGAATTTTCTAAAAACTGAATTAGTGCATCTCCTGGGGTAGCAGCATAGTCGTTAACATCTAACCCTCGCTTATGGATGTCTTGCTGTATGTGACTCCATCCCCATTGAATAGCCGTGTACCAAGTCAAGTAAAAATCTCTTAACAACCCTAAAAACTCTTGATCTCTTGGTGAGAGTAAATCATGTTTGCTTGGTTGTCCTGAAAAATAGTCTTTGAATGATTCCCGTAGCCAAGCAAAGGTTGTCTTAGCTTGCTTCCACGCCGCAACCTGATCTTCTGTTGTAGAAGCAAATAGGTGTTCCAGTGGTGGCAACCCATCCAAAGTTTTTAGAGTTCTTTCTTTTAACAATTCATCCATAATTTAAACAAAATACCGCCAAAAACCGACAATCACCGTCATTGTTTAGAGTCTGGGTATGCGATCGCTAGATTTGTTGCGAAAGGATGTCTGAAAAGTAAAGTGCCGTTACTTGCTCCAAATAATGTTGGCTTACGTAGCCTAGCGGTAATCTAGATTCATTTAAATCAAACCAATCCCTAATTTCTCCAGCCGATTTTGAATTACGTGGATCTTCTAGCAGTGTTTTAACTGCTTTGTATCTAGTAACTGTTCTTGCAATCAATTCTGCAAAAGTCTCTTGATTTTCTGGAATCTGCATATCAATTAAAAATTGAGAGTTTAGTTTTGCGATCGCTCGTGTCACAAAATGACAGTTGGATAGGCGATCGCTCTTTCGTGTCACGAAATGACAGGTGGACACATTGACACAAACAAAACTAAGTTTTTTTACCCTTTCCTGGCGAATTGGTTGAGTCGTCACCCTGCAACCAATCATTTATCATTTGTTCTAGCGCATCGCTATGTGTAATTTCTTTTGCTGTACAAGCAATTTTGAATTTTAACCCCAATTCACGCGGTACATATCCAGAAATTTGCATATAGTCAGGGTTCGCGCCTTTTCCTCTAGCTGGCATTGTAAATGATTACATAAGTTTATATGTCCATAGTCACATAAAAAAATATGTTCATCACTGTTATTGCTGGCTAATGTCCATAAACCTATGCTAACATTAACACAGTAAGCCAATAAACGTCACCCAACAAAGGCGAAAGAAGCCAGAAAGCGATGTTTAGGTTTACCAAAAACTGGATGCGTGGATTTATGGCGATTATGCCGATAAATTCTCCAAAGCCAGGATAAATAAGACTTTTACCAATTTCCAGAACCATGACAATTACATACAGTCTTGCCGAAAATTGGCTTGTTCAATCCGAATCTTTAGCCATTTCTGGGATAACTACTCTCTGCGGAGGTAAAGACGGCGGCGCAGGATACGGAAAAGGTATTTATGGTGATTTTTCGATCATGATGCCCTCTGCATACTCGCTTGTTCGCAACCGAAACATTAAACACCATGAGACTATTTCAAGACATGGTGCATGGGTACGGTACCTGGACGGACACCGCGCAGACTTGCGAGATGTTCAATTTTTTTGGGGAACTGCTGCAACTGCACAACCTGACCACACCCTACTACATGAGGACAAGTCAAAGAAGGCAGAATTATCACTAGAAAGCATTCTGTCTGATCTGTCTGTTTTGAATGCTCCAGACAATCTCACTCTGTCTCTAGCACTGTCCAGCCATAACCCAGAACGTTGGGGAGACGAAATCAAGCGCAGGGTTCAAGGCGTTCATACATTTCAGCACAAACACCTGATCACGCGGGAGATTGTCACCAAATCAGTTGAAATCAAGGTTACTGGCATTTATCCAGAAGGGTACGGAAGTATTGCTTACTGTCTATTTGGTGACTCTTGCCTGTCTTTAGATAGCCACGAAATAGCTATTTCGCTTGATATCGGTTCATCAACTTGGCTCATTACCGTGTTCGATGGCAATGGCTCAGTGATAGACAGACATTTAATAGAAGGTGGCGCAGGTGATTTACACACAGCGATCGCTGAGTCATTGGACAAGCGAAACGACAAAGTAAGTTTGCTATCCAAGGATGTAAAACACACTCCAAGCCTTGTTAATAAAGGCATCTTGGACGGAACTTTTACCTATGGAGGCAATGCACTCACAGTTAAAAAGTTTGATCAAGAGTATGCCCAATGTCTTGACGAGTGGTGGGTTAGCAGAATTGAGAAATTTGCAAACTTCGTAACCTCTGGCAACTACCTAGATAGGGCGAAATACCTTGTTTCGTGGGGCGGCGGCGTATCTCTCCCAGTTGTTGATCAGAATCTCTCTAATTTGGGTTTTGTAGTTCTACCCAACCCCCAATTCATAAATGCTCAAGGGCTTAAATTACTTGCAGAATCAGGAGCATAAATCATGAATAATTACGAATCTCGGCGCTTGACCATTTCTTATTTAGCTGTTCAAGAGTTACGCCAAATGTTTGGCATACCTGAAGATGCACCAACACAGGCACTATCAGCAGCAGTGGAAAAGCTGATTTTTCAAGGTGGAGCTACTGCACAATCACAGACGGTTGTGCAGGTGTCACCACTGCAACCCAATAAATCAATGTTGGCGAATATGGCAAGGCAAGCGGCATGACAATTAATTTAGTCGCACAAGACAGTCGCGGTTTTCTTATGACCTGCCACTTAATAGGCTCTAATCCACCAAAAGTAGGGCAATTACTCGAAATCCCAATGTGTGGATGCACACTGCTGCTAAGAGCGAATAAAGTTCAAACTAACGGCAATCAATTCGACGTAAAAGCAACATTTTTGAGATTAGCGAGATTATGAACAGAAAGGAAATAGTAGCAGCAAGCCTAGGCTTGGCTAGTTTCATCCTTATCGGATGGTATGGAGCATCAAAGTTTGGCGCAAATTTAATGATCTGCATTGGCTCAACCATGTTTGCAGGCGGTGGAGGTATTGCGATCGCTCAAACACTAGCGAATCAATCTCCTGTGCCTCCCCAAGCAAAGACAACAAGTAGACGTAAAAAAAGGGCATGAGTAATTCTTGCAACCCCCACCCGCCTGAAATAAAGCTAAAAATCGTTACCACTAAAAAAAATGAGCTTTGACTTTGAAATGGATTTAAAGTCTGACTTGGAAAATTCGCGGTCAGACGCAATCAAGCCAATCATTGAAAGAATTGTTGCAATTGCCGAGGCTGAAGGCTTCACGATCGCTGATTTCCTCTATGGCATTGATGCGATATTAGACGATCGCCGATTCCGGGAAAAACAGAAAATCAAACAGTTGAAAGAACTTCATGAAAACATTGCAAGAATTAATTGTGGATGCTCACCTAGCGATCGCAGAGATCAGGAACCACCCGGAATACCAAGCGATCGCTAAAACCTACAGCCCCGACTTAACATTGGGCGATGCAGCAACGGCATTAACCTATCTTGAATGGGAATTAGAAAATCCTCCAAGTATCAATGTCGCCAAATTGGAAGCCTTTTTAGAGTAGTAAGAGAGCGATCGCTTGACTGGACACCGAGCGATCGCCCTCTGGTTGTCAAACAACACACAAAAATTTTACCAAATGAACAACGAGAATCTGTTTACCGCCGCATTAAACGCACTCACGAACAATGGATGCCCTATTAAGTTGGCACAAGAAGCAGCGCAAATTGTGGCTAATGATGATCCTTTTCAAGCCGATTTAGGCAGAACATCAGAGCAACAACAAATCATTCGAGAAGCACTGCCATACTTACAAACTGGAATCTATGACCAGTTTCAAACCATTGATGAAACGCCAAACCCTTTTACTCATGGGCAATTCTTGGGTAATTTTGGATCTGAATTACCAGATGAAATGATTTGGAAACTTGCGGAAGGCGATTCAACAGCACTAAACGATATTGCTGATGACGCAACTAGAAACAAAGCTGGCAACATCTTCACAAGACTAGAAGAACTAGGAGCATGGGAGTGATGAACCGAAGCGTAAAACTCAAACTGGAAGCACCGATCACTTATACTGCGTTGCATTCTCTTTCGGGAATCAGTCAAGAAACAATATTTCAAGCCCTTGACGGAAATCAGACAGCCGCAGCACAGGTGGCAGATTTCCGAATCCAACAAACTCAACGCGCCCAAAATGCCAAAGCTGTTTTTGAAAACTTATCGCAAGGATTACAGGCAACTGAAATTGTGATGTCAGAAGAAAGCCAGTTTTTAGCTACCGCAGGTAATAGCGTCAATAAAATGGCTGATAGCTGGTCAAAGGTTCGGGTAAGTGATGCGCGTTTAGGTTACAGGTTACAACAAAAAGTTGTTTCGTCTGACAACCAACTAGGTCAGGAGCAATTTCAGCACTCCAGAACGCTAAATTTACTAAGCGAGTCGCACCGCGCAGTACTGAGGGGTATTGAAATTGACTCTGCTAAAGCACAATCTCAGATGTGGCAACAGGTTAAAGATAAGCACCAGGGACTTTTACCCGCAGATAGAGCGAAAGAAACACTAAAAGACATTCACAGACACGGTTCCAACGCTGTTAATCGTGCCAAAGGTTTCTTCAGACGTTTGATTGACTAAACGCACAAGCCCAGGCGCAAAACCTGGGCTAATCTCTTCCGAAAAGTGTTCCTATGTTGACCAACAATCAAAAACAAACACCAATTTACTTTGATGCAGAGATTGTAGACGAGAATATACATCCTGTAGACGGTGCTGAGTACGACTCAAATCAAGTACAGCAAGCAATATCCGAAACTGATAATAACATCACCCTAATTCAAGGCATTGCCCAAGGTGCTTTTCTGGCAGGATTTCAGATCACGTCAACTCAATATCTCTACCTTGCTGGCAGTGTCGGATTTTTCCCCGCCGTAATTGCTGGCTTACCAGTTGGCGCATCATTCGCGGCTACCCTCTGCTATTTACGATTTCACAACAGCATCATTCCCCAAATCAGCGATCGCCAAAGATTCGGAGTCGGTGTAACTCGCAGTTTAATGCTGTCAGCAAGCTCTTGGAAGTTGACCGCAGATGCTAAAAGTATGGATAGTATAGCCCGTCATAGTTTCTATACTGTGTCTGAACAGGTTAAAACCTATGAAGGCATCCAAGAACCAAAACAAGGTAATTACGGGGTATTTCTAGCGGTTGCGATCGCTGTTTCTGTTGTTATATTTTTCTACCTTCGTAAAAAATGAAAGACGTAAAGTTGTCAGAATTGAATCAGCGCGTTTATTCCCTTTCACCGCGTCTCAACCTGATGCTTACGGTATCGGTTTTAGGTGCGGTTTTTTGTACTTTAGCTGGGCATGTTGGGGATGGCATAGCTAAGAAAGAATTATGTTTCTATCCAAAGTCAGCCAGAATCCACGATGCGCCTATACAGGCAGGGGAGGGCGATCCAGAAAAAATATTGCTGGGTAAAAAGTATTGTAGGTACGAACAGCGATCGCAAATTCCAGAACCATATTTAAAAGCTAACCAGTACCGCACTAGCAACCCAAACTATAACCCTTGGGCATTCCTCCAGCATGAAAACTTGTATGTCTTTCGGGAACTGCCATCTGATAACCCATTTAAGAATCACTTTGGCTTAGGCGCGATGGTTCTGGGCGGAATTGGTCTGTTATTCACTGGCAAGGCTAGAGACTACCTCAGCGATATTCGACCCCACTACCGCGCTACCAAAGAGTTTGAGAGTGTGAGAGCTAATTACTCTCTCAAATTTGGTGAGCAGTTGCTTGAAATGTCTGGAAATGAGTTAGTTAAATACTTGCGTGGCATCAAAATTGCTGAGGCCAGACAGCAATTTATTGCCAGCATTACCCCGCAACAACAAACAGCCTTACTTATGGCGATGTCTGCTGATGATTACTACGAATTTGGTCACTTACTTGATGGCGGTGCAAGTTTTGAGAAGTTTGAGCCAGTGCAAGCACAGTTACCGCATGGCGATCCAGGGACAGTTCAAGAACAGATAGAACAACCAGCGATCGCACCCACAAACGACGAAACAATTACAGAAGTATTGCGGCGTGTTGCCCGTGAAGATGGCAGCACCGCGCTGTGTGGCGACCCAGGCACAGGTAAAAGCACAATCACCCGCGAGTATATCCGCCAAGTTGAAGCGAACTGTCCAAATGCTGACATGAGAGTATTAGCGGTTAAAAATGACTCATTCAATGGACTACGTGAGCGTGGCAAAGTAACCCGATTTGTGGGTGAGAATGCCATAGATAACGCCAGAACTTTCTTTTTAGGCGTTCAGACTGAATACAACAAACGCTTAGAACTAACTGAGGATGGGAGAGAAAGCTTACCGCCCTTTGTTATTATTCTTGATGACTGGCTAACCATCGCCGCCAAACTGAACAAGGTAAAACCAGAGGATTTAGGTTTTGACTTTGGACAAATCCTCTTTGATGTGCTGATAGTAGGGCGTGAGTATAACATGAAGTTTTTTGTTAACTTGCACTCGCTCAACCTTAAAGCGATCGGCATTCAAGAATTAGACCAAAATACCCGTAAGGTTTTACGTCTGTTGTTGTTGGGCAACCGCTACCGCAAGGACGGACGCGAAATTGACGCTTACGGCGTGATTGAACAAGCAATTATGGGTAATCAAGTTATCACCCATGCCAAGGATAAAGAAGCAGTTAGAACGCAGTACAGCGAATTAAAGGCGCAGTCTAGAAGCCAATATCAGCCTGTGATGTTTGCTTTTGTTGGTGGGTATTACTTGGGCTTAGTGCCAAAGTTTCAACAAGCGGAAGTCAATGATCGCCCAGTGACAGCAGAGGATAAGTCCAGGCTTGAGGCGCTTTACCACCAGATGGAGTTTGATATAAAACCCCAACCTCAAAACCCTACTCCCAAACTCTCACCCCAGGCGCAGGCCCTACACGGTTATCTACAACGCACTAACAGAACTAAGGCAGTAATCCAGGAAATACAACCTAACTTTAAAGTGAAGGGCGATCGCTTCTCTTCGGATGAGCTAAAAAGTCTTTTTTATGAGTTGGTTGAGAATAGTCTGGCCGCGTGGATAGATGCCCAAAGTATTCAAATTCGTACAGATTTAGACAGACGGACAGAGTAGATATAAGCAGACAGAATGCTTGTGCAGCAAGAGACAGAGCAGACAGTATTACATTTTTTAGCAGGATAAAGAACAAGATATGAATTTTAACGCCCTCATGATTTCATCAGCAGCTAGATACACAGTTGCAAAAAGGATTCTAGGCGATCGCATCACAGTAGAATCAGCAGCGCAGATTAACTCATGGCTACTGGATAAAGAGTCTCAACTGCCTGCCTATACGGACGCGGAATATATTGATCAGGCGATCGCCTTATACCTGGAATCAAATCAATCAGCAGCGTAGTTTGACTTCTTTGATGGTGGCAACGAGATTAGTAAAACTCTTGCCATTTCTATACATTCCAGAAACTTCTTTTTGCTCTACAGAGACGTGATCAATAAGCTGTAGATAGATAGCTCTTCTTGTATCCTCGTCTTGCATTTGAAAAGCGATCGCATCACTAAAAGCGGATATCAGTAATTCTTTGATGTGGTTTTTACTGGTGTCTTCAAGATGCGATCGCTGTTCTATTTTCTCGATTTGCTTGCGAATCCTTTCTTTTAGAGCCGTAATTTCTGGCTCATCTTCTCCTAAATGCTCAAGCTTTTGCATTTTTTGGCGTAGCTGGATTAATTCGGGTGACTGCGGTTGTTGTTGTGGCTCAATTTCTACTGCATTAGCGATCGCCTGCGAAGATTTGATCAAAGTGTCAAGTATTGCTTGTTCAAGTCGTACCTCGGTGATCATCCCCCTAGCGAAGCATGATCTAGTTTGGCAATAATTCCTGCACTGGTAACGTCTTTCAACCCCTTCTTTAGCTTGTTTGACTGCCTGAGCTTTAAAAGGATAATTGCAGTGGGCGCATCGAATCAAACCGGTGAGTAAATGAGTTTTGTGTTTGTTGTACCCACTGATGGCGTAATTCATCTCCAGGATTCGTTTTACTTGCTCCTGTTCGGAAAGAGTGAGAATTTTGTCCTCATGGGTGTCATACCTTATTTGCCATTGTTCACGCGGCAAGACTGTACCCTTTTGATTACAGATTAAAAAATGAGTATTTCCAGACCACACTGGGGATAGTAATAGTTTTTTAATTCCAGAAGCGCACGGGCGAAATACACCAGCGCGTACACCCTTGGTTTTCTTGAGGTGGTTTACGACTTGCGAGATATCCTCGCCATCCAAAACAAATGTCATCCGCTTGGGTGTCGGCACTCCAGAGGGATGCCCGATTTTTTGAATACCATACCTCTCGTTAATTGCTCTAGCAGTTCCCCCCAAACTTTTACATTTGAAGAATATTTCTTTGATTTCAATCGCTAAATCTGCTCTGGTTCTTCCTTTGAATTCTGAACCGCCAGAAGGGCGATCGCTCAAAAGACAAACAAATGGTCTTTGATCGAAAACATATTTACCATCACGACGCACATACCCAAGTGGACATGGACTACTTGATATTCCCTGCGATCGCCTGTATTCATTTCCCTTCTTGATTCGTTGGCGAGTTGTCTTAACTTCGCGCCCAGCAAACACCACACTGAGCATCGCTGAGAACTCACCGTCAATAGTGGTCAAGTCAATGTTTTCGTCCAGAGAAATCAATCTGGTATTATTTTGGTTAAAAGTAGTAGATAGGGTTTCTAGTAGTCCTGGTGATGCCGTCACCCTGTCCATCCTAGTGATCAGGACTTTTTCTATCTCACCCTTGCGGACATCGTTTAGTAATTGGTCAATATCTTCTCTATCTACACTGTCGCGGGAACCAACAAAGATATAAATTCTTTCCGCCCCAGCATCTTTTAACCTGCCGTGCTGTTGCACTAGACCAGATTCCACCTGTTCCTCAGTGGATACTCGGATTAATCCTGCTATTATTCTTCGCATCATCACAACACAATAAGGTGCGATCGCTGACTATAACAGTAGAATCGCATACCAATATTATATAGTGCAGGAGTCAAAAGAAAGGGTGAAGGCTACTTTAAAAAATGCTGGTTTTGCCTTTCCGATGCGGAAAATTGTGATTAATTTGACTCCCGCAGATTTACGCAAGGAAGGCCCTTGTTTTGATTTGCCGATTAGTGTGGGTATTTTAGCGGCTTCTGAGCAAATTAATGCTGATTTATTGGGAGATTATTTATTTTTGGGTGAGGTTTCCCTGGATGGGAGTCTGCGTCCTGTGGCTGGGGTTCTACCCATTGCTGCGACTGCCAAAAAAATGGGAATTGCGGGTTTAGTTGTACCTGCTGATAATGCCCAAGAGGCTGCTGTAGTAGAAGGATTAGCTGTTTATGGTTGTAAAAGTATATCGGAAGTAGTTGATTTATTAAATAATCCTGGACGTTATCAACCTGTGCAGATCAATAATGTCGCAGATATGGTACAAGTATCTTATGCGATCGCTGATCTGCACGATGTCAAAGGACAAGCTCACGGACGGCGGGCTTTAGAAATTGCGGCGGCTGGCGGGCATAATTTGATATTTGTCGGCCCCCCCGGAAGTGGTAAAACAATGTTAGCCAGACGTTTAGCCGGGATTTTGCCACCGTTGGAATTTTCGGAAGCCTTGGAAGTTACCCGGATTCACTCTGTTGCCGGCTTATTGAAAAATCGTGGTTCTTTAGTGCGCGATCGCCCTTTTCGCAGTCCCCACCATTCCGCTTCCGGCCCTTCTTTGGTGGGTGGTGGAAGTTTTCCCCGTCCTGGGGAAATATCATTATCTCACAGAGGGATTCTTTTTTTGGATGAACTCACCGAGTTTAAACGGGATGTTTTAGAATTTTTGCGTCAGCCTTTAGAAGATGGTTTTGTGACAATTTCCCGCACAAGACAATCTGTTGTTTTTCCCGCACAATTTACTTTAGTGGCGAGTACCAATCCTTGTCCTTGCGGTTACTACGGCGATACTATTCAACAGTGTAACTGTTCGCCCAGACAACGAGAACAATATTGGGCGAAACTTTCTGGGCCGTTGATGGATAGAATTGATTTGCAAGTGGCGGTGAATCGCCTCAAACCAGAGGAAATTACCCAACAACCCACAGGGGAATCATCAAAATCTGTTAGGGAAAGAGTACAACAAGCACGCGATCGCAGTATTCACCGTTTTCAAACCGAAACAAATCTGCGTTGCAATGCTCAAATGCAAAGCCGACATCTGCAACAATGGTGTAAGTTAGATGATGCAAGTCGTTCTTTATTAGAAGCTGCCATCAATAAATTAGGTTTATCAGCTAGGGCAAGCGATCGCATTCTCAAAGTTGCCCGCACCATCGCAGATTTAGCCGGAGATGATGATTTACAAGCTCATCATGTCGCCGAAGCCATTCAATATCGCACCATCGATAGAATGTTGTAATATCATGTCCGGTAAAAGACTTATCATAAAAACCGCAGGGGGCAGGTGGAGAAAGAGTTGTGTTTTTCTACACAGATGCGTTTAATCATAACTGATTTGCCGGACATGATATAAAAAGTTTCCGTGTCAATAAATTCTATCTTCAGGAAACTGCACAAACCTCTTGAGGCAGATGTCACAATTTCGCAAATCAGTATCAAATATATCAAGGGAGAAAGCGATATCCTCCAGCAAGGAGACTAGGTAAATGAATTTTTCAGCAATTGTGCGGCTGTTTCAAGAAACTTTTCAGGAATGGAGTGAAGATAAAGCTTCGCGGTTAGCCGCAGCATTAGCTTATTACACGATTTTTTCTATCGCACCGTTGCTGATTATTGTAATTGCGATCGCTGGTGCAGTGTTTGGTGAAGAGGCGGCAAGGGGTGAAATTGTCCGGCAAATTCAAGGTTTAGTCGGGCCAGATGGAGCCGAGTTTATTGAAATAGCCATCAGAAATGCCAATCAACCAAAAACAGGTGCGATCGCATCGGTAATTAGTATTTTACTTTTACTTTTAGGTGCTACAGGTTTATTTACAGAATTACAAGATGCCCTGAATACAATTTGGGAAGTTCAACCGAAACCGGGACATGGCGTGAAAAATGTTGTGCGTCAGCGTGCTTTATCTTTCGCCATGATTTTAGGTATTGGTTTTCTGCTCCTTGTCACTCTGATAATTAGTACAGCTTTAACAGCGATCGTCGGTTATTTTAGTAATTTACTTCCTGGTATAGATTTCATTTGGCAATTCTTTAACTTTATACTGTCTTTTGTCATCACGACACTATTATTTGGACTCATTTTCAAGGTTTTGCCTGATGTCAAAATTACTTGGAATGATGTTTTAATAGGTGCTGTGATTACATCTTTATTATTTTCTTTAGGTAGATATTTATTAGGACAATATCTCGGTAATAGCAGTTTTGGTTCTACTTATGGTGCGGCTGGTTCTTTAGTAGTTATTCTCGCCTGGGTTTATTATGCTGCCCAAATCCTCTTTTTTGGCGCAGAATTTACCCAAGTTTATGCTAGAAGATACGGCAGTGGGATTCGCCCCACACGTCATGCCGTCCCTATGAATCATAATGGTCAGTCTAAGCGAACGAACAGCGATCGCAAATAAATTAATGTAGAGAAACGTAAATATTCGTATTTGTAAAAAGGCAGGAGGGAAGAGGCTTTTATGGTAATTAACCCTTATTAATATAGTTTTTTCACTAACTTATTTAGCTTAACAAAAGCAAAGACATAAACATGGATAAATGGTTATATATTGATTGGCAAGAAATCTTTGTCCCTAGCATTAGTATTGTAGAATTATTCATTCGTGGTTCTCTGGTTTACTTAGCTTTATTTGCTGTTTTACGCTTTCTCCCTAGTCGGCAAATAGGAACTCTAGGGATCACCGATTTATTAGTAGTTGTATTATTTGCCGAAGCAGCCCAAAATGCAATGGCAAGTCACTACACATCAATTACCGAAGGTGGTATTTTAGTAGGCACAGTAATTTTTTGGAGTTACTTCCTTAACTGGTTGGGTTATAAATTGCCGAAATTCCAGAGATTTCTAAATCCTCCGCCTCTGCTGTTGGTGAAAAATGGACAAATGATTTCCCGACATTTAGACAAAGCCCTGATTACAGAAGATGAGTTGATGAGTAAATTACGTCAACAAGGTGTAGAATTTTTAACTGAGGTGAAGTTAGCTTATATGGAGTCTGATGGTGGTATTAGTATTATCACATCAGCCACTAACGATTAACAGCAAAGGAGATAATTACAGCAATGCAAATTCAGCAATTATTTAGTAACCGAGTGGGTATAATTGCAACAATGCACCACAAAGAAAAAGTAATTGCTCCCTTATTAGAACAAGAACTAAATCTTAAAACTATTGTGCCATCTAATTTTAATACTGATGATTTTGGCACATTTACGAGAGAAATCAAACGCCCTGGAACTCAAATTGCGGCGGCTAAGTTAAAAGCCGAAACAGCTTTAAAATTAACAGGTGAAACTATAGCGATCGCCAGCGAAGGTAGTTTTGTTCCTCATCCAATGGTACCTTATATTTATTCTAACCGCGAAGTCGTGCTTTTGTTAGATAAAGAAAATGAACTAGAAATAATTGGTGAAGAATTTTCTATAGAAACTAACTTTAATCATCAAACAGTTGCAAGTCTCCAAGAAGCAGAACATTTTGCTCAAAAAATCGGTTTTCCTGAACATGGTCTGGTTGTCTCTTGGGAAGATAAAGCGAATAATTGCCGCGAAATAGTTAAAGGGATTATTACAGCAGCAAAACTCCAAGAAACTATTACAATCGCCCTGAATAATTCTGTTAATTCTCAGGTGAATTTAGAAACAGATATGCGGGCGCTGTATAATCCAACCCGGATGAATAATATTGAAAAAGCTACATTAAATTTATTAACCAAAATTAAAAGCCTGTGTCCCCAATGTTCTGCACCCGGTTTTGCAATAACCGAAAAAATCGCCGGATTACCATGTGAAATGTGTTCTATGCCCACTAGTTTGACACTTTCTGTAATTTATCAGTGTCAAAAATGTGGGTTTAAACAAGAAAAATTATTTCCTCATGGTCAAGAATTTGCTGACCCAGCCCAATGTATGTACTGTAATCCTTAGTAATCTAGGGAGTGGGGAGTAGGGAGTAGGGGCTAGGGACTAGAAAGAAGGGACTAGTTAAGAGGAATAGTAGGTTGGGTGTAGCGATAGCGTAACCCAACAGGGTCTTGAGAATGTTGGGTTCCGTTCCTCCACCCAACCTACACCGAACCTGTAACCTGTAACCTCCTATAAAAAAAATCTCTCGTTACCAAAAAGCAACGAGAAGATTCAAAGTTGTAGTTCGTCAGGTGATCGGAATAGTATCTTATTTAGTACTTATTTTCGGTATATTTATTCCTCCATTAGATAGAGAAATAATCTAGCTGATTGCGGATGTAAGTATATACTGACACTGCTAAGAATTGCATACTTTTTTTATTAAATAAGCCCCAGTGCTATAAAACAGCAAAAGGGCAGACGGTATGGTGTGAGGAGCAAACTGTTTGTTTACTTAAGTATTAAATTAGCAATGAGATGTGACAGTGTTATCACATTGATGTGAAAATTATGCGATCGCCTATAATTCTAGCTACGACTAAAAAACACCGCCGCCAAGACAATTAATCCCAAAAGCGCCAAGGGAACCCAAAGATTAGGCACATCAGCCAAACTCATAAAACAGCCTCTAGTGGGTAAACAATGACTCATACTATAGGACTCATATTTGATTTGGGAAAAAAATCAGTACACCCAGATCAGGCTGCTTTCCTACTCCCTACTCCCCATTCCCTACTCCCTGCGTACACCACTAGATGCAGGAATCAAACCGTATTCCCATATATTCACATCCAAGCGGCTGAAGTCACAGCTATACGGATGCTGGATTATCATCACTATCTGTCCACCTTCTTCCTTGCATCCAACACCCTTGGCGTATTGACTTCAATCCAGTCTGCTAAGGCGGCGACGCGCTCGGCGACTTCTTCTCCCATCGGAGTCAAACTGTACTCAACAAAAGGCGGAACTACATGGTGAGATACACGCAACACAAAACCATCTTCCGTCAGTGATTGTAGACTTTGAGCCAGCATTTTTTCACTAACTCCGCCCATTTTACGTCTCAACTCGCTAAATCTGTGAGTCCCTTGGCGTAGCGCAATCAGAATCAGTACGCCCCATTTGCTGCAAACGTGTTTCAGAATGTCTCGTGAGGGACATGGCGCGGCGAAAATATTCCCCATTTCCCAGCGTTGTGTCAGAGTCTTGGAATCATCATTGCGATCGCTCATATACTTACTTTTTTGTTTGTACTTACCAAAAGTTAGTAATGCAATTATATTAGGTTTATCGACATCAAAAAATTAACCAACTAAAAAATATGATTGTCATTACTGCTGCATCGGGTCAGTTAGGCAGATTAGTATTGCAAGAACTATTAAAATCCGTTCCTGCCAATCAACTAGTCGCTGCGGTTCGCAATCCAGAAAAAGTATCAGATTTTGCCAGTTTAGGCGTGCAGGTGCGGCAGATTGATTACACCCAACCCCATACATTAGATATCGCCTTCGCTGGTGCAGAAAAAGTATTGCTCATCTCCTCCAGTGAAATTGGCAGTCGCGTACTTCAGCACACAAACGTCATCAACGCCTGTAAGCAAGCTGGAATCAAATTACTGGCTTATACCAGTCTCTTACACGCAGATAGCAGTCCTCTGCCTCTAGCAGCAGAACATCACAAAACTGAAACTGTCTTGCAAGAATCTGGTGTGCCTTATGTGATATTACGTAATAGTTGGTATACCGAAAATTACACAACAGGTATCCAGATAGCCTTGGAATATGGTGTAGTTATGGGCTGTGCTGGAGAAGCTAAAATAGCCTCCGCAGCCCGCGTCGACTATGCCACAGCCGCAGCCACCGTTTTATTAGCCAATGACCAAGCAGGTAAAGTCTATGAATTGGCTGGTGATGTAGCTTATACATTGAGCGAACTTGCCACAGAAATTAGTAAGCTTTCTGGTAAGCAAGTTAGATATCAGAATTTGTCTGAAGATGAGTATATTAATGTATTAAAAAATGCTGGCTTACCTGAGCCTCTGGCTGTGATGTTAGCAGAATCTGAGACAGGAGCAGCAAAAGGAGGATTGTTTGATGCCAGCCAAACCCTAAGCCAACTGATAGGCCGTCCTACCACACCTTTGAGTGAGTCGATTCAAGTAGCCTTGGGCTAAAAACTGTCTGAACCAAGATTGGGTGTCAGGGTGTGTGGCGGAAGGATTTTAGATACATACCCCGCATTTCTCACAAGCTTCAGGCGTTTGATGGGGCAGAGGGGCAGAGGTGCGGAGGGGCAGGGGAGAGAGTACCTTCATTCTCCCCTGCTCCCCTGCTCCCCTGCTCCCCTGCACAGGCTTTGAAAGGTGTGGTGAGAAATCCGGGATACACCCCTATCCTGAGTCAACCCGCACCTACCCACATCCAGCCTGCCTTTACAGATAATTTCAACAATCAAACCAGATTCCCATCAATTTCATACTTCAGACTTCAAACTTCATACCTCAATTAACCTTGCAATCAGGGATAATTCCATTTATACAGCCAGCAGCTTGCATGGAAAACCCACAATGACATTACAAGAAACAGTCATTTGGCTACAAGAACGTACAACTTTAGGAATTCTCTCATCGGCGGCGTTGAATGCGATCGCCCAAGTTTTAGAATTGCAAACAATACCTCAAGGCAGTTCCTTAGTCAACGCAGGCACTCCGCCAGCCGCACTATACATCCTCAAAGATGGGCAAATTGAAAGCGATACCAGCAATAAAAATAACTTTGCCTTTGCTTGTGGCTTTCTACCAGGGGCAGTTATTAACCTGCGACAACTACTATTAGATGAATTAACACCATCTAAAATTATTGCCCTCACAGAATGCCATGTTTGGGTAATTCCTGCGGCTGAGTTTCGTGCTTTAGCCAGCCAATATCCTGAAATTACCCAAGCATTATCTCGCTCTTTAGCCCAAGAATTAGCCCAAGTTACATCAGCCTTAACTTACGCACAAGAACGTTCTGTGGCTTTGCGTCCTTATTTGGTCACGAAAGCCCAAAGGGGCATTGTGGGGACGAGTCGCTATGCAGTCCGGTTGCGGGAACAAATACGAGAAGCCGCAGCCGACCGCAAATCAACAGAAATCTTCGGCGAACCAGGGTTAGAAAAAGATAATATTGCCGCTTTGATTCACTACGGTTCACCTCAACGCCGCGAACCTATGATTAAAATTAATTGTGGCATTCTCCAAACAAGCGGTGTCGATTTATTCGGCAGGGCTGGCGGTAGACCAGGGCTTTTAGAATGGCTGGGGGAAGGCACTTTAGTACTGAATAATATTCAAGAACTGCCCCCAGAATTATTACCAGCAATGGTGCAGTTCATCAAAACAGGTACTTACACCCCAGTCAGTCGTGATGGGGAATTATTAGCTGAACCACGCACTAGTCAAGCGCGAATTTTGATTGTTTCGGAAAAAACGGAATCTAAAATTGAACGTTGTGTAGGTCGTGTCATTAAAGTCCCGCCAGTACGGGTGCGAAAAGCTGATATTAAAGCCCAGGTAGAATACTACACTAGTTTATATGTGCGATCGCGCGGACTGGCGAAACCTCGCATTACCCCAGAAGCTTTACGCCGCTTGCAGTCTTATGATTTTCCTGGTAACTTGAAAGAGTTAAAAAATTTAGTCGAACGGGCAATTGTTCAAGCCGGAGAAAGACAGGAATTAACCGAAGAAATCTTTTGGTCAGCCCAAACCAAGAAAAAAGAATTTCGCGTCAACTTATTAAATACTTATTCTGGGTTGCGAAGATTTCTCCGCAGTGACTGGTGGCCTGACAAAATCAACTATGGCTTTACGGTGATTGCGTTTCCGATCATTATTATGATCTTATTTTTGGGGCCGCAAACCCGCGATCGCAATTTCGCTTTAAATTTATTTTGGGCTTGGTGGTGGCCTTTCTTTTTACTGATTTTTCCCTTTCTCGGTCGCGTCTGGTGCGCTGTTTGCCCCTTCATGATTTACGGCGAAATTACCCAAAAATTATCTCTGTGGTTATTTCCCCGCCAACTTAAACGCTGGCCGCGAGAAACAGCCGAAAAATGGGGCGGATGGTTTTTATTTGGCTTATTTACCTTAATTTTCCTGTGGGAAGAACTCTGGCATTTAGAAAATACAGCTTACCTATCTGCCTGTTTACTGTTATTAATTACAGCCGGGGCAATGATTTTCTCCGCCATATTTGAACGACGGTTTTGGTGTCGTTATCTTTGTCCTATTGGCGGAATGAATGGTTTATTCGCCAAACTTTCCATGACAGAACTACGCGCACAACAAGGCATTTGTTCAGCAACCTGTACTACTTATCAATGTTACAAAGGCGGGCCGCAAAAAGGCGAAGGTATGGAAACTAATGGCTGTCCTTTATATTCCCATCCCGCCCAGCTAGAAGATAACCGAGATTGTGTCTTGTGCATGACTTGTTTAAAAGCCTGTCCCCATCGTTCCGTTGAGTTTAACTTGCGTCCCCCTGGAATTGAATTGTGGACGACTCATACACCACGCAAGTATGAAGTGGCATTATTGTTTTTACTTTTGGGTGGTGTATATCTGCATCATTTACCAGAATTGCAATCATGGTTAGGACTGCATCTAGATTTAACGCAATTTTGGCAGCATTTAGGTTTATCGTTATTTGCCTTAATTTTCCCTGTGGCTGTGGCTGGGGCTGCTTATTTTTTCATACAACTATTCAATTTTCAACGCAAGCCGAAATCATTCAAGGAACTTGCATACAGCTACTTACCCTTGGTGTTGGGAGGCAACTTAGCCCACTACCTGCACTTAGGTTTAGCAGAAGGTGGGAAAATTTTACCTGTAACTTTAGCAACTTTTGGGTTAAATAGCGGAAATTTGCCTGTACTGATAGCACATCCAGCAGTTATCAGCTTTTTACAAGGTTTTACCTTAATTATTTCTGCCTTGTTAACCATAGTACTCACCCAAAAAATAGCACGACAATCACTGCGATCGCTCTTATGGCAACATCTCGCAACTATTGGATTTGCAGCTAGTATGTGGGTGTTAATTGTCTTGTAGCTAGATTTACTTTATACATTCAACACGTAAATTTTACAATCCTCTGGTGAATTCAAAGATTGGGTAAATTTTGTAAGGGAAGTTCATTACTAGTGCAATTTTTGTTTATATTATCACTCAGTATGAATGTAGCCAAATTTTTCAGATACCCTGATTAACTTCAACTTTTTATGGTGTCACTACCAACTTTTCCTTCTCACACAGGCGGTTACACTGTGGACGCTTTAGCATTTGCTGATGAATATTCAGCAACTAATGTTGTCTCACAACCTTTACACAGATCAACCTCTAGCATCACAAAAAGATTAATTGACATCTTAGGGGCTATTGTGGGACTCATCATTACAGTGATGTTGGCAATTCCCATAGCGATTATTACTAAAATTACTAATCCCGGCCCCATATTTTATTCGCAAATTCGCTGTGGAATTAACGGTAAACCCTTCCGTATTTGGAAGTTCCGGTCGATGGTAGTCAATGCTGACCAAATCAAGCATCTGGTCAAAAATCAAGCCCAAGGCCATATTTTTAAATCAGTTGACGACCCTCGCATTACTCCCGTTGGTAAATTCCTGCGACGCACCAGCTTAGATGAATTTCCCCAGTTTTGGAATGTGCTGAAGGGCGAAATGAGTTTAGTTGGCACACGTCCCCCTACACCCGATGAAGTCATCCACTATGCACCCCACCACTGGGAAAGGTTACGAGTCAAGCCAGGAATGACAGGAGAATGGCAAGTTAATGGTCGTTCTACCATCAAAGATTTTGAAACTATCGTCAAAATGGATGTTGATTATCAACGCAAGTGGTCGATAGTTTATGACATGATGCTAATATTTAAAACCATCTGGGTGGTATTGAGTAAAAGTGGCGCTTGTTAGGCAAATTAACCTTTCACACCACTACCAGTTTCAGTTGGGACAATGTAGCGTTGTAAAAATATAAATAATATTAGTACTGGGGCGATGGAAATGATCGAACCAGCAGCGACTAAGCGCCAGTCTAAAGAAAAAGTACCGGCTAATTTTGCTACTCCCAAAGGTAGGGTGTAGAGTTTTTCGTCTTGAATGACAATTAACGGCCAAAGAAAATCACTCCAAGACCCAATAAAGACGAAAATTGCCAGTGTAACTAACGCTGGACTAACTGCTGGCAACATAATATGCCACCACAAACCTAACTCAGAACTACCATCCATCCGCGCCGCTTCTTCAATTTCTTTCGGCACACCCATAAAAGCTTGTCGCAGTAAAAAAATGCCAAAAGCCGAAGCCAAACTCGGAAAAATCATCCCCCAATAAGTATTTACTAAGCCTAATTGGACTGTCAAAATATACAGGGGAATCATCACAATCTGAAAGGGAATCATGATTGTCGAGACGATCGCAATAAATATCCAGTCTCGCCCCGGAAATGATAATCTGGCTAAAGGGTAAGCCGCTAAAGAACAAAATAGTAAATTCAACCCAACAGTCAGTAGAGAAACCAAAGTACTGTTATATAAATATTGGGCAAATGGTAAAGATTGCCACACCTTAGCAAAGTTACCCAGCGTCGGTTGGCTAGGAAGTAACTGTGGCGGCGACTGTAAAATATTTTCTGTGGGTGATTTTAACGCAGTACTGATTAACCAGAGTAAGGGAAAGAGAGTGATCAGTGCGATCGCTCCTAAAACTATATAAGTTAATCCAATATTAAACTTGGGATTGTGTTTGAAAAATTTCATAATTAACCTTTAATTTGATGCGTCAAAAACAATTGTCTCTGACGCAAACTATTAGATAAAAGTTATATCTTGCTGATGTAAGTCCGATGATGAATGCTGCCACAACAATGTGCAGTATTTTGCATAAGTAAGCCACATTTGAACATAAGATAACCACTGAACTGAAGCAGTTTCAATTTGATTTAAAGTGGTTCATCTTGAACTACTGTATGAGGTTGTGGTTCCCGCAGACGTTGGGCAATTTGCTCTCGGCGGTATTGTGCAAGTTCGCTGTAAAGCCGCTTACGCGAGAGATTTACAGTGCCAACAGGCTCATGTTCTAGAAGCGTATGCCAAGGTGAGAATAACATACCTTCATCTAAACGTTTACGTTCTTCAAAATCAAATTTTTGACTAGGAATACGCACAGTTGCAACTTTAATAAATGGTGAATCTGCCTCTTGCCATTCTTGAACATGGTTTTCAATTGGTGTCTTTTCATCATCTACATAAAACTGAATCAGGAAATCAAAAGATGCTTCTTGACCTTCTAGTGTCAAATATTTGACTATTGCTTCCCGTAGGTAGTTTTCCGATTCTGGAACTGTTTCGGGAGGTTGTTCTGGCTGTTGGGGTTTGACGGAAAATTTGACCAATTTATCGCCAAACTTAAATGGAGCCATACTCCAATATTGAATCAAAAGTGGATTACCTACCTTCTGACTACCAATTTTTTGCAAAATAGCAAAAGCATAGGCTAGTTCTTCGATTCGTTCTGGTGTAAGTTGTCCACTACCTGCTTTGGCTAAATCGGCATAATCACGAACATCTTTAGTCAAGAAAATAGGATAATTGTTGAGGATAAAATCTTGAGTTTTTTCTTCATCATCTAGCACTTTTTGTCCATCTACATTGATCACCTTGATGGCAATACCTCGAACATCAGGCTGGCTATCGGAGTTGAATGTACCACGTTTTTGAGGCGCACCACCATTAGAAAAACGAATCCACACAGGATAAGTTTGAGGGGTTTTAAACAAACCTATTCTCAAGTCTTCAGAAAGATGGGGTTCAATAATCAACTCTCCCCAAAGGAGTCCATGACTTTTGCTATGAATTTGGCGGAGGTCTGGGCCTGTTTGCTGTTGAGCTTGAAGGCTACTTGCTATAATCTCGTCGAGCAGTGCTTCCTGCTCATTGGTAGATGATACTGGATTATTCATAGAAAATATTTGATTATGTGTCTTCATTATCCTGAAGCTTTAATCTTTTCCAGTCAAGCCAGTTTCACTCACAACTGTTTTGAGAGGTTTATCCCAAGTTTCTACAGGTAGTTGCGGCAAGTAAGCAAAATCAAATACTATACCTACAGTTTGTTTATTTGCCCATTCGGGAGAACTGAGTAAGCGGTCATAATATCCGCCGCCATAGCCCAAGCGATATCCGCGAGAATCGCAAGCTACACTAGGCACAAGAATTAAATCTACTTCACTAGGGTTTATGGTTGGTGCATCGGGATGAGGTTCGCTAATACCATAGCTGTTAAATTGCAGCCAGTCTCCAGGTTGCCAAACATGCCAAGATAGGGAATTACCGACACAGCGCGGAAATCCCCATTGATATTTAGTATCTGCAAATAAAGGACTTAAATCAGGTTCTTGACGAAAGCTAAAATAAGCTAGTATGGTTTTTGCTTCATCATAGTGAATCAAAGTTTGTAATGTTGTACAGATGCGATCGCTTTTTTCTCTCCATTCTGCAACAGACATCAATTGCCGTTTTTTCAACAGTGTACGACGTAACTTAACTTTATCTAATTGAATATCAACTTCATACATATAGCAATCCTATCTGAGTGGTGAAAAAGTATTCTTTTTAACGAACCGCAAAGGACGCAAAGGACACAAAGAAGGAGAGGAAGGGAAAGAAAGAGAATTTCACAAATGGTTTAGGACTGCTATAGAAAGTTATTTTAATAAATCAACATTGTTGCCAAATTGCGAAATTTAAATACCTCTAGGAACAGGATGAAACGTTATAAAACAAATTTATCAATGTGCTTGTTGGCGTTCACGCTTTTTCCTAGCTTTAGCCCCTGCGCCCTCAATAGCTTCTTTAAGAGCAGCTTCTTTTTCATTAACTGAGGTATATGTAGCAAGGTATTCAACAACTTCTATGTAACCATTTCGTGCAGCATAGGAAATGGGTTTATTTTCATAGGAATCGATAACATTTGGGTTAGCTCCAGCTTTGATTAGTAACTCTACCGCTTTCAAATGACCACGACTTGCAGCTTCAAATAAAGGAGTCCAACCATCTTCATGAACGAAATTAACATTAGCTCCTGCATTAATCAAAATAGATATGATCTCAGGATTTCCATTAGCGGCTGCTAAATGTAAAGGGGAAGAGACACTAATAGAGTTAGCACTTACTCCACTACTCACTAGAAGAGAAACAACAGTTATCTTATTCAGGTGAGCCGCTAATTCTAATGGAGTCATACCCCACTTGTCATCAGTCGATTCGAGATCCATACCTGATTTTACGATTAGTTCAATCTGTTGAGTATCATCGGACTCTATCAATTGATGCAGCGTAAGATACTTTCGTTCTGAAAATTTGGACAACTGGGATTTCCTCTCACATAAATTATGAAATAAAATACCCGACTTTTCAAAAAAGCCGGGTATATGAACTTCTGCATTACAACGTCTATAAATATCCTATGCAGCGTTTTGACGATACCAATCAATGGTATTTTTCAGCCCTTCCCTAAAGCCTACTTGTGCAGTAAAGCCAAAGGCTTGCTTGGCGCGTTCTGTATCTAAACATCTGCGGGGTTGACCATTGGGTTTGTCGGTTTCCCAAACAATTTCGCCGTCAAACTCCATCAATTCGCAAATCAGGGTAATCAAATCACGAATGGAAATCTCATAACCAGTACCTAAGTTAACTGGTTCCGATTCATGGTAGTGCTGAGTTCCCATAACAATTCCCCGTGCTGCATCTTCAGAATACAGAAACTCGCGGGTAGGACTACCATCACCCCAAACAGGGAGTTGTTTGTCTCCGTTAACTTGGGCTTCGTGGACTTTGCGAATTAAAGCGGGAATTACGTGAGAACTTCTGGGGTCAAAGTTATCTTCTGGCCCGTATAAGTTTACAGGTAAAAGATAAATCCCATTGAAACCGTATTGTTGGCGGTAAGATTGCAACTGAACCAATAACGCCTTCTTCGCCACACCGTAGGGTGCGTTAGTTTCTTCGGGGTAGCCATTCCAAAGGTCATCTTCTTTAAATGGCACTGGTGTAAATTTAGGGTAGGCACAAATTGTACCTACACAAACGAATTTTTCTACGCCAGCTTGGTAGGCAGCATGAATTAGCTGGGTTCCCATAATTAAGTTGTCGTAGAATAATTCTGCGGGCTTTTCGCGGTTGAGACCAATCCCACCAACGTGAGCCGCTAGGTGGATAATGATATCTTGTTGGTCAACTGCACGTTGACAGTTTTCCCAAACACGGATGTCACATTCACGCGATCGCGGTATTGTTATTTTTGCCTCATCAGCCCCAGCCTTACACAGCTGATCTATTACCTGACGACCGAGAAATCCCGCCCCACCTGTGACGAGAATCCTTTTGTTTTTCAGTTCTAAGGCGGTCATATTTTTATTATCCTCTGCGGTGTAAATCAGAAGTGGAGAGCGCCCAATTCTTGCCGAATAGTAGCAATATCTACAGGTACTTTTGAACCATTACCATTGGGTGAAGTCTGACCCAAGGCTTGTAAATCTGCTTCCACCATAAGAGCGACTAATCCTTCAAAGGTAACAGAAGGTTCCCAACCTAACTTTTGTTTTGCCTTTGTAGGATCACCAATTAATAAGTCTACTTCTGCGGGGCGTAGGTAGCGATCGTCAAACTCTACGTAATCTTGCCAATTTAAATTGACATAACCAAAAGCTAACTCTAAAAATTCTCGGACTGAGTGGGTTTCTCCAGTCGCAATTACATAATCATCTGGTTGGTCTTTCTGTAACATCAACCACATAGCGCGTACATAATCTTTCGCGTAACCCCAATCTCGTTTCGCATCAAGATTACCCATATACAGATTTTTCTGCTTACCAGCTACAATTCTCGCTACTGCTCTGGTAATTTTCCGGGTAACAAATGTTTCACCCCGACGTGGTGATTCGTGGTTAAACAAAATCCCGTTACAAGCAAACAAATTGTAAGATTCGCGGTAGTTTACTGTTTGCCAGTGTGCGTAAACCTTTGCACAAGCATAAGGACTCCGGGGATAAAATGGTGTGGTTTCGCTTTGTGGTACTGCTTGGACTAAACCATACATTTCCGAAGAACCAGCTTGATAGAAACGGACTTCTGTACCAGTGCGTCGCTGATAATCTCGAATTGCTTCCAATAGACGCAGAGTACCCATACCCACGGCATCAACGGTATACTCTGGTGAATCAAAGCTCACCCGAACATGAGATTGTGCGCCTAGATTATATATTTCGGTTGGCTGAACTTCTTCTAAAATTCGCCGCAGCGTTGTACCATCTGTCAAGTCACCGTAGTGAAGAAACAACCGCACACCCTCTTTGTGGGGATCTTCGTAAATATGATCAATGCGGTCTGTGTTGAAGGTAGAAGTCCGACGAATAATTCCATGAACTTCATAACCTTGCTCTAACAAAAATTCACTCAGATATGAACCATCTTGACCGGTAATACCAGTAATCAACGCTCGCTTAGTTTGCACCATGCTCAATTATCCCTTGTTATTTTTGATCTGTAGAGTTTCAGTCCAACTGATACAACCTAGCAGCAAATGGCTAAATTGCCTAATGGGAAACTTACGGGTCTTAATTGATAGCAGAATTTTGCCGTAAACAAATATACTTAATTAAGAATTACTTAACAAGCTGAACTTGAGTAGGTTAACTCAATGAATAGATAGAATTTCGGTGATGTTGCGGAATTTTTACAAAAACTTTATATAATCTTGGCTTTTGTTAAGTGGAAATTAATTAAAAATTTAGAGAGATTGATCAAACAGAATTCCATATTCAGGATTCAGAAGTCAGAATTTAAAAGCAATTTATAATGCTTGATGGCGAATAATTTGGATGAATTTTGCCATATTCTGACCCCTGAACTCTGATAATGTCGCTACGAGCAATGTTGATTTTGACTTAATAAGCGCCGTTATTTTTAGGCATAATCACCACATTAATCGTTTTCAGAATTATCCACAAGTCAAGCCAGAAATTTCTAAATTTGACATAGTGTAGGTCTATTTGCACTCGTCTGGGGTAAGGAATATCATTACGCCCAGAAACTTGCCATAATCCAGTAATTCCTGGTCGGATTGTTAATACTTGCCCTATGTGATGACCATATTTTGGTAATTCTTCGGCTACCAGGGGGCGCGGCCCGACGACGCTCATATCTCCTTTTAAAACATTCCAAAACTGAGGAAATTCGTCCAAGCTGGTAATGCGAAGAAATTTACCGATTGTGGTAATTCTTGGGTCATGTTTCAGCTTAAAACTACTTTCAAATTCCTGTCGCAATTGGGGCGATGTTTCCATCATCTGCACAAGCATTTCGTCGGCATTGCTCACCATTGTGCGGAATTTAATACAATTGAAGCGCCTATAGTTTTTACCTACCCGTTCTTGGACGTAAAAAATGGGGCCTTCTGAGCTGAAAGCAATCAGCAAGGCCAAAATCAAGTAAAGGGGAAAAAACAAAATCAGTACTGACAGCGAAAACCCGATGTCGAATAGTCGCTTAACGAACTCTCCGTTTAAAGCCTGAGCAGACGACACCTTGGATTTTACCCTGGGTGTCTTGGTTTTTTTGCTACGTTTTAAGAAAGTACGCCTAGACGAGCTAGCGTCTTGCCGTAGGCTTCGCTTGCCGGAGAGGAGTGAGCTCTGGGCAGTCATCATACTCCTTAATAATCCACACCACACATAGTCCCAATCTTAAAGCCAAAATGAGGTGCTTCTGGAGGGAAGTTCCAAAAGCATACACAATTTCCGTACACAAATTTCAACCATTACGCTAAGTATGGTCTGGTTTTGTGGCACTGGTTGATGAAATCTAGATAACGCTGTGCAAAAATTTGCGGTGAAAACTGATCAGCGTGCGATCGCAAATACTCAGGATTGATGAAATTACGATACACTTCAAATTGTTCTACTGCTGCTGTTAATGCCGCTACTGTTTGCTCTGGAAAAAAGATCCCAGTTCCTTGCTCTTTGTGCGATCGCACATCCCGGACTGTTTCTAATGCACCCCCAGCCCCATAAGCAATTACTGGTGTACCGCAAGCTTGTGCTTCTACTAAGGCAATGCCAAAATCTTCACAAGCAGCATAGACAAATGCCCTGGCTTGAGCCATATATTTTTTGACTACATCATCAGGCTGCCACCCCAGTATTTTGATGTTAGGTTTGGCTATTTGGCGAATTTTTTCCATTTCTGAACCTGTACCAATTATGACCAATGGTAACTGCAATTTATTGAAAGCTTGGACAATTAAAGATACTTGCTTATAGCTAACTAAACGGGAAACAGTCAAGTAAAAATTTTCTTTCTGGAGAAAAAGCGGAAATGCTTCCACATTTACAGGTGGATAAATCACTGCGGCTTCTCGTCGATAACAACGCCAAATTCGTCTAGCTGTATGCTGGGAATTGGCAATAAAGTAATCAACACGATTGGCACTTAAGACATCCCAATGGCGTAGCTGATGCAGTAGATACTTGGTTAGCCACCCTGGTAAACCACTGCCAAGCTTACTTTGACGCAGATAGTCAAAAGTCAAATCCCAGGCATAACGCATAGGACTGTGACAGTAGCAGATATGCAACTGATCAGGTGTAGTTAAAACTCCTTTTGCTACAGCATGAGAAGAAGACAAAATCACGTCATATTGCCGCAAATCCAGTTGTTCAATTGCTAAGGGTAACAAAGGCAAATATTTCTGCACTCCGTTACGCGCTAAGGGAAAATGCTGAAGAAACGTTGTACCAATTTGGCGTTTGTACAAGTAACTTTCAGGATTGCTGGATTCAAAGTCAATCAACGCATATAAATCGGCATTAACATGGTTCAGAATTTCTTGTACGACTAATTCTGAACCACCGGTGGCTTTGGGTGTTAACCACTCATGAACCAGAGCATATTTCAAGGGCACAGTAACTTGAGTAGATGGAAAATACAGTCAGACAAATTGTGAGGAAGCGCCCCAGATTTAACCCCAGACGGAATTCTGCCGCAAGTGGTTCCAGAGGGATACAGCAACCTGATAACCTCTAAGGGGGAGTAGGGAGTAGGGAGTGGGGAGTAGGGGCTAGGGAGTAGGGGCTAGGGACTAGGGGCTAGGGATTTGTATCAAAGATATTTAAGTAATCTTATGTATCTAACCCTCTAGCCTCTAGCCTCTCACCTCTAACCCCTAGCCTCTAACCCCTAGCCCCTAGCCCCTCCATTAGACATAAAAGGGGAATTTATGCGAATTTTAATTATGGGTGGCACTAGGTTCATTGGTGTTTACCTAACTGAAATACTTTTAAAGCAAGGGCATGAGGTGGTACTGTTCAATCGTGGCAATCGTCCGGTACCATCCAAGGTAGGACAGATTATAGGCGATCGCACGGATGCAGCCCAACTGAAAGAAAAGCTGTCACAAGAGAATTTTGACATCATTTTCGACAATAATGGTCGAGAATTAAGTGATACTCAGCCATTGGCAGAAATTTTCCAAGGTAGAGTGCAGCAGTTTGTTTATATGAGTTCGGCAGGGGTTTATCTTAAATCTGACCAATTACCCCATGTTGAAGGGGATGCGGTAGATCCGAAGAGTCGTCACAAAGGTAAACATGAAACAGAAGCTTACTTGGCTCAAAAAGGCTTACCGTTTACTTCGATTCGCCCAACGTATATTTACGGGCCGAGTAATTACAACGATTTAGAAAGCTGGTTTTTTGATAGAATTGTGCGCGATCGCCCAATACCAATTCCGGGTAATGGTCTACATATTACCCAGTTTGGTCACGTAAAAGATTTGGCAACGGCAATGTCTTTGGTGATTGGCAATCAAAAAGCGATTGGGCAGATTTATAATATTTCAGGCGATCGCTTTGTGACTTTTAATGGTTTAGCCCGTGCTTGTGCTGTAGCTGCTGGTAAATCACCTGATGCAATTAAAATAGTTCACTACGACCCGAAAAAATTTGATTTTGGCAAGCGTAAAGCTTTCCCGATGCGCCTTCAACATTTCTTCGCATCAGTACAAAAAGCCCAAACAGAATTAAATTGGCAGCCCGAATATGATTTAATTTCTGGGTTAACAGATTCCTTGAAAAATGATTATCTAGCCAATGGACGGGATCAGAAGGAAGTTGATTTCTCTGTAGACGAAGAAATTTTACAAGCCGTGTAGCGATTTATATTTGGTTGGGGTCAATTCCCAACTCTCGTAACTTTGCGGCTAATCGTTCAGCCCTTTGGCTTTCCTGCTCCACGGGAGTAGGAATCCAATTTCCATCTGCATTATACCAACGTAACCATAACCGCTCAATTCCTTGATAAGAGCCTTGCCAAAGTCCTAAACCCAACTGTAAACTCGGCATCCAAATTCTTGGCGTAGTTAAATTCATTTCGCTGTAGCGCCCTGCAATTATTTGGAAAGCTTGTAATTTATCAGTGTAGCGGTCAAAGACAATGTAATAAGGGACTCGCAAAATTCGTTCGTAAACTTCCCATTTTGTTGGCGGTTGGTTAACCTCTCGCAGAGTTTGTCCCAAATCTTCTTTTTCTGTTCCTGGAGATAGTAATTCAACTACTACAAAAGGTGCAATACCTTCTTGCCAAATCACATAACTTAAACGTAAATCTTTTTGTTCGTAGAGACGAGAACCACCTACAACCGCAAACCAATCTGGGAGCTTGTACCATAGTGGATGCTGAGTATCATAGTAGAGGTTTAAGTCACTAGCAGTAAATATTTCGTCTCCAGGGTATTCTGGGGGAGAAAAAGTGTCTTCTAACAGACGAGGTTGCCAAATATGAAATTGGTCAGGCAAGCCAGGTTCCTTTTTATCTTCACTAGGAAGATCATACATTGTAGGTAAGTATTCTTTCGCTGGACGGGGTGGATCTGTTTGATACATATTATTACGATTGACTAAAAGATAAATAGATATTCTGCCTAGTTTTAATTATGTTTGTACAAGCAAATTTGTACAACTTAATTGTATAAATTCAACTATCAATCAAATTTGAGGTACGTATGCTAACAGCATTAGTAACCGGAGGTGCTGGATTTATCGGGGCAAATTTTATTCTTTTAGCTCGAAAGAATCAGTGGTTAAACATAATTAATTTAGATAAATTAACTTATGCCAGTAACTTAGAAAATTTGGCGGAATTACGAGGCGATAGCAACTATCATTTTGTGCATGGTGATATTGCTAACGTTGAATTAGTTAGTTACTTACTAGACAAATATCAACCTGATATAATTATCAACTTTGCTGCGGAAAGTCATGTTGATCGTTCTATTTTTAATCCGCAGATATTCATCCAAACTAATGTAGTTGGCACATTTAATTTACTAGAAGCCGTCCGATTTTACTGGCAAAAGCTACCGCCACAAAAACAGCAACAATTTCGCTTTCTACACGTATCTACAGATGAAGTCTATGGCTCTTTGCAAATTGATGAACCAGCCTTTCGAGAAGATACACTTTATGCACCGAATAGCCCTTACGCTGCTTCTAAAGCCGCAGCAGATCATTTTGTCCGGGCTTACTATCACACATATAACTTGCCTACTTTAACAACTAATTGCTCAAATAACTATGGAATGCGTCAATTTCCTGAAAAACTCATTCCTTTGATAATTTTAAATGCTCTAGATGGTCAGCCTTTACCTATATATGGTGATGGACAGAATATTCGAGATTGGCTTTATGTTATCGACCATTGTGAGGCTATATATTTAGTTATCCAACAAGGAAAAATTGGTGAAACTTATAATATTGGCGGATTGAATGAACAAACAAATTTAACAGTTGTGACAAAAATCTGTGCCATACTGGATGAACTAGCACCTAAACCTAACTTTTCTTATGCGTCTTTGATTACATTTATTCCAGACCGTCCAGGACATGATAGAAGATATGCAATTGATTGTAGTAAAATCAGGCGAGAATTAAGCTGGCAACCCCAAGAAAATTTTGATAGTGGTTTAAGAAAAACCGTGCAATGGTATCTTGATAATTCAGAGTGGGTCAATCAAGTACGTTCAGTAGCTTACCAGAATTGGCTGCAACAAAATTACAAAAATCGCAAATGAAAGGAATTATTTTAGCGGGTGGCTTTGGTACTCGTCTTTATCCGATTACTAATGTTGTGAGTAAACAACTTATGCCAATTTATGACAAGCCGATGATTTATTATCCCTTGTCTGTTTTAATGTTGGCAGGAATCCGCAAAATTTTAATTATTTCTACCCCTAATGATTTGCCATTATTGCAGGAACTATTAAAGGATGGTAGTCAATGGGGTTTGCAGTTTAGTTATATTGAACAGCCTTATCCTGAAGGTTTGGCTCATGCTTTTATTTTAGGAAAGGATTTTATTGCGAATCAACCAGTCTGCTTAATTTTAGGTGACAATTTATTGTATGGTAATGGTTTAAGAGAAGTATTACTGAGAGCCGCGCAACTCAAAGAAGGTGGACTGGTGTTTGGCTATCAGGTAAAAGATCCGCGTCCTTATGGTGTGATTGAATTTGATGCGGATGGTTGGGTAACAGGGATAGAAGAAAAACCCACTATTCCTAAATCTAAATATGTAATTCCTGGAATTTATTTTTATGATGCTCAAGTTGGAGAAATTTCAGCTAATCTCCAACCTTCGGCGCGGAATGAACTAGAAATAACTGATGTGAATATGGCTTATTTAAAGCAAGGAAAATTAAGAGTTGAGCTTTTAGGTAGAGGATATGCGTGGTTAGATGCAGGGACTCATGAATCTTTACATCAAGCTGCTAATTTTATTCAAACTTTAGAGGAACGCCAAGGATTAAAAATAGCTTGTATTGAAGAAATTGCCTACAATCAAGGCTATATAGATGCTAATCAACTCAAAGAATTAATTCAACCAATGGCAAAAAGTAGCTATGGTCAATATTTAATGTCTGTTTTAGAAGATGATTATATTACTGCTAGAAGAAGACCGCAATGTTTTATTAATACGTAGTCAATACCATGCTTACCTCTGAGTTTAAATATTATTCATCATTACTTACCTTTGGTGGTAAAAGATAAATTAACCCTGATATTAAAGTTAAAGTCACAGAAATCCAAAAGGCGATTAATGCAGGAGTTTGCCATGCTGATGGTAACGGTGCAATCAAAAATGCGATCGCTACTATTTGACTCACAGTCTTCAGCTTACCCCAAATATTTGCCCCCGAAATTTTTGTTTGGTTAACTCGCCAACCTGCGATCGCTAATTCTCGCGCTAAAATCAAAAACACTCCCCACGCTGGAACTTTCCCCAACTCAATTAACACCATCAACGGCGCAAGTACCAAAAATTTATCTACCAAAGGATCTAAAAACTTACCCAAATCACTAATTTGGTTGAGTTTCCGCGCTAAATAGCCATCTAACCAGTCTGTTAGCGCCGCTACAAGAAAAATTGCTAAACATATCCATCTAGCCTGCGGTGTTGGGTTGTACAAACCATAAAGCAGAAATGGGACACCAAGAAGGCGAGAAAAAGTAATCCAATTAGGTAAAGTCATGATTTAGGTTGAGAAATTATTTATAATTTTAACCAACCAAATAATTGCCCCAATGTCAAATTTAAATCACTGACTAAATCGGGAACTGGCAATATATCTTCTTCATTATCTAAATATATGATTTGCTGGTGAGGCTGATAAACTAAAACACAATATTCCTCTGGGTCAATTAACCAACCTAAGCTCGTACCATGATTTAAACAATGTAAAATGTTTTTGGTAACTTTGGTGCTACTTTTTTGTTCAGGAGAGAGAATTTCAATTGTCCAATCTGGGTATGTATTAAAAACATTGGCGATATTGCCTTTTTCATCTACAGGAATCCGATTCCAAGCAAATACCGCGACATCTGGAACTGTGGAACGTCCACCAAAAGTACAGCGTAATTCTGGAAAAGCTAGGGCAGTTTTTTTGGGTTCTGTTACATGATTAATCGCATTAGGTAATTGCAACTGAAGTCTACTATGTTTACCTTGAGGCATAGGTTTTTGAATTATCTCACCATCGATATATTCACTTACTGGTTTAGTTTCTGGTAATTGTAAAAATTCCTCTAAAGAGATCCGGCGAGTTGGTGTTTTAATCATAATATTTACCTGCGCGTGTTTAAACTTAGGTTAACTTAAATAAATTGATTTGAGTTTGGAAGATTGTACATAGTAAAAAGGGCGTGAGTGCCATTTACGTGGCATGATCTGTATTTCGAGATCATCCAGACAATACTATGACTGACAATATAAATTTTCGCATTGAGCGCGACTCAATGGGCGATCGCCAAATTCCTAGTAATGTTTATTACGGCATTCAAACTCTACGGGCTACAGAAAATTTCCCAATCAGTGGTTTAAAGCCTTTACATACTTACGTAGATGCTTGCTTACTCATTAAAAAAGCTACTGCAATTGTTAACGGTGAATTAGACTGCATTTCCCCAGAGATTAGTCAAGCCATTGTTAAAGCCGCCGATGAAATCTTGGCGGGACAATTACGCGACCAATTTGTGGTAGATGTTTATCAAGCTGGTGCGGGAACTTCCCACCACATGAATGTTAACGAAGTCTTAGCAAATCGGGCGTTAGAAATTCTCGGTGACGAAAAAGGTAATTACAAAAAAGTTAATCCTAATGACCATGTGAACTACGGACAGTCTACCAATGATGTCATCCCAACAGCGATTCGCATTGGTGGTTTATTAGCACTGACTCATACATTACACCCAGCCTTAGAAAAAGCGATCGCCGCCTTAGAAAGCAAAGCGTTAGAATTTCAAGATATCGTCAAATCTGGCAGAACCCACATGCAAGACGCTGTACCTGTGCGTTTGGGTGATACTTTTGCAGCTTGGGCGCAAATCCTCACAGACCATCAAAACCGCATCTATACTGCATCTGGAGATTTGATGGTGCTGGGTTTGGGTGGTAGTGCGTCGGGTACGGGGATGAATACCCATCCTTTGTATCGCGCCCGTGTGGTGGAAATTCTCTCAGAATTGCTGAATATGCCTTTAGAACCTGCGCCGCAGTTAATGGCAGCTATGCAGAGTATGGCACCATTTGTCAATGTTTCTGGGGCTTTACGCAACTTAGCCCAGGATTTAGTTAAAATATCCCACGATTTGCGCTTGATGGACTCTGGGCCGAAAACTGGCTTGAAGGAAATTCAACTTCCTCCAGTCCAACCAGGTTCCTCAATTATGCCAGGGAAATATAACCCAGTCATGGCAGAGATGACATCGATGGTGTGTTTTCAGGTGATGGGTTACGATAGTGCGATCGCTCTTGCCGCCCAAGCCGGACAATTAGAATTGAATGTGATGATGCCGTTAATTGCCTATAACCTGATTCACAGCATCGAAATTCTCGGTAATACCATCGCGGTGCTGACAGAACGCTGCATTCAAAATATTACCGCTAACAGGGAACGCTGTTTAGCCTACGCCGAAGGTAGTTTAGCTTTAGTCACCGCACTCAACACTCACATTGGCTATCTCAATGCTGCGGAAGTCGCCAAAGAATCATTAGCAACTGGGAAATCCTTGCGACAGATTGTTTTAGAAAAAGGACTAATGACAGAAGCGGAATTAGCTGAAGTGTTAAATCTAGAACAGATGAGTAGCATTGTACCCTTGAGGAAAGAATCTTAAAGTCATAAGAAGCGATCGCTTTTGCGTTTTTCACTATTAAAGCGATCGCCTTGATGAGAGCATAGTTATTTGGAAAGTGTAGATGCTTCTTCAGCTTGTCGCTAAACATCGTGTATCGTTACAGTATCAACGGAGATTTTTAGAATGAAATGGACACTTGAAGAAGCCCAAACACAGCTATCTTTAGTAATTAATGCCACTACTCAAGAACCTCAGTTAATCTATACTCAAGAAGAATTAGTGGCTGCTGTTGTAGACCCTGAACTTTTTCAAGAATTTTTAAACTGGCGACGACAAACGGCTAAAAAGTCTCTATCTCAAGTCTTTCAAGAACTTCAACAGTTATGTGTCGAAGAAAATTATAGCCTAGAGATTCCAGCACGAAGCGATCGCTACAATCCTTTTATTGGCGATGAAAATGAGTAGTCTTTGCGACACTAATATCATTAGTGAATTAACTCGCCCAAAGCCAAACCCAGGTGTAATATCATGGATAGGTACAGTAACATCAATTAACTTAAGCGTTATTACAGTTGAGGAAATTTATTATGGTTTAACAGCCAAGCCTAATGTTAGAATCCAAGCTTGGTTTGAAAATTTTCTGACAACTCACTGTGAAATTTTACCTATTACCTCGGAAATTGCCCAGTGTTCAGGCGAATTGAGAGGCTTTTTGAGAACTCAAGGTCAGCCGCGAGCGCAAGCTGATATGCTTATTGCTGCAACAGCTAAGATACATTCCATAACCCTTGTTACTAGAAATATTAAGGATTTTGAGGGTTGTGGTATATCTACATTGAATCCATTTATTTAAAGATTACTTCTCACTTAAGAGTGCGATCTCTTGATCTAAATTTAGGTTTATCAGTGGTGAATTATTTATAAACCTCATTTCCTCATTGTCAGACGATAGGAGTGATAAATGCTGCTTTTAAGCTCCCTGTGGAGAAAATTTAATATCATGTAATGTGTTATTCAATATTCATAGCTATTCCATCCTTCACGCAATTATTTACCTATGCAGACATACAAATCATCAGTTGGCTTAATCAGGGCGACATCTTACGAAAGCGACGCTTTACGGGAATCCTTAACCACTGTGCTAGAACCCCTGGGAGGAATCGCAGCTTTTGTCAAACCAGGACAAAAGGTATTACTCAAGCCAAATCTCCTCACAGGCGCACGTCCGACGAAAGAATGTACTACTCGCCCGGAACTGGTTTATGAAGTTGCCAAAATGGTTATCGAAGCTGGTGGTAAACCATTTTTAGGCGACAGTCCGGCTTTTGGGAGTGCGAAGGGAGTCGCCATTGCTAATGGTTATCAATCTTTTATCCAAGAACTCAATCTTCCCATCGTCGAATTTCATGGACAGCGTTACCACACAGTCAGCGAGAATTTCAACCACTTGCTACTGTGTAAAGAGGCGATGGAAGCGGATGTAGTTATTAATTTGCCCAAAGTTAAATCACACATGCAATTAACTGTAACCTTGGGTGTGAAAAATTTATTTGGTTGCGTTCCCGGTAAAATGAAAGCTTGGTGGCACATGGAAGCCGGGAAAGATGCTAACCGATTTGGGGAAATGTTAGTAGAAACAGCGAAAGCAATCAACCCAGATTTAACTATTTTAGATGGCATTATTGGTCATGAAGGTAATGGCCCTAGTGGTGGAGAACCTCGGAATTTAGGAATTTTAGCCGCCGCATCAGATGTATTTGCTTTAGATAGGGCGATGTTAGAAATTCTCAATGTTTCACCCCAGCAAGTTCCGACTGTTGCTGCTTCCCAAAGGTTGGGGGTTTGTCCCGAACTAGATGAAATTGAATTTCCTCTGTTACATCCTGATTTATTACAAATCTCAGATTGGCGCTTACCTGATAAGTTAATGCCAATAGATTTTGCTATGCCCCGTGTGATCAAATCTACGTTTAAACATCTTTACATTCGATTTATCAAAGAACCGATGAATACATATAGCAGAGGATAGTTTAAATGGGCAATTTTAGAAAATAAGTAACTGCAAAGTCAGCTACAGCAACCACTAACTTCAGAGATTAAGCTTTAATTACCCTCCGATTGCTTAACCAGACAACCGCCACTATCATTTATTGGCGGTTTTTTATTTGTCATCAAAGTTTAATTATTTGTTAACAAAAATATATCCAACTTCTTGAAGAAGTCGGGTATCTGAAAACTTTATTCTCAAAGTATTTGTACTCTACCTATGTATAGATTGACAAACCAAAATTAATGTTACATAACACTAATATAGTTAATTAACAAGTTATTTTTTCATGCGATCGCTGAATTTACTCTTGCTCACTATGCTGATTTAGAGCGTATTTTTATCCAATCATTTACTAATGATAGGGTTACGTGTGAGGCTGAGTTTGATAATCAAAAGTATCAAAGTCTTCAGTAAGATTTCGGTAGACATTGCTTATGAGTAAAATCATCTAAATCTGTGAAACCAACCTATCTAGAGTATTTTCAGATGTTATAATTCCAACAATTGCTTTAAGATAAGTTATCAATTTATATCAACACAACAGAAAAAATGTAGTCTTTGATGCAATTTATTAACCTATGCTTAACCAAAAGTTGGCAAATCTTTGCAAGGAATCGTAACATATTATTCACTTAGATAATTCCGAAATGTTTTTCTGTAACTTTGTATCAATCTTGTCGGAGATAAAATTATTGTTATGACACCTGCCAAACTGGTTCAATTTTGTGACTGCTACACAGTAGTCAGTAAAAAATCGTTAAAATGGCATCAAGACTCTCTCCGAGAGATAAAACTTATCAAGTGAGTTGAAAAATTTCAAATTTGTATGAATTCAAATAGTCAGTCTGCAAACACTACCGATACATATTCCCATCGTTTGGCAGACTTTGTGGGAACTGCGATCGCACTGTTAACCTTAACCCTACCTTTATTTGTCATCGCCCATTATTCCTCTAATGATGTAGCCCCAAATAATCAACAATCCCTGACATATCAACTGCAAAAACACTCAGAATAATTCCCAGCCCACATTAGTTAATTACATTTATGGCATTCAGAAAAAGCGTCACTAGTTTTTCTAGTGGCGCTTTTTCTACTCGAAACTGACGATAAACACACAAAATCAAGAGTTTGGGAAAATGTTCAATATCATATCCCGCAAATCAGTTATGATTCAATACATCTGTGTAGAAAGACAAAACTCTTTCTCCCCCTGCTCCCTGCGGTTTTTCTGATAAGTCTTTTACCGGACATGAACTGTTCACAACCTCTACCCCAGTCTTAATACTGTGTATGAATCCTGAGTTACACAAAAAGATATAAAGCCGCGTTGAGGTTATATATCTGAAGTTGGGGTTTAGTCTGGCATGATTCTCTCCTACGGCCAATGAAAGCTGCTTTTTATATAGCTAAATTGAGAACGTGAATCAGCTAAAAGTTTTTACTGACTGTAAAAGTCAAAAACTATAGTTCATGACCAGGAGCAATATTATGTCAGATACAAGTAAACGTGGCTTTGCTTCTATGGATGAAGATAAGCAACGAGAAATCGCCAGCAAGGGTGGACACGCTGCTCATGAGAAAGGTACAGCTCACGAATTTACCCCTGAAGAAGCGCGTGAAGCTGGACGTAAAGGAGGCGAAACCGTCAGTAAAGATAGAGAACACATGGCTGAAATTGGTCGTGAAGGTGGAAAACAATCTCACGGTGGCGGTCGCAAAAAACAAAAAGAGGACGCTGACGATATTGAAGATTCCGACGATACGGAATCAAAAGGTACTCCAGGCGGGAGTAAAGAGCAACACGCTGAAGCTGGCCGCCAAAGTCACAAGAACACCAATCAGGAGAAGGATAAATAGTCGGAATTTACGTCTGTTGACACGGGTGTAGGGGCTTCGCCGTGAGCCTCAGCCGAACGGTGTAAAGGTTTTTAGGACTTACGCATAAAAACGAAAAATTAAGGGTTTTGGCGAGGGTGTACTTATTCAAAATCCTTACACCCCAAACCCTTTCACCCTTACACCCAATCTCCACAGATAATCTTTGTGCGTAAGTCCTGATTTGGCTAAAAGCCTAGCTATATAAGCAGCATCAGATGTGTTAGTGAGCAGATAAAAGATGTAGCTGAATTATGGGGTGTAGTAAAAAGCCAAATATTGCGTTAACTGAGTGCATCTTTAACGCCTATCCAACCAGTAATTTTTTTGTATGTGCTGACATAACTTGTAACAGGAAGATTTTCTCGCAATTCAGGTTTAGTAAGTATTTTTTCTCTGATAACTTCTGCTAATAAACTAGGACGCTGACAACTTAAGACAGGCATATCTTGCCAACAGTGGCGGCAAAACCAAGTGATTTCCGAACCACGTACATGTTGTAAAAGTACTTCCGAACAGCAAGGACAGTAATTCATATTTTTCTACAAGTAATTGATATAAAGGGGTTTTAAAATGAAGGCAGTCACTTGCTTGAAATTTTGTCATTCAAATAACTGTCTATATCTACGAGGATAGTTATGAAATATAAGAAAGTTGTGGAGAAAATAATATTAATCAATCATTCGTAATATTTATACAATCTAGCTTAAGTAATAACCTCAGATTTTTATGAATAAAGATTACAATTCTCAGATATAGTGATCTGCTTTGATTGTTGAAATTATCTGTAAAGGTTGGGAATAGGGAGTAATACCATTTTGGATTTTAGATTTTAGATTTTGGATTGGGTAAGGGTTGATCGGTAAGCTTTTGAGCCATCAATCTGTCGCAATCATTTTTTAATTTGGTATGAGGAGTAGGAAAGAGTTTTTTAACTACGTCCTATTTTTCTGAAAAAACGGCGATAGAGTCTGTTCTATTTTTGAAGAACAAACTCTATCGCCGTATGGTGGCAATTAATTTTCTTGCCCTATCTTCTTGTCTCAGAACGATTTTCTTCAGGAGGATTAGCAGGAACGCCCAAAGCCTCTTTTAACTTTTGTTCACTGACACCTAATTTCTGGGCGGCGGCGGCAAAGTCGGGGCGGGGTGGGCGTTGTCCTTGACCTTGACCTTCGCTGGGAGGATTAGCAGGAACACCCAAAGCTTCCTTTAATTTTTGTTCACTGACACCTAACTTCTGGGCGGCGGCGGCAAAGTCGGGGCGGGGTGGGCGCTGATTGAAATCACCTTGACCTTGACCTTGCCCTTGTCCTTTACCTTGACGTTGGCCTTGACCTTGACCGGGAGGATTAGCAGGAACGCCCAAAGCCTCTTTTAATTTTTGTTCGCTAACACCTAACTTCTGGGCGGCGGCGGCAAAATCGGGACGGGGTGGGCGTTGCCCTTGCCCTTGACTAGGAGGATTAGCAGGAACACCTAAAGCTTCTTTTAATTTTTGTTCACTGACACCTAACTTCTGGGCGGCGGCGGCAAAGTCGGGGCGGGGTGGGCGTTGTCCTTCTGGTGGTTGGTCGGAAGGTTGTGAGGAAGCTTGAGCAATTTTAGACGCTGGATTAGCGGCATTGACTTGATTTAAGGAAATGACACCGAATGTACTAGCGAGAATGGAAATTGTAGCTACGACTGCGGCTGTGTTGAGTTTCATAATTATCCTCTAGAAAGTTCAGTTGTTGATGTTTTTTATTTAACAGAGTAAAAATTACAGTTCGCTCTGGTTGTGGATTACATTTTTGTAATTTTTGTGCATAGTATTTTGCAGAAATTACGTCATTTGCAGTCCAACATCAAAGGAGGCAGTGTAACCTTTTCCATTGGTGTTCAGCTTGAGTAACATTTGTTCGCCACCATATTGGAAAATTCCGTCATCAGCGTTCTTGATGATGCGCTGTCCTTTGCTGGCGTATGGTGCTTGGGTGTAAATGCGATCGCTCATCACATCGTCAAAATATAATTGCGATGTAAACTCATATTTCTCTTGTGTACGCACCTTTAAGTGGATATGCACAGTTCTCCCTTCATACCAACCAGGGTAAATGGTTGTGAACTGGACATTTCCCTGCGCGTCGGTGACTTGATAACCACGCAAAAACTTTTTGCCCACAGTATTAAAACTTTGGTCTGCCACGTCAGAATAAACACCCAAGGCATCACAGTGCCAAATATCGACAATTGCACCTGCAACGGGTGTACAGCCAGTACTGCCAACCTGAGAAATGTGCAGTGTTAATTGCAGAGGTACACCTGCTTTGATTGCACCATCAGCAGGATCAATGCGAATATCGGAACGATTGAGTTTCTCATCCACAAAATACGGCCCTTCGGTTTGCTGTGGACTAAGAACACAACCCGGTGATGTTGCAGTCTTGACTGTAGATGATACTGGAACAACAGCACTGATTTGTTCTTGTGTAGAAGCAGATTTTCTTGGTAGACAACCGACGACAAATATTGCAGTTCCGGCTGCTCTAAATAAACCCAGTGCCTCTCTGCGATTTAATAGACGATTTTTGGTATTCATAAACTTTAATAGGACTTACACACAAAGATTGTCTGTGGAAACTGGGTGAAGGGGTGTAAGGGTTTGAGATACATACACCCCTACAGGAAAGTCAAAAGTTATCTTTCTTTTGACTTTTGACTTTTAACTTTTGACTTGATTCTACCCCCGTAATCTCACTCTTTGGTTATTCTTTTCACTATTTAATTCTTGCTGAGAATTTGTGTTTTGACGATTACTTTGAGGGAGATTCTTTTTTGCTTGTGGACGGACTTGGCGACGTTTGACTTGTGGTTTTTTATTTGTTCTTGGCTGTTCTTTAATATCTTGATTACGCAGAGAAGGAGCATCAGCATTTGCTTGATTAGTTCCTACAAAGCCAAATGTTCCAATCATCAAAGGAATTACTGCTATAACTAATACTCTACGAATATTCATTAAAATTAACCTCAAAACTTGCTGTAGCTGATATTTATGATTAAGCCACTCCAAAATGACAGATAGCTTATTTTCTTGATTACATTTTTGTAATTTGCTAAATTCTGAAGATTTGAGATAATATATGAATCAATATTTGATTTCTGAAAAAAAATCAGTACACCGAGAGCAGGCTTCTTTCCTACTCCCTACTCCCCATTCCCTACTCCCTACCTACACAACTAGATTCAGGAATCAAACCTTATTCCTATAGTGATATAAATTACAGATTTGTAATTTTAGTCACAAGAGGACAAATCTATAATGAAATCATCATTGAATTAGAGAAGACTTGTGAACGTTCTGTTTGTCGAAGATGAAGCAAAAATTGCGAACTTCGTCCGGGCTGGACTGAAGGAGCAAGGATTTGTCGTAGATTATTGCGACAACGGTGATGAAGGATATCTGCGAGCAATGGATAATGAATACGATGCCATTATTCTGGACATTATGGTGCCAGGAAAAGATGGACTGTCGATTCTCAAACAACTGCGGCGAGAAGGGCGGAATGCGCCGGTAATTTTGTTAACAGCACGTAATGAATTAGACGATCGCCTGGCAGGATTAAACTTGGGAGCCGATGATTACATTGCTAAACCTTTTTTTGTGGAAGAATTAGCGGCGCGGATTCATGCGGTGGTGCGTCGGAGTGTGGGCGATCGCCAAAATTTACTAACAGTTGGCTCAATCAAACTCGATCGCATCACGCGGGAAGTCACTTGCAATCAACGCGCCATCGAACTTACTAGCCGCGAATTTAATCTACTGGAATATCTGATGCGTTCTCCCGGAAGAGTTTTTACCCGTACCCAAATCTTAGAACATATTTGGGGTTATGATTTTAACCCTAATACCAATGTTGTGGATGTGTGTATTCAGCGCATTCGCAAAAAAATTGAACCGATTGATGAAACAAATTGGATTGAAAGTATTCGCGGCGTTGGCTATCGGTTTCGCAAACCAGAGAATCAATCGTGAAACATCTGCGATCGTTTCGACTCCGAATTGCGTTGTTATCTGCGGCTTTAGCCGGCACTACCTTAGTCGGTTTTGGTGCAATATCCTGGTTTCAGATTTACAATGCCAAAATTAGCCGCTTAGATGCCGAACTGTTAAATCAGTTAATCCGCGCCAACCGTCCCCCAGAACCAGGAAAAGCACCTCTGCGCCCAGAATTTTTACCTGCTGGCTTGGGTACAAATACCAAGATTCCCGTCGCTTTACTGGTGCTGAATGCTGAGGGTAAAACAGTCTACGAATTTAACTCTTTATCGGCGGATACTGAGGTAAAAAATCTGTTGGTGAAGCGTTTAGAGTTAGCACCTGCGCCGCCAGATGTTCCCCCACAAAGAAGACCTGTAATTTTCGGTGCAAATCAGCCAGGACAACCACCACCGCGCCCAACTCCCCCACAATTTGTTACAGAAAAAACCGCGAAAGAAACTTGGCGAATTGGTGCGTTGAAATTTCCTAATTCTCAGGTGGCGGTTGCTGTTAGCTTACAACCCGTGAACCAAGAAATGGCAAGTATCCGCTATATTTTCTTGGTGTTAATTCCAGGGGCTTTACTGCTAGTTGCGGCTGGGGCTTGGTTTGTTTCTGGTGGGGCGTTACGTCCGATTCACGAGTTAACGGGCGTAATTCAACAGGTAACAGTGCAAGGGTTAGATCAGCGTATTCCCAGTGAGACAACAGATTTAGAATTTGTGGAACTGATTCAGGTGTTTAACCAAATGTTAGAACGTCTAGAACGCAGTTTTACTCAAGCTTCCCGCTTTAGTGCTGATGCAGCCCATGAACTGAAAACCCCATTAACTATTTTGCAAGGTGAATTAGAGCGATCGCTCCAACAAGTTGAACCAGGAAGTGATGTACAGCAGCGTTTAACCAATTTGTTAGATGAAGTGCATCGTTTAAGTACAATTATGCGAAAACTCTTACTGTTGTCTTTGGCAGATGCAGGCAAAATGGGCTTGTATTTGGTGGATGTCAATATGTCTGAGTTGTTACAGGAGATGATTGAAGATGTGGAATTGCTGGCTCCTCAGTTGAATGTGCAAACTGATATTCCTGATCATTTGCAGGTAAAAGGCGATCGCGATTTACTTATGCAAGTCATACAAAATCTGCTCAGTAACGCAATTAAATATAATTTTGCTGATGGCTGGATTAACATTCAGGCACGTCAAACCCAAAAAACTCTCACAATCACCGTCACTAATTCATCAAAAGATATTTTACCCAGCGATCGCGATCGGCTGTTTGAACGCTTTTATCGTGGTGATCCAGCCCGTACCCGAAAAGTAGAGGGTATTGGATTGGGACTCAGCCTCGCCCGTGAAATTGTCCGGGCGCACCGTGGCGAACTAGCCCTCAATTCTTCAACTTCTGGTCAAACAGGGTTTATTCTCACTTTACCAATTGCATAATCTTGAATAGGAATTTTCCTTGAAATCATCTGAATTATGAGTCATTTTGCCATTTTTGCCCAAATTTTTGTATCCTAATATCTGTCCACGCCTTCAAGCTGCTTGTGATTCATCGCCTGTGCAGCTTCGCCACAGGTGCGGGGTGTGGGGAAAATTTTGTCGGGGTTGGCTAAACCTTGGGGATTAAATACTTGTCTTACCCATTGCATTGTTTCTAAATCGATGCTGCTAAACATTTCTGGCATATAACATTTTTTATCGGAACCAATGCCATGTTCACCAGAGAGACTACCACCAACTTTTACACAAAGCTTGAGAATTTCCCCGCCTAATTCTTCAACTTTTTCTAATGCACCAGGGACAGAATTATCATAAAGCACTAAGGGGTGGAGATTGCCATCACCAGCATGAAAGACGTTAGCAATTTTATATCCAAATTTTTGACTTAAATTTTCAATTTCTTGCAAAACATAAGGCAATTGTGTACGGGGAATCACACCATCTTGTACATAATAATCGGGGCTTAAATGTCCAGCCGCAGCAAAGGCAGCTTTTCTGCCTTTCCACAATTTTAAGCGGGTTTCTGGGTCAGTAGCGGCAGTGACATTCCGCGCTCCATTTTGTTGACAAATTTCAGTAATTCTTTGTTTTAAAACTGCGACTTCGACTTCTAAACCATCAATTTCCACTAGCAAAATAGCCGTCGCATCTCGCGGATAACAATTAGTTGCGACAACATCTTCAACAGCATTGATGCTGAGGTTATCCATCATTTCCATCCCACCAGGAATTATCCCGGCGCTGATGATATCAGAAACACTAGCCCCCGCAGCTTCTACACTTGTAAAGTCTGCTAATAATACACAAATTGATTCGGCAGTTTTGAGAATTCTGAGAGTAATTTCTGTGGCGATTCCTAACGTTCCTTCAGAACCAACAAATATACCTGTTAAATCATATCCAGGTGTTTCTGGGATTTGTCCACCTAAATCAACAATTTCTCCTTCTGGGGTGACAATTTTTAAACCTAAAACGTGATTAGTGGTGACACCATATTTTAAACAATGCACTCCACCGGAGTTTTCAGCGACATTCCCGCCAATTGAACAGATAATTTGGCTAGAAGGATCTGGCGCATAATAAAATCCCGCACCGCTAACTGTTTGCGTTACCCAACTATTAATGACTCCTGGCTGTACAACAATGCGTTGGTTGTCTAAATCAACATTGAGGATTTGCCGCATCAAGGAGGTGACAATCAATACAGAATCTTCTAGTGGTAAAGCACCACCAGATAAACCTGTACCGGAACCCCGCGCGATAAAAGGTACAGAATACTGGTTACAGATTTTCACCACCGCCGCGACTTGTTCTGTGGTTCTGGGTAATACAGCCACAGCCGGACGTTGACGATAGCTAGTCAAACCATCACACTCATAAGTGATCAATTCTTCTCGGCGTTGAACTACACCATTTTTACCAAGGACAGCCTCAAATGCTTTGATAATAGGTTGCCAGTTACGTTGTTGTTTATCTTGGGTAAGCATAGGGTTTTCGGTAGATGACTCTGTAGAGGGCAGTGGTTCGGCTTCGCTCACCAACCATGATTCGACTTCGCTCACCAACCATGATTCGGCTTCGCTCACCAATCAAGTAGGAGTAGGGTTGGGTGAATATTTACTATTGTTGCAAAGATAGCAGTTTAGGGGAAGGAAATAGCGATCGCTCTCCCAAATTGCACCTCTGTCATTTGTCACCAATCACTGATTTTTCGGCTTGCGTAATATGTGCGAACCAATGGGAACCAAAACTTGGTTGAGACTGCGTAACTGTTCGGCTGTCCCCATACAAATTAGGGTATCTCCTGGCATTAAGACAGTATCACCAGTGGGGCCGCCAATCAGATTACCATCAACGCGGCGAATGGCTAAGACTAATGCACCAGTTTGCGATCGCAGTTTGGCTTTTTGCAAGGTTTGTCCGACAAAGGGAGACAAACTCGAATCGAGTAAAAATTCTTCCATATACAACTGCCTGTCTGCACCCGAAAGAATGCCATCTACAAAGTCTAATACTTGCGGTCTCAAGGCTGCTGCGGCCATCCGTTTCCCCCCGGTAATATATGGTGAAATTACGGCATCCGCCCCACCGCGCTGTAATTTTTGTAACGCTTCTTCTGTACTAGCGCGAGCGATCGCCCGAATATCTGGATTTAATGTTTTTGCTGATAATACTGTATATAAATTTTCCGCATCCGAAGGCAGGGCGGCAACTATACAAATCGCTCTGTCAATCCCCACATGGAACAGCGTATCATCTAAAGTCGCGTCGCCTTGGTATACTACATAACCTTCCGTCTGCGCTCTCTGCACCGATTCAATCTCGGAATCTATGACTACAAAAGGTACACCTTCTGCCCGAAATTCTCTAGCAATTTGCCGACCAGTGCGACTAAATCCACAAATAATATAATGTTCTGTCAAGGATTCCATTACGCGCCTCTGTTGTCGTAGCCGAATTCCTTCTTGAAAGTAGCCTTCGATGATGGCTTCTGTAAATCGATTGACAATGTAACCAATATTAATTACACCCAATAAAATCAAGGCAATGGTAAACAAGCGTCCACGGCTACCGAGTGGGTGTGTTTCTCCATATCCCACAGTGGCTAGGGTAATCACGGTCATGTAGGCTGAATCTTCCCATGACCAGCCTTCAACTAATTTGTACCACAAAGTGCCAATCAGGAACACGCCGCCAAGAGCGATCGCCCCTGCCATTAGTTCTTTTTGGATACGTTGATATTTTCTCTCAAGAGTGGAATACAAAGTTATCTCTCACCAGTGTTCTTCGTTTAAGGATATTTAAGCGTTAGCCTAAAAGAAATCATGATTTGCGATCAATCACAAGAAATTTTTAACAATTTCGAGGAAACTAGTAAGTGAGTGTAGAATTAAAAATTTTCAGGAGGAGCGGTTAGTGAGCTTACAAACTCTAGTTGAAGAAGCCAGCATCCCCCCAGCATCAGGTTCAGTGTCATCTATTCCTTTTGATTCGGATAGTTTTAACGAAGCCGTGATGTCAACTTATGGTCGGTTTCCTTTAGCCTTAGAAAAAGGTGCAGGATGCCGCGTTTGGGATACACAGGGGCGGGAATACCTAGATTTCGTGGCGGGGATTGCCACTTGTACCCTAGGACATGCTCACCCAGCAATGGTTGAAGCTGTGACACGCCAAATTCAAAAGCTACATCACGTTTCTAATTTGTACTACATTCCCGAACAAGGGGAATTAGCCAAATGGATTATCCAACATTCCTGTGCCGATCGCGTATTTTTCTGTAACTCTGGAGCCGAGGCGAATGAAGCGGCGATTAAATTAGCGCGTAAATATGCCCATACAGTTCTAGAAATAGAAAAGCCTATTATTTTAACGGCGAATGCGAGTTTTCATGGGCGGACTTTAGCAACGATTACCGCCACCGGACAACCCAAGTATCAAAAATACTTTGATCCCTTGGTTCCTGGTTTCCATTACGTACCTTATAACGATATTACTGCTGTCGAAACAGCCATTAGTGAGTTAGATGAAGGTGATTATCGCGTTGCGGCGATTTTATTAGAACCATTGCAAGGTGAAGGCGGCGTACGTCCTGGTGATGTGGCTTACTTCCAAAAACTGCGGCGGATTTGTGATGAAACCGGCATTTTGTTGATTTTTGATGAAGTGCAAGTCGGAATGGGACGCAGTGGTTATTTATGGGGTTATGAACATCTCGGTGTCGAACCCGATATTTTCACCAGCGCCAAAGGTTTGGGCGGTGGAATCCCCATTGGCGCGATGATGAGTAAAAAATTCTGTGATGTTTTTCAGCCAGGAGAACACGCCAGTACCTTTGGTGGGAATCCTTTTGTTTGCGGTGTGGCGCTGAGTGTTTGCCAAACCTTGGAAAAAGAAAATATTTTGCAGAACGTCCGTGAGAGGGGAGAACAGTTACGTACTGGATTAAAAGCGATCGCAGCTAAATATCCCCAGTATATTTCTGATGTGCGGGGTTGGGGCTTAATCAATGGAATGGAATTAGTTGCTGACATTCCCCTAACTGCTGGTGAAGTTGTCAATGCCGCCATTGCTGAAGGTTTACTACTTGTCCCCGCCGGGCCAAAAGTGGTGCGCTTTGTCCCACCGCTAATTGTCAGCGAGGCAGAAATTGACCAAGCCTTAAAAGTGGTAGATAAAGTGCTGAGTAATGAGTAATGAGTGCTGAGTGCTGAGTGCTGAGTGCTGAGTAATAACTCTTAACTCTAAACAAATTGTATTTGATGTTTTAGCTATGAGTGGGTTGTCTTTTAACTCAGCACTCAGCACTTTCAACTCAGCACTCTTAATTTTTAACTCCGTCCACCAATGCTTTTTTTAAATGCTGGACGTTCAGATATTCGCTTTAGATATGCCAAAATTTCTGGGTAAGCACTGAGGTCGAGTTTCAGCATCATTGGGATGTAAGAGAGAACTGAACCCACCGCTACGTCTGCAACGGTAAATTCATCACCTAGAATGAAGGGTTGTTGTTGAAAAATCTCATTTAGTGGAGTTAACAAGCGGGGTACTTCCCGTTCTCTGGTTGATTCTGTGAAAATTCCTGCCGATAAGGTAGAGTTAGCAAATAACACCCATTGATAAATTTTCGCCCGTTCTTCTGGCGAACCTGGGAACTTACCATACTTTTCATTCAAATACAGCAAAATTGCCCCAGATTCCCAAAGCTGAAAATCACCATCGACTATTGCCGGGACTTTCCCCATCGGGTTAATTTGCAAGTATTCGGGCTGTAAGTGTGCGCCTGCTTGCATATCTAGCTGAACAAACTCATAGGGAAGTTCTAGTTCTTCGAGATACCATTTGGCGATCGCTGCCCGACTAAAGGCACTACCGTAAAGTTTTAGCATAACCACTTGCTATTTAAAGAACCTTATGTGTATGTGAATGCTGTTTCACATTGTCTTCTTTAGTGACAACTCTGGCAGCATTTAACACTCGTTTACGTTCAGTAGAATACTTGAAATCTGTGTAAGTCGCACCCAAAGGAATTAAATTTTTGCTGCTTTCGCTGCGTTTATAAGTCCGCGCTGCTGCAAACACTCTTTGGGCAAATTCTTCACCAAACTGCGCCGAAGCAGGAAAACCTGGGGGTAATAACGGCGTTTCACCTTCCAAAACTGCGCCTATAGTTGTGGCATAAGCCAGTTTATAGGAAGTTGGAATATCGTTTATTAAGGTTTCTAAAGATGCAGAGGGAATTGGTTCTATAACTTCAACTTGATGAACTTCCCCATCTTCTTTAATAAAACAGGTTGCCAAGCCAATAACAACATAATCATCGGCAGCTAAATCGGCAGTATTTTGATCAGACATTGCGGTTGTCATAAGAAAATTGTCGCAAAACTTTAAAATTGGAAAATGTATAACCAGAGATTAGCAAATGTATAGCAATCCTAAATGATTTATAAACATCTCTCCCTTGTCTACCATGTCTTCCTTGTCTCCTTGTCTTTGTTGTTCACATATCAACTAGGACTGCTATAGACGCTAGTGAAGGGAGAAACATCGCAACAAAAAAACACTAAAAGCGCCTGAAAGTTGCAATGTTTCTTAACCCTTTTCTCCATCTCTCTTGAACGGCTAGTAGGATTCTACCAAGTTGTTGCTCATTTGCCATTTTCTCCTGATTGTCTACATTAGACATCTTGCAAAAGTCATCAGGAAAAAAAGCAGGGCTATACCACAAGCCTTTAGCAATATTGATACTTGAATATAATTTTATACCTTATGTCTAGATTATGGAAAAAGCGATCGCCCTCGGCCAAGAGTCTGCGATCACCTTCATGTAATCCCCATATCGGAGTACAACTATTATAATGCCACAAAATAAAATTTCAGCCCAGTCAAATTTACACCATATTCCCTGGTGCAGAATCTAATTTTGTTATTTCCTCCTCTTGTCCGCATCGCCTCCCCAAACAGGCGCTACACTAACAAACTGACTTTTCTAAAATCCTCTGGAAAAAAGCTGCAATATTCTCGATGAATCTTGGTTCAGGGAAGGAAGTTTAATTAACCTTTTGCTAGGCATTTCTTAACCTAGCTGGGATAGCGTGAAGCACTGAATATCACAGTTATCTCATGGTGCGATCGCCCAAGCTGTAAAGTGCATCTTTGCAGTTTATATTGTCTTGCCAAATTTGCAATCGCCTGTTCACAAACTCACGCCGTGTGCAACTTTATCTCAAACCAACCTAACCCCCAATCCCTTCCCTACTAGGGAAGGGGAGCAATATTCAAAGCCTCTCCCCGAAGTGGAGAGAGGTTTGGAGAGGGGTTAAACAAATAAGTTGCACATCATATCAACTCACGAATTTTTAGTGAGTACAAAGTGGAAATCGCTTCTCTGAATCCTGATTTATCGATACCCAAAAATATGCAAGCTGGTAAAACTATCACCAACATAGAATTTTTAGGACAACAGATTTTTGCTACAGGTTTTGTTCCTACTGGTGTAGCAGGAATTGTTAATGGTACGCCAACTCAAGTAGGTGGTTTATCTGGTCTTGCTTACGATGCTGCTAATAATCGTTACTATGCCATTTCGGACGATCGCTCCCAAATTGGCCCTGCCCGCTTTTATACTTTCACTGGTGATCCTGCTACTAATAATGTAACTTTTACTAACGTCACTCCCCTGAGAGATACCAATGGTAATTTATTTGCGGCGTTGAGTTTAGACCCAGAAGACATTGTATTAACTAACAACAATACAGTTTTCATTTCTTCGGAAGGGGAAGTTAATATTAATGCGGGTCGGGTAACAAATCCGTTTGTCAGGGAATTTTCTCTGACTACAGGTCAGGAATTGCGATCGCTAACTATCCCGACTAAATTCTTACCAGTAGTTCAAGATACTAACAGCGATGGTTTGATTAATACTGGTGATACCCAAACCTCTGGTGTCAGAAATAACTTGGCTTTGGAAAGTCTCACCATTACCCCAGACCAAACAACTTTATTCACCGCCACCGAAAATGCTTTATTCCAAGATGGGGCTGTGGCTTCTTTGGCTGCGGGTACACCTTCGCGCATCTTGCAATATGATTTGACTACAGGACAGCCAACAAAAGAATATTTGTATGTCACTGACCCAGTAGCAGAAACACCAGTACCAAATACTGCATTTAGCACCAACGGCTTAGTAGATTTACTAGCTATTGATAATCGCGGGACAATACTCGCTGTAGAACGTTCTTTTTCTACAGGCGTTCCCGGTACAGGCAATACAATCAAAATCTACGAAATCTCTCTCCAAGGTGCAACTGATATCAGCAGCATCAACTCACTTAGTAGTTTGACTCCTGAACAATTAGCTGCAATTCAACCAGCCCAAAAACGCTTACTGTTGAATTTGAATGATTTGGATTTGCCCACTGGCTTGGATAACATCGAAGGGATAGAATTTGGCCCCACCTTACCAGATGGTCGTCAATCAATTGTTCTGGTGAGTGACAACAACTTCAGCGCCACCCAATTCACGCAAATTCTAACTTTGGGTGCAGATTTAATTCCCACCGTTGCGCCGACTGTCGAAACCAGCCCCGCTTTGTTGGATGATGAGATTCAAAATGCGGATGCGGATGATCCAGCGATTTATGTCAACGCCACCAATTCCGCCGACAGCTTGGTATTAACCTCAGTGAAAAATGGTGGGTTGCGAGTTTACAACTTGTCTGGGGAACTGTTGCAAACCTTCAATCCTGGGGATATTCGCTACAACAATATTGATTTGCAATATGGATTTAAGTTGGGGAATCAAACCATTGATATTGCCGTAGCCAGCGATCGCGAAAATGATAAACTAGCAATCTTCAAAATTAATCCCAACCCCACAACCCCCGGTGAATATTTAGAAGACATCACCGATAGCAGTCTTGGTACTATTTTCCAAGCAGCACCTTTTGAACCGCCTTATTCATCCGACGAACGCAGTGCTTACGGTTTGGCGCTATACCGCAGCCCCCAAACTAATGATTACTATGCCTTTGTTAGCCGTCGGGAAACTGGAGACGTAGCCCAGTTAAAATTAGTTGACAGAGGTAATGGTCAAATTGGTGCAGAACTAGTTAGACAGTTTACCATTCCGACCACAGCAGGGCGATCGCCGCAAACCGAAGGAATGGTAGTTGACCAAGAAACAGGTTATCTCTACATTGGTCAAGAAGATGTCGGTATCTGGAAATTTGACGCAGAACCTTTTGGAAACAATACAGGTACACTGATTGATCGCGTCCGAGATTTGGGTGGTAGTAATCTTACCAACGATGTTGAAGGATTAACAATTTACTACGGTAGTGATGGTCAAGGCTATTTGTTAGCTTCTAGCCAAGGCGATAACACCTTTGTGGCTTACAACCGTGCTGGTAATAACGAGTATATAGGTAGTTTTGCGATCGGGAATAGCGGCTCAATTGATAGCGTACAAGAATCTGATGGTGCAGATGTGATCAATGTGCCTTTAGGCGCTAACTTCCCCTCTGGTGTGTTTATTACTCAAGACGGTTCTAATGATCCCGCCGTACTTGTAGAAGATGACGGGGAAATTGAAAACATCAGCAGTAACTTTAAATTTGTTCCTTGGCAAAATATCGCCAATGCTTTCCCAGAGGCTTTAACCATCGATACCACAGGTTACGATCCCCGCAATCCTGATACTTCCCAGTTTGTTCCCAGAGTCACCCTCAAAGGCTTTGCTTCACTTCCTGCTGATACCTTTGCTGAGGGGCCAAGGTCTGGTAGTGCAATTACCGGAACCAACGGCCGGAATGTCCCCTTCGCCGCCCAACCGATACAAGGGTTTAGTGGTGTGCAGAGGGCTGATGATAATTCCTTCTATTTCCTCTCTGACAACGGTTTTGGCAGTCAAAGTAACAGTGCTGACTATCTGTTGCGGATTTATCGTGCTGATCCCAGTTTCCGGGGTGCAGAACCAGGGGGTAACGGAAGCGTCAATATTTTGAACTTTATTCAGCTATCTGACCCAGATAATAAAGTTCCTTTCCAGATTGTGAATGAAAACACCAGCGATCGCCTATTAACTGGTGCAGATTTTGATATTGAATCTTTCGTAATTGCGGAAGATGGTACTTTCTGGATTGGTGATGAGTTTGGCCCTTACTTACTGCACTTTGATGCAACCGGCAAACTGTTAGATGCACCGATTCCCACACCCAACATTACCAATCTCAATACTTTAGATGGTCAAGCACCAATTGTGATTGGACACCGAGGCGCAAGCGGTGAACTACCAGAACACACCCTTGGTTCTTATATGTTGGCGATTCAAAGAGGTGCAGACTTCATTGAACCGGACTTAGTGGTGACAAAAGATGGTGTGTTGATTGCCCGTCACGAACCGAATATTATTAACACTACCAACGTTTTAGATCATCCTGAATTTGCCGATCGCCTTAGAACTAAAATTGTAGATGGTATCGCTGAGGAAGGTTTCTTTGTTGAAGACTTCACCCTAGCAGAAATTAAAACCCTCCGCGCCAGAATCCAGCCAAGTTTCCGTACTCAAGCCTTTAACGACTTGTACGAAATTCCTACCTTGCAAGAAATCATTGATTTAGTGAAGCAGGTAGAAGCAGATACAGGTAAGAAAATCGGCATTTATCCCGAAACTAAGCACCCCACCTACTTTGCATCAGTTGGTACTCGTTTAGATGGCACACCAATCAATCAAGATATCAGTCAAAAGTTAGTTGATTTGTTAGTTGCCAATGACTTTACTGACCCCAATCGCGTATTTATTCAATCTTTCGAGGTCGGTAATCTCAGGCAACTCAATGATGTGATTTTACCTGCGGCTGGTATTGACTTACCGCTAATTCAGTTATTGGATGCCCGTGATGTCAATCTGGATGGTTCGCTGATTGACTATCAACCTTTTGACTTTGAAGTAAGTGGCGATACTCGCACCTACGGCGACTTAAGAACCCCCGAAGGTTTGCGAGAAATTGCCACCTACGCTGAAGGAATCGGCCCTTGGAAGCGGATGATTGTTTCGGTTCGCGGTGTGGATGCTAACGGCGATGGTCAAGCTGATGATGTCAATGGTGATGGATTAGTTAACGACGCAGATAAAACCTTAACTACACCAACCTCTTTGGTGAATGATGCCCATACTGCTGGCTTGTTAGTCCATCCTTATACATTCCGCAACGAAGGGCGTTATCTCGCATCAGACTACAACGGTGATCCTCAAGCGGAGTTTCGCCAGTTTATTCAGTTGGGCGTAGATGGTTACTTTACAGACTTCCCCGGTACTGGTGATTTTGTGCGTGACCAGTTAACAGGGCAGTTTGTCAGGTCGCCGCAAAACCCCGATGTCCGCAACCTGCAAGATTTTAATACTTTAAGTGGTGATGCACCATTAGTTATTGGACATCGTGGCGCGAGTGGTGAAAGACCAGAACATACTTTAGAAGCATACAGACTAGCGATCGCTCAAGGTGCAGATTTCATCGAACCTGACTTAGTAGCTACCAAAGATGGACGTTTAATCGCCCGTCACGAAAATGCTTTGGCAATTCTCAACAATGATGGTTCAGTTAATCTGACTGACACTAGCACCGATATTTACCTGCGTCCTGAGTTTGCTGACCGACTGACGACCAAAGTTATTGATGGTAGAACTATCAGAGGTTGGTTTACCGAAGACCTCACCTTAGCAGAAATCAAAACTCTGAATGCAATTGAACGCTTACCGGGCTTGCGCGGAACCAGATTTAACAATGATGGGTTGAAAGTTCCTACCCTCGAAGAAATTATTGATTTGGTGCAGCAAGTAGAAGCCGAAACTGGGCGGAAAATCGGCATTTATCCCGAAACCAAACACCCGACTTACTTTGCTGTTGAAGGTAGACGCATCGATGGTACACCCATCAATACCAGTCTGGGACAATTGCTGGTAAATGTTTTAGTTGCGGAAAACTTTACTGATCCCGACAGAGTATTTATTCAATCCTTTGAGGTGGGTAATCTGCGGGAATTGAAACAAAATATCTTACCCGCCGCCAGAATTAATATCCCCTTGATTCAGTTAATTGGGGGCGCGACAAGTCAACCTTACGACTTCCAATTTAATGGTGATACTCGCACCTACGGCGACTTAATTAGACCAACAGGACTAGCCGCGATCGCCACTTACGCAGTCGGGATTGGGCCTAACAAACGCCTGATTATCCCCGCGACAACAGTAGACCGTAACAGTGATGGTAGACCAGATGACCTCGATGGTGATGGTTCAATTACCGATGCAGATAGAGTCTTGGGTACGCCCACAACTTTAGTACAAGATGCCCACGCCGCAGGTTTGCAGGTACATCCTTATACCTTCCGCAGTGAAAGCGTGTTTTTAGCATCCGATTACAACGGCGACCCACTGGCAGAATACAGACAGTTCATCGAGTTGGGTGTAGATGCTTACTTTACCGATTTCCCCGGTGTCGGTGATTTAGTCCGCGACCAATTTGTTGGACAGCCAGCCGTTGCTAACCTTGGTGGTTCTAGAGGTTTTGAAGGTTTAGCCATCAGTCCCGACAGACAAACTTTGTACCCATTATTAGAAGGTACTGTGGCTGGCGACCCTGCTGGTTCACTGCGGATTTATAAATTTGATGTCGCCTCAGAACAATATCAAGGTTTGGTTGGTTATTACCGTTTGGATAACCCCAGTTATGCCATTGGTGATTTCACCGTCATCAACGAAAATGAATATCTGGTAATTGAACGGGATGGTCTGCAAGGTAGCGCCGCCCAATTCAAGAAAATCTTCAAAGTTGACTTCTCAAAACGCGATGCTAATGGCTTTGTGGAAAAACAAGAAGTTGCTGATTTGCTGAATATTCAAGACCCCAATGACTTGAATCGAGACGGTAGTACAAAATTTACCTTCCCCTTCGTCACTATTGAAGATGTGTTGGTATTGGATGCGAACACCATCTTGGTTGCCAACGATAATAATTATCCCTTCTCCCAAGGCAGACCAGGAGACATCGACAACAACGAAATTATTCTCCTGCATCTAGACAAGCCCCTGAATTTAACTACTGGTGTGATTAGTGTTACAAGCACCACGCCAAATGCCACAGAAGGAAATTCCACCCCTGCAACCTTCCGCATTTCTCGCGCTGGTAATACCAATACAGCTTTAACCTTCAACTATACTGTTGGTGGAACTGCCACTAACGGTAGTGATTACGACAGCCTCACAGGTACAGCCACCATCGCGGCTGGTAGTTCCTACGTGGATATAGCCGTTAAACCAATTGATGACAACTTGGTAGAAAGCAATGAAACAGTAACTTTAACGTTAGTTGATGGTAACAACTACGACCTTGCCAGAACTAACACCACCGCAACTGTTACTATTGCCGATAGCGATCGCTCTCTCGCCCAAACTCCCAATACTGATATATTCACAATCAAGGGTAGTGGTGCCAAAACCCGACTCCAAGTAGACCTCACCAGACGCGGTTCCAACCGTACCAATGAACTTGGTGTGTTTACCGTAGATGATGCCGCAGGTAGAATCAACGGTATCGCCCCAGGTGAAGCAGGTTACACCGCAGCCGCTTTAGAAAGGGCTAGAACCATCTTCTCGGCGGTGAATCGTGGCTTAAACAACGCCGATGTTTCGAGATTACTGGAATTTGATTCCGGCGACCAACTCAGATTTTATGTGGTGAACAATGGTACAAGTGATGCTGTCCGCGCTGGTAATATCCCCAGCAACAGTGTCATTTTCGCTAATCCCAACACCCAAAGAATCACCAACTTAGGTAACGATAAATTCTCCCTCGCTTGGGAATTTCAACCAGGAAATGGTCAGCCTTTCCAAGATTTAGTGGTAAATATCCAATCAACCGACACAGTTTTACCAATTGGTACAGCTTTGCAAGGTCAATCACAAGCCGAACTCATTGACTTGCGTAACGTCACAGAATTGGTTACTGCTGATTTTATCGTTAGCAAAGATGCAAGTTTTAGAAACTACGCCAGTTTCTACCGAGTCAGCGATGTAAACGGCGGTATTGACCTCAACGGTGATGGCCAAGCAGATATCTTACCCGGACAAGCTGGTTACACCGAAGCGGCTGTCCGCAACCGTGTTTCAGGTATTGACTTAACAGCCAACCGTGGGATAACAACCTACTCTGCAACCCTGCAAGGAGGTTATATCTATGCACCATTTATTATTGTCAATGACACACCAGAATCAGTGTTAGATAGCAACCCCAGAAATCCGGCGGTTTACTTCCCCTTCTTAGGTGCTAACACCAGACAAACAGACCAAATTACTTTATTAGGTAATAATATCTTTGGCTTTGAAGATTTGCCAAGAGGTGGCGATCGCGATTTCAACGATTTAATTGTCCGCGTTGAATTAAACATCGCCTAACAATCAATTTCACCAGAGATAAATCATAGCGATTAGCCCTACTTAAAAAGGTAGGGCTAATTTATTTTGATAAAATTTTCTGCGCGTATATACGGGTTTTTATAGCATTCCTAAATCATTTGTAAAATTTCTATATCTTTTTCTTCTTTCTTACCTTTGCGTACTAGGCGTTCTTTGCGGTTCGTTTCCATATCTATGTTTTTCACGACTAATTTAGGATTGCTATAGTAAGCTTTTGTATATTTAATTAATAAATGCTATAAAATACTTTTACGATAATGTACTTATGCCGAATATTCTTAAATCATCAGCAATTATCCTACCTGATTATCTCAAACTCAAACTAGACTCTTTAGATTTTGCCAATCTAGCTAAATCAAACTCAGAAATTCAGTTAGATAATAATCATGATTTAGATTTAGATTTAAATAAAATTTTTAACCTTCATAGTACACTGCCGTACATGAATGTGGCACTCGATAGCATAATAAATGCCATATTCGGTAGTCATAAAATTACTATATCTAATCCCAAATATACAGTCTCTCAAAACGGGCAGAAAACCGAACTCACGGCTAGAGGCTTACTAAATAAACAAAAAATAGAAGTAACCTTTGGCAAAATAACTACATTAAAATATAAACTCCCAAAAAATTTCAGCTTTAAGTCTTTAACAAATACAATACCCATCATCAACGATTTAAAACTGGGAAGTACAGAACTCATTCTAACTAACACCAGCTATTGTTTGACTCATCCAAAGTTAGGCAGCATCAACTTAAGCCAAGGAATGAACTTTATAGGAGATATTGACTTAAATAGCTTACCTCCAAATTTGCGTGGCTTTATTTGTAATAACTTAGGTATGGCTAAATTCGCAGCCATGATTAGCTTTCAGCCGATAGGAGAAGTTAAATTAATAGGTAATGTCGCCGGTAATATTCAGCTATTTTGCCAAGAACCATTTAAGGCTACTTTCAATAACTTACTGATCAATTTAAATATTGGAACTGATTTAGAACCAAACTTTGGAATTACAGGAAACTTAATTCTTGAAGGCTACGATACCACCCAAGAACAAGAACCCAAACTATCGCTATCTGGTAATCTCTCTCTCGAACCAGAATCTTTAACAGCATTCTTCAGTCAGCAAAGCGAAAAACCTTGGTGTAATCCTTACGGTTTAGTTGGAACTGAACTTCGCAATGTCAGGTTTCAAGGAGGTGGGACATATTTACCTCCTTATTTTGATAATTTTGGCTTCATTGGTGATTTGAAATGGGAAAAGACTAATTTGGAAGTTGCATTTCTCATGGATACTAATGATCCTGAAAGATTAGCGTTAATTTTAAACCCTAAGCAACCGGTTAGCTTAATAGAATTATGGCGGGGGCCAGTCACATCTTTTATTACCAAGCAAGTAGGCTATTCTATTGAGTTAGTTAATCAAGCTTTAGGATTTTTAGAAAACTTACTCAACTTAAGCATTGAACCCCTTGATAGAGATGGAGACGGTATACTTAACCCCTTAATTAAGTATGTACCATTCCCAACAATTATTGCCGGACAGTCTATATTAGAAGGTTTAGAAATTAATGGTAAAGTTAATGCTTGGGGTCATGCAGCAATTTTAAGTTTGCAAGGTGATAAAGCTTTTCAGCATATTGATGGTTCATTAAAAGTTCCAGAAATCGATTTAGAGTTTCTGAAAATTAAAGGCACAGATGATGATAGTTTAGATTTATCTATCAAGGTAACTCCTGATGAACAGTATCTTCAAGGAGATGGTTATATAGAAATATTTGGGCAAGAAATTGCCAATGTAGAATTTAAAATTACGCCGGAACAAGCAATATTTAAAAACTTTGATATCAGTTTAGCTAATCTAGTGAGTATTGATGTTGATGCCTTAAGTATTGATAAAAAATCTGCTAAAGGCAGTGGCTTCGGCACAGTTTATATTTTGGGCAATACTTTAGCAAGTATTACCTTTGATGTTAGCAAAGATAAGATTAATTTAAATAATGTCCAGCTAGGTTTAGCAGGTTTCTTAAGTTTAGTTATTCCAAACCTGACAGTTGACTTGAACAACCAAAGTGCCACAGGTACAGCAAATATTTTTGCTTTTAACCAGTCTTTGGGGAACGGCACATTATCATTAAATCGGCAAAATATCGAAATTAATAATACAGCAATTAATTTCGGTAATATCTTAAATATCAGTGTGCCGAATTTACAGCTTGATTTAATTAATAAAAAGTTGCTGGGTGCAGGTGATATAACTATTTTGGGTAAAAAATTTACTGCATCAGGTATCAGCCTCAGTGAACGAGGTTTACAAGCTAGGAGTAATTTGAATTTTAGGATATTAGCTTTTGATGGTGCTACAGTTACACTGTTTAAAGGCATGAATAATTCTCTGAATAATTCTGCCAGTATTGCTGGTAATCTGAAATTTTTAGGTTACACCTTTGCCGATATTAATGCCAGCGTTAATCATGATCAATTAGTTACATCTGGTAGCTTCAATTTTGCTGGGATTTTTCTCCTAAAGGGTGTAAACAATCAAAAACATGCCACAATCACACTTCACAAAGCGGCAAATGGAAGGTCTAATTCTGTTAAAGTTATGGGTAGCTTTTATTTGTTGGGTCAAGAGTTGACTTCTCTGACGATTAGTGATTATCACGAAACTCTGAAAATTTTAGGGATAAAAGTTATTAGTAACAATAGCCGTAAAAAGTAATGTTCAGCGAAGTAAAACAATTTATTGCCAATTCTACCCATGATTTATCGGTAAATTTGTCCAGAATATTCATCTGGACTGTGTGGTTAATTTATGTTGGTTATTTATTATTAAGTGATATTCCACCGGGAGAGTCGCTGCTGCATGTCACACCCAAAACATTAGCAGAAATATTCAATTTGAGTATGAATTTTTGGTTAGTATTACCAATCATTTTTCCCAGTGAAGCGCCAATTAATAATCCCGTACTAGAGGGATTATTTAACATTGTGGTGACTTGGGGATTATTATTTTGGGGTTTTATAATTGATGGGCGCAACCAGCGATTTTCGATGATGACATTCTTAATTGGTACCGCATTACTCACCAATGTCTTTTTTCTTCCTTGGTTGGGGTTGCGTCAAGTAAATCCGCAAGTACCAACAAATTCGTTGACATTTGTGGAAAAAGTAGGTGAAAGCCGAGTTTTACCTTCGGTTTTGGCTGGGTTTTTTGTGGTTTCGTTGAGTTGGGCTGTATTAGCCCGTCCTGAGTACGGTGATATTACAACCCGTTGGCAAGATTTATTAGAATTATTATTTAGCGATCGCCTCGCATATTCTTTTGTGGTAGATATGCTGGTATTCTGGTTATTTCAGTCATGGCTAGTGAAAGATGATATGGCACGTCGTCAATGGGATAACGGCAAAATACTCTGGCTAGTCCGCTTGATACCATTTTGGGGACTGATTATATATTTGTGGCTACGTCCGTCACTAAAACTCGAAACACAGAATAATAGTTAGCCTCAATTTTTTACCTGTAAGACATCCGAGATAAAGTGTTTAAAACATAGCGTTTACAGTCATCTTTGTCAGCAAATATTTGTAATGATTTGTTCACTTTAGTGATTTCAAATAACATTTTAACCTGATCACTAACAGAGCAGACAAAAAATTTAGCGTTAGCATTACTGACAATTTTCATTGCTGACACTAAATAACCCAAGCCAGAACTATCGATAAACTTAATTCCTTGCATATCAATCAATATAACGTTAGTACCGTGGTTGATCAGGTTGCTAATTTCATTTTGCAATTGATTGCCAGTAATTTTATCTAAAATTCCTGCTGGTTCAAGTATTGTTAGCCGAAGTTTGTCGTTCATAACTTAGTTACCTTTTTTATCAATTCAAGTTAGTTAGAAGCAGTTATAGTTGGATAAACTACAAGTTATACAATGTATATTCTCTATGAATAAGATAGAAATATACTATAGATACCTATTAGGTAGTTAACCAAAATTGAGCTAATTAAACTGGAGTTATTTTTGTACTAGCTAAAGCTACAGCGAGTATTTGACAGGAAACGGATTCCTCTATAAATGTCAGTAATAAGTCTTGCTCTAATAGCAACGATATTGATATCGCGCTTATTAATGGCAATTCTATAAATATTGGATACAAGTCATACAGTCAAGGCAATTAACTTTATCAGTCCTAAAAAATTAACTGCTTTGGAGTTACTTTTTTCTGGGTAAATACTTTATATCGCAATTAGCTGTTTAACGTCGATGCTAGGGAATTGTTTTTGCTAACTCTTTATCAACGAAGTAGCAAACAACACAGATTCACACTAAACAAGAAGATTTATACTATTTTAGTATAAAAATTTACAGAAGTTAACGTGAAATTACTCAAGGAATATCTATGATTTTTCAGAAAATTATATGCAATCCCGTATTGATGCAATGAGATTATTTTTACAGACTACAATTATAAATAAAAATCTATAGATTTGATTAACAAACTATTTCATTAGTTAATTAAAAAATCATATTTAAATCTAAAATACTTGAGAAATCAATGTTTTGCTATAGGACTCATATTTGATTTATGAAAAAAATCAGTACACCCAGGTCAGGCTTTTTTCCTACTCCCTACTCCCCATTCCCTACCCCCTACCTATATAACTAGATTCAGAAATCAAATCGGATTCCTATAAACAGAGATGATCATGAAAGTTCAACCATTACGTTAGTAAGAGGATGTTTATCTGACTTAATAGGTAAAGTAATGATAAATTCTGTTCCTTTACCTAATACAGAGTTGAGATGAATGGAACCGCTATGTTTTTCTGTAATCACTTGATGGCTAATGGACAATCCTAAACCTGTGCCTTTACCTACAGGTTTAGTTGTGAAAAATGGGTCAAATAAGCGGGATTGGATATTGTCTGGAATACCAACGCCATTATCGGCGATGATAATTTGGACTTGGTTTAGTTCGGTTGTGAGAGTCCGAATCTGAATTTGATTGGGGTTGGCTGTAATTTCTTGTAAGCTGTGATGACGACTTTTTTCTTCTAGGGCATCGATCGCATTAACAATTACACTAATAAATACTTGGTTAATTTCCCTAGCGCAGCATTCTACTAACGGTAGTTCGCCATATTCTTTGATAATTTCAATTGCTGGACGATTAGTCTGGGCTTGCAGACGATATTGCAACATGACTAATGTATTATCAAGGCCTTCATGCAGATCCACCGCTTTATATTCTGATTCATCCAAACGAGAGAAGTTGCGTAAAGATAACACCATTTGTCGAATGCGTTCAGAACCCATGTGCATAGATTTGAGAATATTCGGTAAATCTTCTTTCACAAAGTTAAAATCTAGATTTTCGATTTCTGCATTTAGGGATTCTGGGGGATGGGGGTAGTGGTCTTGATAGGTATCTACTATATGTAATAAATCATTGGTATATTGCTGAATGTAATTTAAGTTGCCATGTATAAAGGTAATGGGGTTATTAATTTCGTGAGCAATACCGGCGACTAATTGGCCTAAAGCTGACATTTTTTCACTTTGTACCATTTGTGTTTGGGTACGATGCAATTCTTTTAAAGTTGTTTGCAGTTCCTCGTTTTTGTGGTTGAGTTCTTGAGTGCGTTCTTTGACTCTATCTTCTAGTTGTGCGTACAATCGAGCATTTTCTAAAGAGATGGCGGCTTGAGAAATTAATAACTGTAAAATTTCTAGGCGATCGCGGGTAAATGCTCCCCCTGTCAGGTTATTTTCTAAATATAAAATGCCAATCAATTTGCCTTGGTTCAAAATTGGCGCACAAAGCACGCTTTTGGGGGAATATTCTAATATATAAGGATCAGCCGCTAGAGTTTGTTCTGTGGCTGCATTCTCAATCACTGCTAAGGTGAGAGAATTTTTCACCTGATTAATCAGACTCAGGGGTAATGTTTGATGATCATCAAAGGGGAGAGAACGCAAAATACAACTGGGTTGTTCGAGTTGATAAAGTGCTTCAATGAACCAGGAATTACCTTTTGGCATGAGTAATGCACATTTATCAGCACCAGCGTTTTGGAGTATGACTTCTAATAAAGTCGAGAGTAATTTTTCTAACTCAATTTCACTAGATAGCGATTGCGAAACTTTGACAATGCTGGCTAAATCTAGATTGGTTGAAAGACTACTTTTACTGAAACTAGAACTATCAACTTTCTCTGAAGAGGAAGAAATAATGGTTTCTGTGGCTTTGAAAGATGCTTGCTGTTTGTGCAGAATTGTCACGAGTAGTAGGGGATAGCGTGTTTCTAAATCGATGACTTTAGCTTCTGCACCCCAACGTGTATAACAATAATAAGCTTCCAGCATATAGGTTTGAGCGATTTTTGTTCTACCCAAACCAAGATAAAATTTGGCAGCTAGTTCATTTGCTAAGGCTTCTTCGTTGAGAAATTTGTGATCTTTGGCAAGAGTAATGGCGCGATCGTAATGTTCCATTGCTGCTAATTTTTGACCACGAACTCGACATTTTTCTGCTTCTACTAAATGCCACTTATGTAAATGGTTCATTGGGGCAAATTGCGCCCATTGATACAAATTTGCTTGATGATTTTCTACCTCATTCAGAATTTCTTCTGCTTCTGGTTGTGTGGAAATAATTGCTAGGTGGGTGAGGGCTGCATAAAAATGGAAAATAGGAATATGAATCAGTCCTGATAATGCCATTAAATAGGGTTTGACTTGGGTAATGTAGTCGAGGGCATTAGCATAATTACCATAAGAGTATGCCAGCAAAAGTTTGTAAATATAAGCAAAGGCGATTCCTGTGAGATCATTATCTTGTTTGTGCTTTGGCAACATGACTGTTTCGTCGTATATCTTGCCAATTAAGCAATCTGGCTGACTGACTGGTTCTTTCAATTGCTCGACTGCTTGCTGCATCATGTCTAAATAAACACGCGCAGAATCTTGCTTCACCTGAGTCAGAACAGCATTAGAAGTAGGAAATTCCAACGTTAATGTATTCAGGTCTACGCCAATAAACAGTGCGGTAAAAGCATAGATGGCTATGCTATAGCCAACATAGAGAAAATCACCGGTTTCCATACCAGTTCTGTGGGCTTCTTTTAATATGGAAAAGGTTGCTAAAAATGGTTGTTGACGATGTTGAATGAAACAAGCAAACAGTGTGAAAGTGCAGGATTGCCAGCTTTGAGCATTTAATTTATCTAGTAGGGAGAGTGCTAATTTCCCGAACTTATAGCCGGTTGCAACTTCGCCAAAAAAGGCGCACAGTACCAAACCCTGGGTTACATATCCTACCGTTGAGGCGGGCGCATTGCCAAATTCCAGCGATAACCGCACCATCGTTGTACCCAATAAAGGCAGTAAACTGGGGTTTCCCAGAAACACTGGTGCAAACAACATACCTAAAAGTTGCAATGCAGCTTGGGCTGTGGGTTCACTCATCAGGGGTAGGTTAATCAGTTCGGCAATTTCTCTGTTGTTGAGTTGCTGGTTTACCTCTGCTAAAGCTTTGCCAAGATGAACTTCGTCTAATTCGCTGGGGAATTCAATTCCTAGTTGTCTTAAAGCTTCTCTACCAACTGCGATCGCTGCTAACATTTGACTTTGAGAAGTTTGGGCAGCAATTTGAATTTCATAGATTTTTACTTTGTCAAGGATGGTTTTAGCTTGTTGCAACACCAATGCAGCAAACTTTTCCATCCCAGCAAAATCACCATTTAAATAACTGGCTTCGGCTGCTGCTGTATGTATTTCTAAGGCTAATTCATACTGGGTTTGCCAGCAGTTAGATTCCAAAAGTGCGATCGCAGTTTGTAAATAGGCGACAGCAGCAGCATAAGCTGTGGCTGTTTTTGCTTTAGCACCAGCTTTTAAGTTCAGTTGGGCGAGGATTTGGCGATCGCTATTTTGGCTAATTAATGCCTGACCTTGATTTAAATGCCCAACAATATCAAATAGCTTTTCTTCTTGTTCACTTTCTGATAACTTTTGCTGGAGTAATTGACCAATTTGCCAGTGAGTTGCTTGTTTTTGATTGTCAGGAATCAGAGAATAAGCTGCTTGTTGTACACGGTCATGTAAAAATTTATAAGCAACTGTTATTTGTCTTGATTCATTTGTCTGTTCTTCACTATTCTCCAACGAAAGATTAACATTGCTTTCTCTATTAACTAATGACTCTTGTTGATAAAATTTATAAACATCGTTAATTGGTAAAATCAATCCTTCTTTTAAAACTTTCCACAAAGCAGTAGCTGTCTCAACTTCTGATTGTTGTGAAACAATTGCCAAAGTCTCTAAATCAAATTGATTTCCAATACAAGCAGCTAACTTTAATACTTGTTGAGTCGAGATTGGGAGTTTTCGCAGTTGCGAACTCATGAAATTAACAACATCTTCTGTAACTGCTTGAGTTGTAATTTGAGCAATATCACATTGCCAACAACCTAAGTTTGCATCAAATTTAATCAGATTATCTTGATATAATGCCTTGAGAAATTGTGTTGTAAAAAAAGGATTGCCTTGAGTTTTATGATATATTATCTGAGAAATATTTATGACCAAATTTACAGAACATTTGAAAGTATCAGCAACTAATTGATTAATATTTTCCTGATCTAGTGCTGCCAAAGTAATTGTATTGATTACTACTTTGGTTTTGCGGATTTCATTTAACGTCAAAATTAATGGATGTCCAGGGTTAACTTCGTTATCTCGATACGCACCAATTAATAAAAGATGATTTGTATCAGCCATTAATATTCGCATTAACTTTAATGATGCTGAATCTGCCCATTGCAAATCATCTAAAAATATAACTAAGGGATGTTCCGCACTGGTAAAGACTTTGGTAAATTTTTGAAATAACAAATTAAAGCGATTTTGGGCGGCTTTACCAAATAATTCTACGGCTGGTGGTTGTTCGCCAATAATACTCGCTAATTCGGGGATAACTTCAATAATTACTTGTCCATTTTCGCCAACGGCTGTTAATATTTGGGTTTTCCATGCTTGTATTTGGGCATCACTTTCAGTTAACAACTGTCCCATTAAATCTCGGAAGGCTTGTACAAAGGCACTAAAAGGAATATCCCGTTGAAATTGGTCGTATTTACCTTTAATAAAATAACCATGTTGGCGGACAATTGGTTTATGAACTTCGTTGACAACGGCGGTTTTGCCAATACCAGAAAAACCAGCAACTAATACCATTTCGGTTGCGCCATGACTAACTCTGTCAAAGGCTTGCAACAAAGTTTCTACTTCTGCTTGTCTACCGTAGAGTTTATCAGGAATAATAAAGCGATCGCACACATCTTGTTGAGCGATTTCAAAGCTAGAAATTTCCCCAGTAGAATTTAGCTGCTGTAAACAATTTTCTAAATCAAATTTTATGCCTAATGCACTTTGATATCTATCTTCTGCATTTTTCGCCATCAATTTGTTGATGATTTCTGCCAGTAAATTGGGTATTTGGGAATTAATTTGGTTGACTAAAGGTGCTTTTTTGGCAATGTGACAATGCACCAACTCTATGGGATCATTTGATTGAAAGGGTAACTCACCTGTGAGTAATTCGTAAAAAGTAATCCCTAAAGAATAAAAATCAGTCCGGTAATCAATTCCCCGGTTCATTCTCCCTGTTTGTTCCGGTGAGATATAAGCCAGTGTACCTTCTAAAACGCTGGGATTCAGGATAGTATGAGTTTCTCTTGGTAATAAAGATGCAATACTAAAATCGATTAATTTAACTTGTTGAGTTTCAGGATTAATTAATATATTGCTGGGTTTAATATCTTTATGAATAATTGATTCTCGATAAAGTATTTCTAAACAATTGCAAAGGGCGATCGCTATCTGTAAAAATTCCTTCAGAAACTCTAAACTTACCCTCCCTCCCAACTCCCGATTCCTAATTCCCCATTCCCGCAGCGAAATTCCACCAAAATCTTCCATGACTAACGCATAGCCATTCTCATAATTTTCTAGACTGTAAGTCTGAATAATTCCGGGAGAGTTGAGATTTTTAGCAATGGTATACTGATTGCGAAACTGTACAAGTTCATTAAAACTCGGATAAGGATTCTTCAGCACTTTAAGTACTACTGATAATGAATCAATCTCTCGAATAGCCCGATAAACCAAAGTTTTAGAGCCGTTGTAAATTTCTTTACCCAATTTATAACCGGGAATTCTCAGCATAGTATCAAATTGATGTAAATACTAAGCTTAGTATTCCCATCTGCACAAAAAACTTTATCATTTCAGCAAAAATTGCTACTGTGTATCTACAGAGATTGGTGAGCATTAAAAACTTTAACCATCCAACTGTATTAGTAAACACAATTTATTCTCTAATGCAGATATCGTTGTCCGAATACCAAAGATATTTCATCTCATACAAATCTAAACAATGGTTGTAAGTAGAGCGATGTGAATATTTGAGGATGAGTATGAAGTAAAAAAACAATTTAGGAGTGCAAATTAATATCAGCACATTAATTTGCTACTAACTTTGTCCTCAAATTGATCAATTTCACTAGTTGGGGTAATTGTTGTATGAATAATAACGAACCTAAAATGCAGATTACACCACCTAAAATCAAAGTATTGGGAGCTTTTAAATAATTGGCGAGAGTTCCAGCGAGGAGATTACCAAAAGGAGCCATACCCATAAAACACATAGCATAAAAACTCATTACCCTGCCCCGTTTGCTATCTTCCACAATAAATTGCAGCAATGTATTACTTGCAGCTACCTGGAGTGTAGAACTCCAGCCAACCATCACCAAAGCTAACTGAGAAATCCAGAAGACTTGAGAGACAGAGAAACAAATAAAGCCAACCCCCATAATCGCCGGACAAAAGGCTATTAAACGCTCTAAACCTACGATATTTTGCCGAAAACTCAGATAAACACAAGCAAACACCGAACCCATAGCAGCTGCGGCTGTGAGAAAACCCAAGGTTTCCGAACCTCCATGCAGAACTTCGACTGCAAAGATGGGTAGAAGTGTCGTATATGACATACCCACTAAACTAGCTGTTGCCAGTAATAGCAAGATAGAACGCACAGGTAAGAAATGATAAGCATATTGAAACCCTTCTTGCAACTTCCGCCAAGGATCGCTTGTCTGTATTTCCACTGTGCGCGGTGTAATTTGCATTGCTGTAATTGCCCAAATAGCCACAATATAGCTGAGACTATCGTATAAAAAGCAGTAGCCTGCGCCAAACTTAGCAATCAAAATCCCACCAAGAGCCGGGCCAATTAATCGCGCTCCATTGAGAAAGGCTGCATTAAGCGCGATGCCTTCGGCGGGCTACGCCAACGCATTTGCCATCAGTTCTCGACTCACCATATCACTAACAAATGCGTGGCGAACCGGCACATCTAAGCCTTTGAGCAAACCTAATAATGTACTCAAGGTTAGCAATGTCCAAAAATTAGCCAAACCTAAAAATGTGATGACAGTCAGAATAATTGAGATAGAAATCCCAACAAGCTGAAATAACAATAACAAACGATGGCGGTTGTAGCGATCGGCTAAAATCCCCGAAATTGGAGCTAAGGCAAATACTGGTAATTGTCCAAAAAATCCTGCTATTCCTAACATTAAAGCCGAATCGGTTAATTGATAAATTAACCAAAGCACCGCTACCTGGGTCATGAAATTGCCCGTCATCGACAAAGCTTGTCCGGCAAAATAGAGGCGATAATTGCGCGATCGCAACGCAGGCAAATCAAGATTTAATTTAAATAAAGATAATAATTTCATGTATAAGATTTCACAACTTCTAAACTCTTCAATTCTCTGCGCCCCTCTGACTTGAAAGTGCTGAGTACTGAGTGCTGAGTTAAAAGTGCTGAGTAAGCATAGTACTCGCTCTTTCATGCTTGGCTATGAAACAAGTTTCATCGGGACTGCGTTGAAAAAAGGAAGAAATCAAGCAATAGCCTCATTCCTTCCTCAATCCCTAAAACTTACACTGTGACTAATTCCCGTTTTGCAACTATCGACTCAGGCTTGACCCAAATCTGATCTAACCCACCACTCAACAGGCGATATTGTTGGTTGGGGTCTTGTTGCGGATAATCCATCCGCTTGTGCATCCCTCTAGTTTCTTGGCGTTGCAAACCACTGTTGTACATCCAGCGTGCAGTTGCAACCATCGCTGCTGCTTCCCGCGATCGCACAATATGGCTATCATAAGGTGTGTTACTACGGCGGATTTCTTGCCATAGGTGATCTAATCTTTCTAAAGATTCACCTAATACAGATTCGCTGCGGAAGAGGTTGCGGTCGTAGGGAAAAACTTCAGCTTGGGTTGCCGCGATCGCTTCTTCAGCAGAGAATTGATGATCACCGCCGCCACGTAACCCGGCTGCACCCACTCCCTGAACACTGCGCTGGCTGGCTTTTTCACCCAAACTCAGGGCATAGTTAGCCGCAGATTGTCCCGACCAATAGCCAGAAGACATTGCCCAAGCCGCATTATGGCTACCACCACCTGTAAAACCACCGCAGATTAATTCTCTAGTAGCAGCATCCCCCGCCGCATAAAGTCCATTAACTGAGGTAGCGCAGGTATGGTCAGTAATCCGAATCCCACCAGTACCGCGTACAGTTCCTTCTAAACGCAAAGTGATCGGGAATCTTTGTGTAAATGGGTCTATCCCAGCGCGATCGAATACCACAAAGAAGTTAGGCTGAGAAGCTCGCATCCATGCTTTAGTTGCTTCATCCATATTTTGGTCAAGACGTGCATACACAGGTTGAGTCAGCAATGTCTTAGCAATCACTGAACGACCACGTTTAGAACCTGCACCTTCAATTACTGTGCCATCTTCATAAGTGAAAGAAGCCCAATCATAATATCGGGTCTTAGTCACCGAAGAAAACGCCGGCGAAATCGCATAGGCATTGGAAAATTCCATCCCAGAGAAATCAGCCCCGGCTTCAGCAGCCATTAAATAACCGTCTCCTGTCAAAACATTACAACCCAGAGCCTTACTCAAAAAGGCACAGCCACCAGTTGCAATCACCACGGCTCCAGCTTTCACTGTCCAGTGTTCCCCGGTTTGTCGATTAATCCCCTTAGCACCAGCTACCGCGCCTTCTGCATCCACCAATAACTCTAAAGCGGGACTGTGGTCTAAAATTTTCACCCCTGCTTGCTTAATCTTTCTCCGCATAAACCGCATATACTCTGGGCCTTGCAAAGAGCGACGGATAACTTTTCCTTCTGCATCCACACTAAAACGGTAGCCTTCGTCAGCCAGAGAATTAATGTTGTCATAGGTACGGTCTAATACCCGCTTCATCCACTGCCGATCTGCTAGGAAACCTCCCATCGCTTCTCGGCTGGCCATTGCGGCTTCTCGTTGTTCTGGGTCTGGTGGTATATACCATACGCCATTTCCAGATGCGGCCGCTGCACCACTTGTACCGCAGTAACCTTTATCTACTAACACAACTTTTGCGCCACTGGTGGCTGCACTCCAAGCCGCCCAAGTTCCAGACGGGCCACCACCAATAATCAAAACATCAGCGTCTTGATGAGTAGAACTATTCATGAAATTTACTCCTTGAAAAGTAAGAAATGGGGAAGGGCAATCTTCCCCAGATAATGAGCGAGGCTAAGTTACATACATAACTAGCCAAGTTCATCTAGGCATAATTTCTAGAAGACCTGAAAAGTTAGCTCTCCAAGTCTTACATAGGCTTCCTTAAAATACTAATTATTGACCGATTTAACGTAGTTAATTTAGCAGTATTGCATTGCCATTCAAAAAATTCAAGTACTTAGTATATGTAAAACAAATATTTAGTTATTCTAAGTAATGCTGGGAATATAGGCTTTACTGCACTACTTGATTTTTTTCAAACTATGTGACATGATACTTAACACAGTAAAGTACGGTAACTCGATAAACTTACTGTACTAACTCCTCTGCCGGCAATTCTGATTTAACTCGCTATTGCTTAGTTAGTTTAATCAGAAGCCATTCCATGCCTAGGGTTTAATTTGAAAAACACAACCTATGAGGAATTTTCCTCTCAGTTGAATTGAACATTTACCTCAAAAAAGTGAGTTTGGAGAATTTTGTATGGCAGCTATAGCGTTGAGCGTATCTACCGTTAAACCTTTGGGCGATCGCGTGTTTATCAAAATTAGTGAGTCCGAAGAAAAGACTGCGGGTGGTATTCTTTTGCCTGATAGTGCTAAAGAAAAACCGCAGGTAGGTGAAATTGTCGCTGTCGGCCCTGGTAAACGCAACGATGACGGAACCTATCAAACTATTGATATTAAAATTGGCGATAAAGTGCTGTTCTCTAAGTACGCTGGCACTGATATCAAGCTAGGTATAGAAGAGTATGTCCTGTTGTCAGAAAAGGATATTTTGGCAATTGTGTCATAGGCGATCGCCATTCATTATTCATCATTCCTAAATAGCCAATCATCAACCTACACAATCTAAAGAGGACTGAAATTACTATGGCTAAACGCATCATTTACAACGAAAATGCTCGTCGTGCCTTGGAAAGAGGTATTGATATTCTGGCAGAAGCGGTAGCAGTTACCCTCGGCCCCAAAGGTCGTAACGTTGTTTTAGAAAAGAAGTTTGGCGCACCTCAAATTGTGAATGATGGAGTCACCATCGCTAAAGAAATTGAATTAGAAGATCATGTCGAAAACACAGGCGTGGCTCTAATTCGTCAAGCTGCTTCTAAAACTAACGATGCGGCGGGAGACGGCACAACCACAGCAACAGTATTAGCTCACGCCATTGTCAAAGAAGGCTTGCGAAACGTTGCGGCTGGTGCAAATGCCATTCAACTCAAGCGTGGTATTGACAAAGCCACAGGTTTTCTCGTGGAAAAAATTAGAGAACACGCTCGTCCTGTGGAAGACTCCAAAGCGATCGCTCAGGTTGCAGCGATCTCTGCGGGTAATGATGAAGTCGTCGGTGCTTTAATTGCCGAAGCCTTAGATAAAGTTGGTCGTGAAGGCGTAGTATCTCTAGAAGAAGGTAAATCAGTCACCACCGAACTGGAAGTGACAGAAGGCTTGAACTTCGACAAGGGTTATATTTCTCCCTATTTTGCGACTGATGCAGAACGGTTAGAAGCAGTCCTAGATGAGCCTTTCTTGCTGTTAACTGATAAGAAAATCACATTGGTACAAGACCTAGTACCGATTCTGGAACAAGTCGCACGTCAAGGCAGACCCCTAGTAATTATTGCCGAAGATATTGAAAAAGAAGCTCTGGCAACCTTAGTTGTCAACCGTTTGCGGGGTGTATTGAATGTTGCGGCTGTCAAAGCACCTGGATTTGGCGATCGCCGTAAAGCTATCCTCGAAGATATTGCTATTCTCACAGGTGGACAGTTAATTACCGAAGATGCTGGTTTGAGACTTGATGCTACCAAGCTCGACCAACTCGGTAAAGCCCGCCGCATCACCATCACCAAAGACAGCACCACCCTCGTAGCAGAAGGTAACGAGCAAGCTGTCAAGGCAAGAGTAGAACAAATCCGCCGCCAAATCGAAGAAACTGAGTCTTCCTACGACAAAGAAAAACTCCAAGAACGTCTGGCGAAATTAGCCGGTGGGGTTGCAGTCGTGAAAGTCGGTGCAGCCACAGAAACCGAACTCAAAGACCGCAAACTACGCCTAGAAGATGCCATCAACGCTACCAGAGCAGCTGTTGAAGAAGGTATTGTTCCTGGTGGTGGTACAACACTGGCGCATTTGGCTCCTGAGTTAGAAACCTGGGCGAAGGCTAACTTAGTAGATGAAGAATTAATCGGTGCGTTAATTGTCTCTCGCGCTTTGGCTGCACCTCTCAAACGAATTGCGGAAAATGCCGGACAAAATGGTGCGGTGATTGCAGAACGAGTCAAAGAGAAAGAATTCAATGTCGGTTACGACGCAACAACCGGCGAATTCGTTGATTTGTTTGCGGCAGGAATTGTTGACCCCGCTAAGGTGACACGTTCCGCCGTCCAAAATGCCGCGTCAATCGCAGGTATGGTATTGACTACCGAAGCCATTGTAGTTGACAAACCAGAACCAAAAGATGCCGCCCCTGCTGCTCCTGGTGGCGGCTTAGGCGGTGGCGACTTTGATTATTAATAGATCGATAGGCACGAACTGTACTAGTTGATTGTAGTGGTCATTTGTCTTGTGTTATGACAAATGACCATTTACATTTTTATCAACCTAAATTAGCTTACTTAGCACTCAGTATTTGGCATAGCTGAATTTTTCATCCCAAGGCGCAGCTTTACTAATCTGCTCCCATATAGGACTATACAACGCTTCATGCAATTCCCGTGCTAGTTCCACTAAACCCGTGTAACCTGCATAAGCGTGATGACGTTCATGGTTAATATCTAAGAAAGGAATCTGTGCTTTGAGTGCTGTATATTTATTACCAGCTCCAGTAATCAAAACATCAGCCTTTGTTTGGTGTAATGCCTTTAATAATGCTTGGGGAGTTGTGTCTGACAAAACTATTCCATCTTCACCAAGATATTGTTTAATTTTTACTTTCTCCTCGTCTGTTGTTTTGCCGTCTGTAGCCGCAATAACTTCCATTCCCAAGTCTTTAGCTGCTAAAATCAACGACCAACTTTTTACGCCGCCAGTAGAAAGAATAATCCGCTTACCTTTTAAATCAGCAAGATATGGAGCTAAAGCAATATCCAAAGCAGCAGTTTCTTGAGTAATCAAATCTTCTGTTCGTTTTTGCAACTCATGAGCCACAAAACTATCTTCTAAAGATAAACTCAATTTTGCTGCAATATTCCGCAAGCAATTGTTTAAGTTGGTTACGCCATAAAAAGATTCCTCAATATATGGAATCCCATAACTTTCTTGCATCGTTTGTGCCATTTGGATAGCTACATTGGAGCAAAGCACAACATTTAATTTGACACGATGAGCATAACAAACTTCTTGATAACGAGCATCACCTGTGATTTTGGCAAGAACGCGAATCCCTAGTTTTTGGAATAATGGTAAAATATTCCAAGTTTCGCCAGCGACATTATAATCACCAACAATATTAATATCCAATGGTGTCGTAAATTCTGGCTCTGCTGTACCGATAACATAATTCAATAAAGTTTCGTTACCGATCCGATTTCCCAAATTCTTGCTACCAAGAAATCCAGGTGCATTCACATAAATGACCGGAATAAGTAACCACGCAAAATTAATTACAGTCATTGCGAGCGAAGCGAAGCAATCCCAGCCCTTGCGATTGCTTCATTTCGCTTCGCTCCATTCGCAATGACTTTGTGTAATTAATTATGTTTAACTACTTATTTGCGCTGTCACAGTGGCTTCCCAAGGGTGGCTATGGAGGTGTTTTCAACGGAGAAGCTCTAGACTCGTTTATCACAACAGCTGCTCTGACAAGCATCACCCAAAAAATTATGCTCATTTCTACTATTCATGTGTTGTATGGGCCAATTCACCCGTTGCATTTAGCCAAATATGGTGCGACGTTAGACCATATATCAGGGGGTCGTTGGGGCATTAATATCGTAACCGGACATCGGGCTGTAGAACATGAGATGTTTGGTTGGAACCGCATTGAGCATGATCATCGCTATGAACTGGCGGCTGAGTTCTTAGAAGTGGTACAACGTCTGTGGAATGATGACGAGAACTTTTCTTTTGAAGGAAAGTCCACTTGGAAACTTGGTGGAGCCTTTGTCACACCCAAGCCGAAATATGGCCGCCCAGTGTTGGTGAATGCTACAGGTTCAGATGCAGGTATTTCTTTTGCGGCGCGTTACTCAGATATTGTATTTATTACTAGTAGTGTACCAACCCAAAATTGCTACGTGGAGGTAAGCAAGGGAGCAAGGGAGCAGGGGAGCAGGGGAGAAACTTGCAGTAAGTCTTTCCCCCCTGCCCCTCTGCCTCTCTGCTCCTCTGCTGACCACAACGCAAAGTTTCCTTGGCAGACTACTAGTCCTGGAGGGTCAGATTTTGCTAGTGCGATCGCACTCTTACCAGCCCATACCCAAAGAGTGAAGCAAGCAGCGCGGGATATTGGGCGCGAAGTCCGCACACTTCTTAACCCTATGGTGATCAGTCGGGAAACTGAGCGCGAAACTTGGGACTACCACGATGCGATCGTTGCGTATGCTGATCCTGACGCACCTTTAGGCTTTAGCAGATTTGACAGTGATGCTCACGCTTGGAAGGGTCGTGTCGGTAAAGATGCACCGAAACGTCGGGCGATTGGTGGAAATATCGAAGTCATTGGTACACCTGAACAGGTAGTTGAGCAGTTTATCCAGTTGAAGCAGGCTGGTATTGATGGCTTGCAATTGAGTTTTTATGACTTTAAAGAAGACCTGGAATTTTTTGGCGATCGCATTCTCCCTCTGATGAAGCAAGCCGGACTGAGATTATCATCTGAAGTCTGAAATACAGCAATTTCCCAATCTAAAATTCAAAATCCAAACGACTTGGTGACTACTATCAAGGCAAAAACACAAAAAATTGCTAAATATCAACCACATACTACGGTAAGTTTATCGGAATAGTGTATGATATGTTTAGTTATACTCCCAATATCAAAATTTTCTGATGAGATATCAGCAAAATTCCATAGACAGCAGGGGAGTGTGAACATTACTCAACTAGGACTTACGCAGTGAGACGAAAAACCAAGGGTTTTGGGAAGGGTATAGGGGTGTATATGTCCAAAACCCTTACACCCAGTCTCCGCAGAAAATTTTTGTGCGTAAGTCCTGTCAACATTCAAACTCTGGAGAATTTTCATGGGCTACAAACATATAGAAGTCAAACAAGTAGCTGGTTTCATCGGTGCAGAAATCAACGGCGTAGACCTCAAACGTCCTTTGTCTGATGAGCAAGTTAAAGAGATTCGCAAAGCCTTATTGAAATGGAAAGTATTGTTCTTTCGGAATCAAAATATTGATCATGCGGCTCAAGTCGAGTTTACATCTCGTTTTGGCGAAGTCACCTTTGCTCATCCTTTAGGAGAAGTTGAACCAGTACCAGGATTTCCCCAACTTAAACCTGTAGACCGGAAACTATATGAAAGACAGTATGGTTTTCGCAGTGGAGGCCCTTGGCACACAGATGTAACAGCAGCAATTAACCCACCAGCCGCCTCTGTTTTACGTGCAGTTAATGTTCCTAGTTTTGGTGGCGATACCCAATGGAGTAATCTTGTAGCCGCCTATGAAGGACTATCAGCACCTATACGTGATTTAGCCGATACCTTAAAAGCGGAACATCGCTTCAATGGAGGTGGCTATCAACCTGAAAATGGCAAATTTGCCGAGCGAATTGCTGTTAACCCACTGGTTTCCATTCATCCAGTCGTCAGAGTTCATCCTGAAACTGGTGAACGTGCGTTGTTTGTCAACCCTGGCTTCACTTCACATATTGTTGGTGTATCACCACAAGAAAGTAAGTTGTTGTTAGAACTATTCTTCAACCAAATCACCAAGCCAGCTTACACCACTCGCTTCCATTGGAATAACGGTGATATCGCCTTTTGGGACAATCGCGCCACTGTGCATTTAGCTCCCCAAGATTTGGATCATTTGGATGTTGAACGTTTACTTTATCGGACAACTATTACTGGTGATGTTCCAGTAGGAGTTGATGGTTTCCGTTCAGAAGTCGTTCATGGTGAAGCCTTCAGTGCAGAAGTCCCCAACGTTCTCCAACAAAAAGCCGAGTCTAAAGAAGTAGAAGCAGTACTTTCTTAAAGGTGCTGATACTATCAGCACTCACGTACAAAGGTTGTCTATTAAGAATGGTTGTAAGGGTTTCGCTGTGAGTTTCGACAAGCTCACAGTGAAGCTCTGAAATCCCTATTATTTATAACCTTTCACCTATTACATCTATAAGACTCAAAGTTGAGTCAAAAGTTATGAAAAAAGTCCAAATTGGTAATTATGGAATATCCAGACGAGACTTACTTTATGCTGTTTATGGGTTAGTTTCGTTTACGACTTTAGTCAGTTGTGGCCAAAACAACGCTAGTACCAGTAGTAGTAATGTCAGCACAACTAATGTTAAAAGTACAAGTAATAAAGTTGTGCGGATTGGCTATCAAGTTTCAGGAGATTTGACCCATGAAAAAGGTGCGATCGAAAAACGGCTAAATCCACAAGGAATTAATGTTACTTGGTCTCAGTTTGTATCTGGGCCACCACTATTAGAAGCTTTAAATGTCGGTAGTATTGATTTGGGGCCAACAGGTGAAACACCACCAATTTTTGCTCAGGCTGCTGGCACAAATTTGATTTATTTAGTTAACACTCCACCCGGAACAGGAGAAGGTTCGGCAATTGTTGTATTAAAAGATTCGCCTATTCAAACATTGGCAGATATTAAAGGTAAAAAAATTGCTTATTCCAGAGGTACGGCTCAGACCTATTTTGTGGTGAAAGCATTAGAAAAAGCCGGACTAAAACTTAGTGATGTTGAATCTGTAAACTTACCAATTGCAGATGGACGTGCAGCATTTCTAAATAAGACAGTAGATGCTTTTGTAGAAGGCGATCCGAATCTGATTAAGCTTCAAAGAGAAGGTAGCATTCGGATTTTACGAAATGCCCAAGGAATTAATACACCAGGAAGTTATTACTTAGCATCTAGAAATTTTGCCACTAATAATGCTGATTTGCTCAAAGCGATTTTAGAAGAATATTATCAAGTTGGTCAGTGGGCGAATAAAAATAGACGTGCAGCAGCCGAAATCCTGGCTCCCAAGGTCAAGACTGATGTAGATACTATGGAATTAGCACTGACCAGAAGAAAGTTTGATATGCGACCAATTACCGAAGAAGTAATCAATGCTCAACAAAAGATTGCTGACCTTTTATATCAACTAAAAGTTGTACCGAAACAAGTCAATATTAAAGAAGCCACATTAACGGCTCAAGAATATGCAGCAATTACACCTGATGCAGTGAGAAATAGAGCTTAATTTTAAATATTCTAAAATTTTGCTCTGTTTCTTGATCAAGATGTAATTTATCAGTAAAAAAAATCAAGGGATTAAGGAAGGGTGTAGGGGTTCAGGTGTTAAAAACCCTCACACCCATTCTTTACAGACAACATTTGTGCGGAAGTTTTGTCAATACATCTGTACAGAAACTACAAAGCTAATTCAACTTTTTCCAAGACAAGCTTTTTGTTTCGCCAGCTATCCAATGTCTGACTCCTGGTAATTGTGCATAAAACCACCACGCACCCAAGACATACAAGCTACCACAAATAATCAAGGCCTCAGTCGCCCCAAAATGCTGGGCTAATGTTCCAGCTAAGAGGTTTCCAAAGGGCATTGTACCTACCATTGCTAAGGCATAAAAACTCATTACCCTTCCACGTTTATCTTCAGCGACTAGGGTTTGGATAATCATGTTACTGCTGGTAATGCTGAGAATAGAAAAACAACCAACAAACACCAGAATAATGATAGATAAACTAACGTGACGCGAGAGTGAAAAGGATATCAGACTCATCCCAATCAATACTTGAGATGTAACAATTACACGATCTAATCCGATGATGCCTCGTCTGATGCTCAAAAACAAGCAAGCAAAGAAAGAGCCAATGGGGGCTGACGTGCTGAGGTGAGCCATTGTAGTTGCATCTCCATTGAGAATCTTGACAGCAAATACAGGCATAAGTGCGACATGAGACATCCCGACTAAACCATGTAAGGCCAGCATCAATAAAATGGCTCTGATAGGATGAAACTGAGAGACATATTCAAAGCCTTCCCGTAATTTTGCAAAGGTATCGCGGAAGCTAGTAAGATTCTGCATTGGTCTGGCTTTTAATTCCATTGCTAACAGGGTAAAAATAGCAGGAATGTAGCTGAGGGTATCGTAGAGAAAACAGTATTTTACTCCGAGGGTTGCAATCAAAATCCCTCCCATTGCTGGGCCTAATACGAGGGAGGAACTTAACATGACTGAATTGAGCGCGATCGCATTACTCCAATCAGCTTTATCATCTACGGTTTCAGTAACAATGGTATGACGCACCGGCATATCTAACCCCTTGAGCAAACCGTTAAGTACACTCAAGGCCAAGAGGATGGGAAAGGTAATCAAATTCGTAAAGGTCAGAATTGTTAAGGCTAAAGAGACGCTAATTCCTGATATCTGCACTATCATTAACAAGTCACGACGACTCCAGCGATCAGATAATACTCCCGAAAAAGGAATCAATAATAGCGTCGGTAAAAATTGTACAAAACCAGCCACACCCAACAACCAAGCTGATTTAGTCAAATCATAGACGAGCCAAGGAATAGTTAACTGCTGGGTCATAAATGTCCCAGACATAGATAGTAACTGTCCCCCAAAAAACAACCGAAAATTCCGCCAACGGAAGGCAGGTAAATAATGGTAAATCGTCTGACTGATGCGATCGCCTAGTTGTCTATGCCAAACTTTCATAGGGGAAGCTTTAATATGTTTTACTAACTATTAGATTAGCTAACAGTCATTATATGATAATAGCTAATCTGCTTGAGTCAACAGGCTATCGGATGATTTAGCTTTTACTTTTTTTCACAATTAAAGTTGCGATCGCTGTCCAAACACTACCCCAGTCTGATAAGCCAATTCTCGCCGCTTTTTCCAAGGGTTTAACCCCAGCAAAGTAGCTTGCCCAGATGTGGGATATAAAATACCTGTGAGCATTTTAATGGTTGTAGACTTGCCTGCACCATTTGGCCCAATAAATGCGATCGCTTGACCATCGGGAACACTCAGCGTAATATCATCCACCGCCACAATCTCAGTCTGTCTGCGGTTTCTACCCCAACCTTGCGTTAAGGTAAACGTCTTGCGTAAATTTTCCAGTTCTACGGCTGTCATTACCGATGAACTCCTCAAAAACATATTACATATATACTACAAAAGCTCTCATATTTCACTTAATCGGTCAAAATTTCTCTGATTCCCGGCAAAGAAAAAATAGATTTATTCCTATTCCTGGATTTCTCACAAGAGAGAAATCCAGGGGTGTGGGAGGTGTGGGAGGATGGTGAAGAAATCTTTCCCCCTCCTCTCCCCACACTCCCCACACCCACTACCCATACGTGAGAAATTCGGGTTATTGTTCCTCCTGCCTCCTTCATGCCTCAGCATTACAGCAGCTATCACTGGAATTTATAGATTTGAACAAAAATAGTATTTGTTTTTCATAATCAACTTATCTACAGTAAATATCAACTAATGAACTCAAAAATTCAGCATTTACCAAAAGAGGTAGCATGAAGAAATCAATTTTTCAAACACTAACTAACTGCTTAGTAGCCGCATTATTTGTAGTATTAGTGGCAGGATTTTCGCTATTTGATCAACCCATTGCTAAGGCTCAATCATTAACACCACCCGTAACAACAGAAGTAACAACAGAAGTAACAACAGAAGCTACACCTGCACCTGTAAAAACGGTGGCAGAAAATGTCAGACATTTGCTGACAACTCATGAATGTGTTGGTTGTAACCTGATAGGAGCAGCACTAAAAGATACTAATCTGCAAAATGCGAATTTAGAAAATGCAAATTTACAAGGTGTTGATTTAGAAAGAGCAAATTTACAAGGAACTAACCTCAAAGGTGCTAATCTTCAAGGCGCAGATTTAGGTAAAGCCAGCATTAGAGGCGCAAATTTAGATAATGCTAACTTATTTGATGCCGATTTGGAGAAGGCTGATTTGACAGGTACAAGTATTGTAGGTGCAAACTTTCAAGGTGCTGATTTAGAACAAGCCATTACACCACCAGGTTTAACAAACTACTAACAATACTTAGCTTGAGTATCAGGAAATATTTTCCTTTTTGAACCCTATTGTCACACTTGATAGTAGGGTTTTTGTCTTTTTTTTCTTGTTGGAAATTAGTGATATAGGACTCATATTTGATTTATGAAAAAATCAGTACACTCAGATCAAGCTGCTTTCCTACTCCCTACTCCCCATTCCCTACTCCCTGCCTATCGCGCTTGCGCTGCGCTTCTCTGCGAGACGCTTTGCGAACGCGCACCACACAAATAGATTCAGAAATCAAATCGGATTCCTATATCTATGTTTACTTCTACTTAAAGATATATTGACAAAATTTACTTGTATTTAATTTGTTACCAATGGTATATGTTAGATACAATACGGTAAACCTAGCAATAAGCCGTAGTTAATTAGTTAAGGGATAACGGCAGTGGGCATAGTAGTTGATAATATATCCAAGCATTTCGGAAGTTTTAAAGCAGTTGATCAAGTTGATTTAACAGTTAAGAGTGGGTCTTTAGTGGCATTATTAGGGCCGTCTGGTTCTGGTAAATCTACTTTATTGAGACTAATTGCCGGGTTAGAAATGCCCGATAGCGGTAAAATCATCCTCACTGGCAAAGATGCTACATATAAAAATGTCCAAGAGCGCAATATTGGATTTGTATTTCAGCAGTATGCGTTGTTTAAGCACATGACTGTGCGGCAAAATATTGCTTTTGGTTTAGAAATTCGCAAAGTTCAAGATAAAAAAATCAAGGGAAGAGTTGAACAGTTATTAGAGTTAGTTCAATTAAAGGAATTAGGCGATCGCTATCCTTCACAGTTATCTGGTGGTCAAAGGCAACGGGTAGCATTAGCAAGAGCCTTGGCTGTAGAACCAGAAATATTATTATTGGATGAACCTTTTGGTGCGCTTGATGCGAAAGTGCGGAAAGATTTAAGAATCTGGTTACGCCATCTTCATGATGAGGTGAATGTCACTACAGTGTTTGTCACCCACGACCAAGAAGAGGCGATGGAAGTATCGGATGAAGTCGTGGTGATGAATAAAGGACGTGTAGAACAAGTAGGTTCACCCGCAGATATTTACGACAATCCCGCTTCCGCATTTGTGATGAGTTTTATCGGCCCGGTGAATGTCTTACCTAACACCGCCAGAATTTTCCAAAGCACCGGGTTTAATGCAGGACACCCAGAAGTCTTTTTGCGTCCCCAAGATGTGATTATCGAAAAGCACGCTCAAGAAGCAACAGCATCAGCTAAAGTCAGCCGTCTGATTCATCTGGGTTGGGAAATTCAGGTGGAATTAACTATAGACGATGGTCAAGTTGTGACAGCACATCTAACACGCGATCGCTTCAACGAATTGCAGTTAGAACCACAACAACAGGTTTACGTCAAACCAAAACATGCTAAATCTTTTCCCGCTTATTACTCCGTCTAATAGTGAAAATCGATATTTAAGTTGAGGGAATAGGAGTTAAAAAATTCCTAATTCCCTTTTTTATTGCTTTTACTGATTAACATTTTATTGAATTTGTCAATATTTCATTAGACATATATCTTAGAAAAAATTGTTATTGAAAACACCATAATTAATATCCTAAAGGAAGAGGTCGCTTACTAAATTTTCAAGACAAAATGATATTAAGTTTTGTAAGCAAGTAATTTATCTGGCAATCGATAAATTTACTAAATATCTTTGTGCTTTTTAAGCATGGATAAATTTGCTTTACTTCACTTGATCACACACGCATAAACCTACAATGAAAAGTATAATTTTTAGTGGCTTAACTTTCTTATTGATATCTACTACTTTCAGTCCTGCTTATAGCAGAGAAACGGTAGTAAATAATTCCAAAGCTTTAAGTGGTATTTCAGAAGTCACTAATGCAATCAAACCTTTTGAAATTGCAGGTTTGGCTTATCAAGGGCAATTGAGAAATCAGGGAATTCCTGGTTATGCTAGTTTGCTTCAAGCTTATCAAACCAGACAAATTAGTGCTAAAGATGTTGTTCGTAGCGCAGTTTTAGCTAACAAACTACCATCACAAGTTTTAAATGACCAAGCATACATTAATGCTGTCAGAAATTCCCTAGATGGTTTTGTCAGAAATAACCTTGTTAATTAATTTGAGTTTAATTGATCAGGACTTAATTATTGACTAAATTTAAGTCCTGATATTTTTAATCGGTTTATCGTAATTATCGGCGATTTAAAAAAGTTTGAAAAAAGAATTTTATAATGATGTTGATGAATCATTATTATTGAAGAGTTGCTTTTTACTACGCTTCAATTGTTTCCAAAGAGATTTAATTTTTTTATAAGCTTCCTGTGATGTGAGCTTGCCATTTGTCTCTAAACTAGTGATAATGCCTACTTTTTGAGCAAATTCTTGGAGATTCGCATTAAAAATCAAGTTTTCTGGCTTAACCTGACCATAGTAGCGACTGCGAGGAGAAATAAATTTGTCTTTTTCTGGTTCACTCGGCTGTTGCATAGTTTCAGATTTCATTCAAAACTTTCTCCTCATCATAGCCAATCTAGTTAGATTTTGGCTTTGTAAATGCTGATTCTTGCTGTAATATTTAACTTATCGAAGAATGTAGGCTCTAGCAATTCTATGTGAGTTATTAAAGATTAGAGATTTAGAACCACGATTTATAGGATAAATCGTGGTTCTATTGTGCCTTGTTATGTAGGTTATAAAATAAATTTCTGAAAATTTTTACTCACCTGTCTATTTTGAAGACTTAACGGCTTGAATTTTGTCAAAAATAGCACCTTCATTAAAAAACCTCTGTTGAATTTGGTTCCAACCACCTAAATCTTCAGCTTTAAACAGAGTTTTAATGTGAGGGAAAGTGCTACTTACTTCTTGCGCGATCTCGGTATTAACGGGGCGAAATCCGATTTTGGCAAACTCGCGTTGAACCTCTGGAGTGTAAAGATACTGCACAAATGCTTCTGCAACTTCTCGATTTTTGTGTTGCTCAACATTTTTATCCACAATAGCAATTGGATTTTCAATAGAGATATTGACATCAGGGACAATATATGAAAACTTTTCGCCTTTTTGTTTTGATAAAATCATTTCGTTTTCATAGTTAAGTAACGCATCTCCTTCACCTTGTTTAAAGAACAATTCCGTGGCGTTACGAGCAGTCTTGGGTAACACAGGCACATTTTGATAAACTTTGGTAGTAAAATCTAAAGCCTGATTTTCATCTTTTCCGGTTTTTGTGACATAACCCCATAAACCCAAAAAATTCCATCGCGCACCACCAGAAGTCTTGGGATTAGCTACAAAGCCGAAAATGCTGGTTTGTTGGTAATACCTTTTAAGGCCTCTGGTACAACTCAAGAATGTTCTAATTGTGGCGCAAAAGTACCAAAGAAATTACATGAACGATGGCATGTATGCAGTTGTGGTTGCTCTTTGGATCGTGACCATAACGCAGCTATTGTAATAAGAAAAAGAGCCGAGGGGCATCCGGTTCTTAAAGCCAAGAGTCTCCTACGCAATAGCCGGATTGTCTTGGAAGCTTACACTGTATGCGAAGCATCAGTGTAGGAGTATGTCACGGATTTGATATTGACGTTAGTATAGCGGACACAGCGCAGCGAGTATTTTAGATTTTTCCACCCACTAGGGGCTGCCGTGTATACAAAAATCTAGGTTGAGCGCATCTATCCCGCCTCAGAATTAATTCCGAGTCTCACAGCACAAGTCCTCTTCAGAGGACTCAACTAGAAATTCATTCCAGTCCACTTGAGTGGACTTTGGCTGTGAGCCTGGAACTTTAGTTCAAGGCGGGATAGGGTTTCCATACTACAAATTTTTGACTTGTGTATGCACGGTAGCCACTAGGAGTGGGGTTTGTACCCCAAAAAATTCAAAATCCTTACACCCCATACCCTTACACCCAATCTCCACAGATAATTGTAGCGAACTGCAAACATCCAGGGCTAAAACTGCAAACAAGGCGATTTTGAAACCACATTATTTGCAAATAAGGTTCTGCTCAAAACGACATTATTTGCAAATGAAACTGCA
>NZ_JACJQW010000060.1:0-30368 GCF_014696905.1 Nostoc sp. FACHB-190
CCAGATTTAGCAAAGGCGATTGAAACTGCTTTTAGCCAAGTCTCCTTAAATGATATTTATAATTGGTTTACTCATTGTTGCTACTGTACTTCACCAGACTGAGAAACGCTATATCTTTTAACCGCCGAAAAATTCTCTACACCCAGCAATTGATAAATCTGGCTTATATATAGTGATGAGTGGCTTGTTAAATTGTCTATACTCACTTCTATACCAGGGATGGAAAATCGTTGCTATCAGTTATATCAAAAATGCTTCTACCCGATCTGATCGTGATGCCCCGGCGAACTGGGGACACTTCGTTTAGAACGGGTGGTGTCGGGGACGGGCAACAATTTACTCGTGAAGTAGCCAAAAACTCAGCAGCCCGCCCCCAACACTCCGCTACGCCACCCGCTCTACCCCAGTTCTGAACAGCTAAAAAATTAGTTTTCTAACAATTAATCCTCAAAATCAATTGGCTGACCATTAAAATGCTTGTGAATACTAAGAGGAGTCAGCCAACTAGGAATTGTCACTTTTTTGTCTACTTCTGCATCACCCTCTGAATTATTTAAACCGTTAACTATTGCCACCTTTAAAGGTATTTTACCATCTGCTGTTTTGCGGTCAATTTGAATAGTGCCTCTAGCTCTACCCTTGGCAGTTCCATCACTGCCACCAACAGCAGTATTAGTGAAGAAATGGGCAATACAAACTAATCTTTCCTCAGCTTTTCTAGGGTCACTGAGAGATGCTTTCACAAACTTTTTAGCAGGTTCCTTGGTGATATCTGACTCAGAATAATTAGTAAATTCATCAACTAGTAACTGTTGCGGTAGTTTATCAGGTTGATTATTAATTCTGTCCAGCCATCGCTCACGCGCATCATCAAAAGCTTGTCCTATTTCTTCCTCTGTTTTAGCTATCAACTGAGGGCTTAAATATTTCCATGCGTTTCTCAGATTCTCCCCAGCGTGTGCATCTATCAGCTGATACAAGGGCATATCAAACAGATATTGTCTCAGCATGACCATCGAAGCGGCTAAAGTTGATTTACCGCTTCCCGCTTCTCCTAACACCCAAACGGGCTTTTGATTGTCGATAATCTTCCACAGCCAGCCGTCTTCATGATTCTTGAGTGCTTCGATTAAATCACTGATGAGGCGTTGGTCAGTCAAAGGATGGTTGTCACTGTTTGCGATCGCTGCCTTAGTCTTCCCCTCAATCTTCCCACGTTCCTGATCCGCCTTCGCCTTATCCCTCAAATTCTCAGCAATAGTTTTATCCATCACCGAATGATTCACAGCACGAGCTTTCAGAAAATCCTCAAGCTGAATACGTGCCTTAGCCCGTTCGTTCTCTGAGTCAGTCAGTCCCAGTGCTAAACGTTCCTCTGTATCCAGCCCAGACAACCCATCTTTTAAACGTTCAGTGTAAAGCTGGGTCGAATGCTGCTTAACTTCACGTTTATGCTTATTGTGCTGCCAAATTGCATAGTCAGCAGTCTTTTCCAGTTCCCCCAATTCATAATCCCTGCGCTTGAGCCTTTGCGAACGCACGACCAAACAGCCCACAATACCCCATAACCCAGTAACCGCAATTCCATATCCCAACAACTGATTAGGGTTGTCTGTGGGCAAGTCACGCACCCATTGAATGGCATCACCCTTGTAGGGAATGATACTACCATACAACCCGTAGCGTCGCCATTCTTCCGTCAGAACAAAACGCGGTTGGTTGCAGAAACGTTTATCCAGTGCTACTTGACTTTCTACACCATTAACTGACCTGGGGCAGAACTGAATCTGTGTCAAATCGTAGGGCTGACGTGTTTGCGATGTTGCCAGCCCGATGATTGCGGCTACACCACACACACCAGCCAGCGTTAACTCGAAAACACCTTGTTTCATTCTCGTCCCCTAAAAATAATTGCAATGGAACTAATGAATAAAGCCAACGCGACTGCAATACTTAACCAAGGGTCTGACTGTGGATTCTGTTTCTCAATAGTTTGGATATCTTGGCTAATCTGGGAGACTGTTTCTTTAGTTAAATTCTCAAAATATTGATAGTCTTTGACAGCTAACCAAGTGGTGATACCTGCAAACACCAAGCCACCAGCAGTTTTAAAAAGATTTTGCATATTATCTACCTCTAGTCCATCACTGTTGTAATTAACTCTCAAGCCCGTTAACCCAGCCAGAGAGCCAACACTGCATATAGAAAACGAGAGCGTAATTGCCAGCCACAAGTTAACGCCACCGCCAGTTATTAAGAGATATTTAGCTATAAATAATCCTGTAGAATTTAGCGACCAAGTAACAAAGAATCTCGTCAATTTATCAGTTGTATTGATGACATCCTTACGGTGTTGCTTGCGCGATTGGAGATGTTCTATTAAATCTTTTGGTAACGGCGTATCTGGAGCAATTTCGCTTACTATTTCTTCATTACTATCTTCAATGTCGTATGTCATGTTAACACCAAGATATTTACTTGCCCGACAGTAACTTTATGCGGTGGCTGTCGGGCTTTAACTGTCAGAAGCCTAGTAGAGCATCTTTGATTTTTTGGACAATCGAACGCCCAGCATATTGTTTTTTTGGCTTGAAATCATTACGAGCTTTATCACCCATTTCTAGGTAATACTTGCCCAGTTCCTTATCATGTTGCAGGTCAATTGTTTGCTGTCTAATGTCGGTCTGTAATTCCGTCTGCAACATTTTATATTCACCATCAACTTGCATCATGTGTTTCTCAACCCATGATTTGAGTTTGATGTGGTCTGTTGCTTGTTGATGGCGTAGCGTTTCTTTATCCTGGGATGAAGCGAAATCAAGCTTCATTTCTTCTAGGATATTCGCTAAATGAGTGTCAGCTAAAATTGCTGACTGCACTGCTCTTTCAATCTTCTCACCGCTAACACCAGCCTGTTTATAGATATCGCTCAGGACTAAATTTAAGTCCTCAGTGCCTTTGATAGCAGCTAACATTTGCTCTCTTACTTGTGGGGCGAATTCACTAATCTTTGCCCCGTCATTCCCCATTTGTCCTATCAGCTTAAGGGCTGATTTATCACCTGTTAATGCTCTGACTACTAAGTTAGTAGAGGCGTTAAACTTATTTTTTAACTGACTTTCCAGGTGGCGAGATTTGGAAGTTACCTGATTCTTGAGCTTCATTGAATTTTTTACAGCCATACTCTTTTTCGGGTGTAAATATTTTGTGACAGTGATACTGCATTCGCCTTACATATTGCTCAATGGCTTGTCTTCTTTTGAGATATTGCTGATAGTTGTGATGCTCTCTGATTGGCAGGTATACCCAGTAATGTAAGGGCAAAATCATAGCAGCAAGCACACCCAAACTAACAGCAATTCTCTTGAAGTAATTCATTCTTGACCAACGAATTACCAAGCACTCAAGCAGTGTTAATTCATCACTATTGAGCCGCGTTGAGTCTGGTGAGTATCCCGGAAAGTTGGCTTTTAGTTTGATTACGGCTATTCTCCAAAGCCGCACTAATGCCCGTTAAGCCACGAGATAGCTTGTCTCTGCTTTGTTCATGGCGATTAACTACTCGCTCTTTTACTCTGGTCAACGTCTGGTCAATCTTTGCGTCAACTTGATTGGCTGAAAAGTCAGCATAAGCCAGTAGTGCTGTTTCTACCTGTTCGAGAATTTCGTCAAAGGTGCTGGCTGAGGTGTCAACGCTATCGGCTATGTCATTGATTTGTTGCTCTGAAAGTATTACACCCATTTGTGAGGCTTTATTCGTGATCATCTCGCCTACATCTTGAGGGGCCACTGCAAGTGTCCCTGTTTCAATTTCAGTCTCGGCCTCTACTTGGGGTAGAAATTTTTCTTCAACTCTTTCATCAGTTACAGATAATTGGCTTGTCGCCCCTTGAAGTTTGAGATAGTCAACAGCTTGGCTCAATTGTTCTTTGGTGGGATTGTTGAGGTCATCGCACTCAACAGCGAGGGCGGCTTGAGTGTAATCGTCCTTGGTAAATCCTTGATAACCCTGTTTGTACAAACGAGCGCGGACGTTATTAGTAAATTTGTCAGACATGGTAATTAATCCTTATTTGGCTAGTGTCAAAACTTTTGGTTCAGCAGATTTCACTGGTTGCGAACGCTTATTGATTGCCCATTTAGCAGCAACAAACGCGACAAGAGCTAAATCTTTGCTGTGATAAGTATTAAGGGCGTTAAAAGATAGTCCGGCTTGACTAAACCAGTAGTAACGAGTGCTGCGCGGTACATCGTCAAGGTTGATTTTTAAATAGTCTGCAAGCACTCTCAGGAATTGCTGACCTGTGTATTGAACCAACTGTGCATCATAGAAGTGTTTAAAGGCTTGCCAGCGAGAATTAAAATCAGAGGTTCTAAAAGAAAAGGCTGGACACTTGCGCTTCATTCCTGCATAGGTTTCAACAATATTTTTAGCTTGTAAAGATTCAATTTCCAGCGAGAAATATTGTTTTAAGGATGCAACTATGCGATACCAAGTGATATCTGAAATGTCTTTTTCTGTGATGAGTTCGTAAGTCTGTTTGAGATGGCGATACTTAGTTAGATATTGTTTTGTAGCCACATTGATTCTGTTTGATTACTTAAGTGTGTATAGAATTGACAGACTATCCGGAAATTCAGGTTATTTGACAGACTAAATTAGATAGAAACAGTTATCTGATACGCTAAATTAGCTAGACACTATCAATAACCTTGGATTTTTGACGTTAGACAAATGTTTTAGCCTTGACTTGAAAGGCTATAACCACGTAATAACAGAGCTTGTCAGCTTTCCAGACATACTGACACTTTTTGATTTACCCCTGTGTATACGCCCCTAAATCGCCTATTTGATGCAGTCATAGCACTGCGTTAGAAAATATTTGTTACTCTGATTTAGAACAAACTCAACTGTATTGAGTTGTTATTCATCTCTGCTGTGTGCTGTCTATATAGACTGGGAATTTCGTAACAACGTCTTAGCACCTTGTCACGATTGAGCTTTAAGTCAACCCTTTTAGATTGATGCGGTAAAGGACGGAAATAATATTGTGTATGTTGGATACTGTCACTACAGCTTAAATATCTGTACAGCGTTCCATCAATCCAGTAAGTCTTGCTCATTGTCAATAGCGTGACACATCTTACTAGCTCTTTATCAATCATTTTTCTTATCCATTATTGGTTTTTGTTCTAAATACTTTAGCCACTCAGAATCAGTAAAATTTGAGGGCTTGTAATCACAGAGTTGGTGTTCATTAAGTAGTTCGCCTATTGCTTGAATTGCATCACTAAGCGTTACGTCTGGATAGTATTTTAGCTGCCTAAATTCTTCTGAATCTCGAATTTCTCTAAGCCAGCATTCTGTAGTTTGTAAACGCCTAATCTGATTAGATGTCAGCATTATTTCTCCTTTGTTTGGTAGCTCACGGATTGCTTCTAAATTGCTTAAATTGATGTACATGAATCCTCTTTGATGATGCAGACACGCACAATTACCGCGACCGCAGATATAGAGCGGACGCAATGCAAATAACCTGCGTTCGTAGCTAAATAATCATGTTTGTCTGAGTTATTGACGTATCGATAACCCAAGCACTATGATACTAGTACAGGATATCTGGTAATGTCAAGACGAGTGACCATATAAAGCTGGCCGACAATTGCAAGCTTAACTGGCATAGTGTTAAATGGGAGTCTGATAATACCAGACAGGTTGCCATGCCAGTTCGTAACATTGTGAGGAGGTTTATTGAAGAAAAGCTCAAAATCACGCGCTATCAATTTATGAAAGAGACTGGACTATCAAAAACCACAGTGTACGCGCTGTGCGACAATCCTGAGCAAATACCCAATGGAATAGCACTGAACAAAATCTGTGACTGTTATAAAGTCCAGCCCTGTGAGTTATTGGAATGGAGCGAGGATTAAGCGATCGCTCACAACAAAATAAGGAGATAATTTGACCAAAGAAGAACAGCCAAGCGAAGAGATAAAGCGATCTAAAGGCAAATTTGACCCCTTAAAAGAAACTAGGCAATGGTCAGCCGCAGTATCCGAGGAACGCTGTAAAAGAATAGCCAGGAACATAGGTAAGCGATTGGTCGAAATCATCGACACAGAAGACGAACCTCTACCAATTATTTGTATTTTTGAGGATTATCCAGATGACTGAGACAGCAACCCAAATACCATTAACCGCACTACTTCCTATGCTGGCAGCTATCAGCGAACGGGACTATCCACGTTTTAAAGAGCTTGAGATTAATTTTGCTTCTACTTACGGTGTAGAAGTGTGGGAGGATGTGTTTAATTTTCGTCTCAAGCCAGTACTCGACAAGGATTCTGATCGTTGGTTGTTAATTCAAAAATGTAGCAAGGGCTTCACAGTAAAAGATGTAGCGTAAAAGTTGCAATGCCAGTATTACCGTTAAAAAATTCAGTACACCAAAAATTTTGGCGATCGCTCAGTGAGGAATAGCTAATCGATGAGTAAGGATGAAAAATATAAAACTTTACAAAAAAGATGTTCGTAGCAGTCGGACAAAAACTGCTACGAACATCCTAACAATAACTATGACTGACCTATTAGAGTTAAATTTCCAGGAAAAAATGTCTGTCTGACTGAAATAGCATCCTACCCAGGATAGGTAACAACTAACGAAATCAGCTTGTTTTTATACGGTCAAGGGGCTTTTCATGCTACTCTAGCGAAAGTAAGTCTGCAAAGCAGACTAAGATAAGTCGATTTACAAAGGAGGCGAAAACGACAAGAGCAGTATATTCAGATATTCAAAATAGGTGTGAGTCGTTGTAGAACATTTTTGGCTTTGTTAAGACTTGGCGGTCGAGCAACCAAATTGTTCCAAACTAACGAGGACTCACCACTCGTACCTTTCCTGTTGCCAATATTAGCACACAGGGCGGGACATTTTATGCCTTTTTTTGGACAAAAAGTAAAAAAGGCATCTAGCACTACAATTTATCCCGACTCTGAATTAATGCGGAGTATTGGCAAGAGTTATTAAGCCAAAAATAATTGAGGGACAAATTTAACGGCTAGATGCCTCATATATGAGGATAAAGTTGTGATATATTCGCTTTTTCGGTTAAAAGCTGCATTTTCTACCCTTGAGCTAACGTCTAGGGCTGATTTCTATTGTCTTTACTACCTAAAAGCTGCCCCAAGCATTAAACCGATAGCTTAGTCAACTAAGGATAGTAAGTCACAAGAAATCGGTTAGCTGCCCACACGCCAGACATAAGGTTAGCAATTAGGCAACCAACCTAAATAAAAATATGCAATTTCAGTTTAACAATGTCTGGGTCGTAATTGAGGCAAAGTTAGCACAGCTTTATCAGGTGACATCAACCAAAAAACTAACCATGAGAGTTTTAAGTAAAGATTTTAGTCCTTCTAATGGGACAACTGTTTAAGAGCAAACTTGACTTCTCTTGTTTTGAATAGTTGGTGACATTTAATACTAATAAAGCTAGTGAATGCCTTTAACAGTGGGTAGCTCCGATGAATCCAATCATCATCGGAGAAAGAAATGAGACTAGCGAATGTAAAAAAAATAGCAAAACAGATACCCCAGCCACAGCCATTAGACCCAATAGGGCAGAGGTTTCTATCACACTTCAATCACGGATGGGGATTCATCTTTGCCCCCACCCCAAAAGTTGGAGAACGACCACATTGGCAAACAGAAAACCGCTATCCCCTACAGCCGAGAAACTTGTGGCAGCAATACCTTGACCAAAGCGTATTGCTAGGACTGCGGTTTGATAAACAAACCAGCTACTTATTAATAGACATCGACCGCAAAAGCAAACTACACCCCGCCAACAACCTATTAAAATACAAGCAACTACTAGGCAGCCTAGAAGAAATCGGCCTATGCCGACCAGTCCCCATACAATCAAGTGAAAGTGGCGGACTGCACATATATTATTTCTTTGAAGAAAAACAACCCTCATTTCTCCTAGCCTGCACCCTCAAGCAAACCCTAGAAGCAGCAGGATTTAAAATCAAAGGAGGAGAACTAGAAATCTTCCCCAACTGCAAAGTATACAGTCAAGGCAGACCCAGCAGCTTCAACGCCCATCGCCTACCCTTACAAGCAGGGTCATACATACTAGATGACATCTTAGAACCTTGGTCAGACGACGTAGAAGACCTAATGGATGCCGCCGACTGGTCAGCAGCAGGACAAGACTACTCAGCATTAACAGAAGCCATCGCCCTAGCCAAATTTCAAAAAGTCATCAGATTTCCCTACCGTCAGCGCAGCGCCATCGACCAATGGAGACATGACCTAGAAGAAAGAATCAGTGAAGGGTGGACAGGACACGGGCAGACCAACGACCTTCTCAAAGACATTGGCTGTTACGGCGTAGTCTTTCGCCAATTAAGCGGACAAGCCCTAGTAGACTACATCATCATCACAGCCTGCCAGTCACCAGGATATCTAGAATGGTGTCACCACCAACATGAAATCGAACAACGAGCTAGAGAATGGGCAAGATGCTGTGAAGGATTTTACACCCCCTACCCAGGCTTCCCCCAACGGGTAAACAGCTATAAAGAACAATTTGGCACAGTAGATGATAACAAAATCATCTCCCTACACCCCAACGAACAAAGGCAGCAACAGACAATAGAGCGAATTCGTTCCATTGTGCTACAGTTACAAGCCACAGAACAATTACCCGAAAGAACAAGCGATCGCGCAATGGCAATCATAGCAGCATCCAAAGCCCAGTATGGCAAAGGAGTAAGCCAGACAACCCTGCACAAGCCAATTTACCTACCCCTATGGCATCCCGACCACCAAGAAAAACCAAAAACAAAACAGCCTGTAAACGATTGCCCAGAGAGCGACACAGCGAATTTAACAGCAGAAAAATACCCCCAACTGCCAGACCCTTGGTTAGAAGAACTTAACCCGGAAATCCAGACAGCACAAACAACACAGCCACAAGCAGCCCTAATTTACACACCCCCCCAATACATGAAGGTTCTGTACTTAAGTTCAGCAAAAGCGTTGCCACCAGCAACGCCAATAGCTGAACTTAATCAAGCAGATAAATCATTAGTCATTTCTAATTCTTTGATCAGCTGTAATTCTTCAGATTGTTCAAAAGTCTTAAATGTGATTAATCATAAGCAAATCCAATGTCTAGTTCTGCCCAGCGTCGTCAAAAATGACAATAAGCAAGACTTATCAAACACAGAAAACCTTTCTCAAACAGACATTGCAGATGTAGTACAAGGGATTGATAGCAGATTTGATAACAATTTGGCGATCGCTACGCCAGCTAAAAGCATTGTTTCACCTGATGACTTTACCCTAACCACTGAAGCGTCTGTACCAGTAGAGCTACTAGCTTCTACACCGTTAAATACTGGATGTGAAGATTTACTGCCAGCCCCGGTGATAGAACCATTCGACTCACCCCAAGTAGAAACGTTCACTCCAGAAGACTATCGTCAAAGCATTCGGCTAAAACTACAGGCAAGTACTCAAGCACGGCACTGGGTGAAAGTATACTGCACCACAGAAAACTTGTGCTTACAGCCCCAGGAGCGAATCAAGCTGGAACAGCTGGCCCAACGGCTGCTAATGTTAGAGTCCCAGTCGTTGATTTTACAACAGGAAGCCCAGCAATGGCTGGCGGCTAACCCAGAGGTTTTAGAAATGGCACAACGATTAAAACAAAGTAAACATGATCAAGACACAGCCAAACTTTGATAAATTAGTTTTTTACCTAAAAAATACATCTATCCGTAAAAAGACAACAAAAACCCCACAAATAAGTGGGGAAATCAGAACCAGGAATATAGTGCAAATGTACTATAAAAGGAAAAACAAAGCAAGCTTTCATACAGAGACTTTTTTCTCTAAAGGTAGTTTTACTGAAAGCTTTACCCAAAAGTCGGCTGATGAAATATAGATTAAGCAATGCGGGTGATGCTTTTTCTTAATTGCAACGTCAAATCCAGACAGAGAGAGCCTTTTGAGAGCCAATGTGTCGTATCGCTGTTGCACGGTCGTGGCTGAAAGAGGGCGATCGCGTGTGGGCATGAATGAAGTGAGAAGAGTTTGAGCTATCAATTACACGTTGTGGCTCTTTCGTGTAAAGTCCTGACTTTATGCCTGTTGAACACTTGTGGCAGTGGTTACGTGAAGATGTTACTTATCACATCTACTATCAATCCACTACTGAACTGGTTGAACGAGTTCGTGTCTTTGAACAACATATTACTTCCAATTCTTTTGAAATTAGCGATCGCTTGTGGGTGAAAAATCATCTTGAACCTGACGAGGAAAAACTACGGGTTTCAAGATAGATCAGGTTTATATAGAAAGTTTCTGCATAATAAATAGTTAGCCTGCATAAACTATAAGTATGATTACTAGCCTCAAGAAGTACTATATTGAAGTTAGAGGTTAATCTTCGTCAATTTGAGGTTTTCAAAAATGAAAGTTATTAAAGTAGTTCATGGAGATCAAGATGAAGTTCTTGAACATGAAAAACAAAAATTCGTAATCCAGAATTATGACGCAAACGTTCTTATTGCAAATAAATTAGTATTTTTGAAGTTAAATCTTTTACCCATTGTTGTCGTATCTGATGTAATGTTTGTGATGGCTTTCTCATCTCGGGAATCCATTAAAAAACACATGAATGAGATTCATAAAAAATATGAATCAGCCGTTGATGATATTATTAGACAAACGGTTGATGTCTTACTAGAAGATATTTTAGAACAACTAGATAAACCGGAAGTTATTAATCTTGATATAGCCAAAGCTAGGTATCCTAAAACAAATAATCTATCTGTAGGGACTTACACACTTCATCCTTACGACAGCAAAAAACTTACTCGTCTTGAGCATTTTCATAAAAATCTTGCTTTAGAGAAGGATGATGAATTGATTGTTCTACTTGGAAAGATGGGAGCTAAGTCAGTGAGAATTATAGAGACTGATGCTCAGAAAAAGGTTGGTGGTGGAAACTTGAAGACCGATGTGTTTTCGTTAGATGCTAAAGTAGGCGTAAATTTGTCAGGCAGTACAGAAAGATCGACGGATTTACTAGTCACCTTTGAGGGGAATGTTGTTGACATCGATCCTCATTTACTAGAAAAATCATTATGGTTTTGTACTGACAGCAAATTAAATGCAATCTTTGAGAGTAGAAGATTCAATCCAAATAAGATTGAGCAGTATACCCTGGTAAATACTTATACCGAGACTTTTGATTTTAATTTTGATTTGGCTACAAAGTATCTTGTGGTTAAGACCGATTTAAGGGCTGAGTATCATTCGATTAGCAGTAAAGAGCGTTTTTTTCATGTGGAATTTGGGAAATGATCGATTGTACGCTTATGAGGTTTCAATAGATGATCGTTCTGGCTTGTGATTCATGCAGCATTACACATAAGGGCTATTTCGTGGAATGCAGACACAGTTATTTTTAATAGCATTTTCAGCACAATTGTTTACCGCCGTCGCTGATTAGGATCAGTCCCCAATCTTCTTTCAACCCGTTGCAACTTAGTATTAGTCCAACCAGTCTGCTCCAAAATCTGCTCTAGAGACTGGGTAGCCTCATAAGGCAGACTCAGAGGAAAAAGATGTGAATAAAACGTAAACAGAATAAAAAATGTAATCGGAGAAAAAAGCCAGATAACAAAAGCTCTACACCAATCTTTAACGTCTGAATCCACCGCGCCTTTTTGGTTCATGAGAGAAATCATCGCCTTGACTTCTTTCAACTCTTCTCGCAACGGTGCGATTAACTTCTCGGTTGGGGTTGGCGAGGGATTGCTCAAGTTGCCGTAGAGTTTGATTAAGTTCTGCAATAACTCCAGTTGTTGCTGCGACGTTAGATTTAATGCGCTCAACGCTATCCCTAGCTGATTGCAACTCGTCGCTAAATTTTTGATATTCTCCGTGTGGTCGGCCTCCGCCTTCAATTGCTCCGCCGTCAATTGAGTCCATTCGTTCAATTCCGCCTGTAAATTTTCAAACAACAACCTCCAATCATTAGGAGCAGTTTCAGTCAGCTGTGCCAAATAACCGATGTACTGCACCAAGCGAAAAGCCGGGTCATCCTGTTTCATCCCAGAATCAAGCGCAAACCGCAACACCTTCGCTTGAAATTCTGGTGGCTTTTCTGCCAACAACCTATCTAAATGAGATACCGCCCCATTTGCACCATTACCCTTACCATTAGTGCTTGCCATTATTCTAGCCCCAACTGCACAGCAGCCTTAGCAAACTCAGTTTCAACCGTATCAATCCAGCCATAAATTCTCGACTGATTACTCAAACTGAAATCCTCATGTTCCAAAGCCTCCCGGAAAGTAAGATCCTTCGAGTCAATCAAATCAAAAATATCGTCATATAACTCAGGCAATAACAGTTCAACAGCCCCCAAAGCTTCCACCGACTGTTTCACCTTAGAATTGTTGTAACGAGTAAACTTGTGTTCCTCACCCCAGTAGAGATTTTTCACAACCACATAATCAACACGGTCGCCACAGAAATCTACCAGCCGTTTTAACTGCAAAACACTATCCTTCACCCGACCCAAAACCGAAACCATAGTAATGCGATAACCCAAACGCTCGGCATTTTGAAACAGAAAAATATCCTTCGCCACCGACTCAAAATATTCAGCAGCCCCAGCCGGCAGATCCACCAGAGAAACTTTTGGAGAAAACCGCTTTAAATCATCCTGCAAAGCATCAGCACCACCACGCTGATTAAGCTTCAACCCAGACACCCCAGGAGCCACCTTATTATAGTGACGATAAAGCTGAGGATTCGACTGGTCACATTCATAAGCAATACAGTTGATATTTCTGTGACGATAAATATCAAGAAGAATTCGCGCCACCACACTTTTACCAGTACCGCCCTTATCACCAGTCACCAAAACTAAACGCCCAACAGTTTTTGGCTGATTATTCGGAATTTTCTGAGCCGAATCAGTCGATGATTTAGATTGAACAGCCATTTACAAATCCTCATCTGAAATGATTTGAGGCACAAAAGCCGGACGAGAGAAACTAGGATACTCACTCGCCTGAGTTTCATCAGAATTTTTAGTAGTGGTAGTAAAAGAAGAACTTTCTAAAACAGACTTAACCGACTTTGAGGATGACTTCTGGCGTTTTCGAGACTGACCATTCCCAGAAGAACTATCAGAATTTTCAACCTTAACAGAATCATCCATAGATAAATTTGATGATGAACTTTTAGCAGATGAACTCTTGCGAGTAGAGCGGCGAATCTCCCCTAGTAAATAGCGAATACGTTCAGCACCAATATTGATATCTAAACCAGCCAAAGTTTTTGAGACATCCTCGTAGGAGTAACCAAGACGCAGCACCCGCTCAATTTGACGGCGCATTTTTCTAATCGCCGAGCGTGCCGGGATATCATCTAATTCCTTACCACCCAAAGCCCGCAGAGCATCAATAGCTTCAGGAATTTTAGATTTAGGAACCTTATCTTTAGTCACTGAAGTAAAAGTAGACTTTTGATATGTTTAAAACTTAAGAATCAAAGCACACATCTATCTAAAGATAGGTCAAGCTACTTGCTACATAAAGCTTAAAAAAAATAGTAATACTTATTAACGTAAATAACCTAAATACAAAAACACCAAGCGTGCAATAATAACTCACGAAGAGTTAACAAGTAAAAACAAAAAAACTTCAAAAACCTTTTACTTTTAAAAAACTCCACTGTTCCAGAAATAATTCAAAAACAAACAGTCTGTCCGTAGCACAACATCACTCGTTTTCCTACCATTCCGCGTTCGCCAAATTCTCTGGTACACCCCCCACACCGCAGGTGAGGAGCAAGCCATGCTTAAAGCTGCGCTTTGTCTCGCTGCGCTCGACTCGGCAGGCTTGCCAAAGGGGATACTTCCCCTTTGGAAACCCCTCGCCAAAATTGCACATTGTCTGATTTTAGATTATGACCAAGCGTTCTTCGTCGTCACTCATCCGCACCAAAAGACTGCAAGCGCGGTTCAGTCCAATTGAATATGAGATGGTTCGGTCAAAAGCAGAAGATACGGGCATGAGCTTGGCAGAACTGACAAGACGTTGTGTATTACTGCGACCAATTCCACCACCACCGCCGCGACTGGGCAGAGTTACTGTTGCCACCTATCTAGAACTTTCGCGCATTGGCAACAACATCAACCAACTGGCCAAAGCCACCAACACCGCCATCAAAATGCAGATGCCACCGCCAGCAGATCCAGAACTCTTACAAGAACTACTAGAACTGCTGCGACACTGCCAACGAGAAATCGCCAAAACCTTCATTGAAGAGGAGGATGAGGAAACCGATGATTGGCAACCAGACTAAGGGGCGAGGATTTCGCGGACTGCTCAATTATCTCCAATCTCAAGAAGGAGCCAAACTTATTGGTGGCAACATGGGCGGCAGAAACCCCCGCGCCCTGGCTGTTGAATTCAAAATCTCGCGTCAACTGAACTATGAAGCCGACCGAGTAGTGTACCACGCATCATTGTCACTACCAGAGAACGAGCGGCTAGACGACGCAACCTGGAACGAAATCGCCCACCGCTACCTGGAAGAAATGGGTTTTGACAGTAACCAGTATGTGGTTTACAGACACAGCAACACCCAGCACGACCACATTCATATCTGCGCCAGCCGCATTCGTTTAGACAACGGCAAGATAGTACATGATAGCTGGGATTACAAACGCAGCGAAAGCATCATTCGGCAGCTAGAACGAGATTATGGTTTACAGCAAACCCATAGCAGCCACGAGAAATTAACCCGTAACCCAAGCATTGGGCAACAAAGACGATTAGAAAGAGAACAGCGAGAATATACCAACGGCGATCGCTCAACGCCACAAGAACGCCCAGTCAAACAACAGCTTCAAGAACTTATTGACCGTGCTACCACCGATTCTCCGACCATGCCCCAACTAATCGAACGATTGCAAATAGAAAGTGTGAAAATTCGTCACGGTCGAACACGCAACGGTAAGAGTAAGGGTATCAGCTATTCCTGGAAGGGCCAGCAATTTAGCGGCACAAATTTGGGAGCAGCTTATACATGGCCAGGACTGCAAAAACACAAAGGAGTTAACTACCAACCAAAACGCGACGACCCACAGATTACTGCACTGCTGTTGAATCCAGCCAAGCCCACAAGAATTGAGCCGCAGACGTTGGTTAATAAATCACCTGAAACCCACAAACCGACGCACTCACCAGACTTCCGCTCTGGAGCCGAAAACATTCAGCTTGAACGTATTCAAATTGTCGCACCTATTCTGACAGACATCCTGAAGCTAAGTCAAAAAACTCGATTTGTTGGTAATCAACACACTATTTATTTAGAAAATCAGCAATTGGTTTTAGTAAATAACAGTTCTCGAAAAGAGTTAATGAGAGCGGAATATATTGAATCTACATCAAAATGGGAACCCGTTGAACCCAGCTATTTAACACCTGAGCTTGTGCAGCACTTTCAAACATTTATTCCTGTTATTGAGTCAGGATTGCGTGCTGCTGAACAAGAAAAAAAAGCGGCATCTCAAAATCGTTATCCAAGACTGAGACGTTAGAACTAAGGACGCAACAAGCAACTTGACTCCTGAGTATTACAGGAAAGGCGATCCAGCAAACTGACTGCGATCACCTTTGTCTTTGATTTCAGAAGTAGATAGAGTATATGCTCCTTACAACATTTGAGCTAATGTCACTAATAAGGAAACTATTGCTGCACTAGTTCCCAGTATGGGCTGCCAGAACTTGCATAACTGCCGAAATTTCCAAAGAAAAGATTCCTGATTTGCGTAAATATCTGGATTTACATCAAGTTCAGGTTCTAACTTATCATGAGATTGAATGGGAGTAATCGATTGGGCTTCTTCGTCCATTTCGTTTTTCTCCGTAGTTTGATTTACTAAGCTAACTTGGGAGCCTGAGAAACATCCAAGTTGGCTTGGTTTATTTGTGCGTTGTTTGTTAATCATCTTGTTTTGCATTAGTTCATATTACTAGTGTGGCAAGCGCGTGTTTGATTCCAAGCCTGAGTATGACTTTTAGGATTTATGACTTTATGTTTTGGTGTTTGAGTTTGTGTATGACTTTGATTACAAGGGTTTAAAATAATCTCAGACTGTATGACTAAATTATGGCAGGACGATCTCTCAAAGGTTCTTCAGAAGGAATTACAAAAGCAAAGCAGGCTTTGAACCGTAATGGGTTAACACAAAAAGCTCTAGCTGAAGAGTTGGAGATAGGACGCTCAACTGTTAGTGGTTTTTTTAATGGTCGCTCTATAGATCGCCAGTACTTTATAGATATTTGTAAAAAACTAGCTCTAGATTGGAAAGAAATATTTGCTGGACAAGTCGGCGAATCTGATCCGGAAGATGAAAGCCAAAACCAAAGTTCACCGCAGGGTGTTAGCCTTTCCCTCAAAGACTCAGAACCTTATATTTGGCGGCAATCAGCTGTAGACTTTCAGCAGACTTTCGCTGAGAGCTTAATTCAACCCACTTCTTATCCCGTCTTATTTCACGTTTGGGGAATTGGAGGAGTTGGCAAGTCAAGGTTAATAAGAAAATTGCAAGAGTCTTACAGTCAACAAGCAGACTTTTCTTTTGTTTCCTTTGGTCTGACAGTAGGAATTGACTCTCCCCTCGGCTTAATGGCGAAGTTGTATAATGGTTTACTCGACAATACCGTTGGGAAAGGAAATTTATCCTCAGATGACCCGTTTTTATCGCTACATCGGTTATACGAACAAACACTCCAGCAATTACAAACACAACCTTGTGAGGGTAAGTTAGCAATTGATACAGAACAAATAAAGCAGTTAAAAGAGTTACTCAGCTTCGGCTTTGACCCAGTTGAAACGACTATGGCGTTTAAGCATATAGCTACAACTGCTAGTCAGGTAATGGAGAAATCAGAACATGAAGATATTAAAATTTTCTCAGTAAAGGATAATGTTAAACTACTGCTACAACAGCACTCAGCAACAAAGGGGGATAAAAAACTCCAACAATTAATGCTTGAACCCGTGCCTCAATTAACAGCAGCTTTTGCTCAAGGACTAATTCAAAAATCGCAAAAACGTTCAATAGTTTTGGTACTGGACACTTATGAAAAAGCTGCTTCTAATATTGACACATGGCTATGGAAGTTTTTAGCTAATACAAACCTAAAACCTCACCCTATTCTTATAATAGTTGCAGGACGTGAACGTTTGTTTGATAGGGAGGGTTGGCGAAAACTTCAGCAAGATCATAAGGTAAGTTTTGAGCGGAAGTTAGAACGATTTGATCCTGAACAGACAAAAATTTATCTCGAAAATATTAACTTTATTGATTCCTCAAGCAAACTCCAAGAAATTTACCAAGCTACAAAAGGTTTACCTTACTACCTTAACTGGATTCGAGAACAGCAAAAAATGGCTCGCCAAGTAGATTTTTCACGAGGTAACCAGGAAATTGTTAGCTTACTCTTGCAAGGACTCAATTCTACTCAAAAGCGAGTAGTGCAACTTGCGTCTTGTTGTCGTTGGTTTGATCGAAAGCTGATTCAGAATTTAATAGAACAACAAGGATTAGATTTTCAAATAGCAACTGATGACAAAGTGAACTGTTTTGAATGGTTAATTCAGCAGACATTTATTGAATGTATTCAACATTGTTATAGGTTGGATGATGTAGCACGGGATGTGTTTCAATTGTCATTATGGCAAGATAATTCAGAAAAATTTCAGCAGATTCATAACTACTTAGCTGATTATTTTGAATCTCAATCCGAGGAAATTGTTCCTTATGATAGCTCACCAATTGCCAAATATGAAAATCCAGATTGGCGGAAAAATAGAGTAGAATTTCTTTATCATCTTTTGTTTGCTCGTCGTTCTGATTATCAACGTCAGTTCCTTTTACATCTATTTGAAGGACAGTATTTTAATCAAGATGAAATTGTTAAAATTCCTATACAAGCTGTTGTTATAGAATTGGACATACCTGAACGACCATTATTGCCCTACGCAATACGAAAGTTCTTGAGTAACATCAAACCAGTAGTTGATTCTGGTTTAGCAATCTTAGAAGCAGAAACAATTAATTATAGAGAAATTCAGCTTCATTATAATTTCTCAAAATCACAAATAGATTTGGCTGTAAAAGCCTGCCTAGAGCCAATTGAAATATTGGAAGGTTTAGCTAAGTTTGTAGCTCTCTTTTATAAATCTAAACGCTGCACAAATAGCCAAAAAAAAGACTGGTTAATAAAAGCAAAAAGCCAGGCGGAAAAAATAGTTGATAATCTTGATAATACATTCACTAATAATCTTTTTGTAGAAAAATTAGCTTCTGCTTTCTCTGATTTAGGTTACTATCAAGAAGCAATTGCAAGTTGTGATAAGGCTCTCGAAATTCAACCTGATTCTTATACAACATTAGGTCTTCGAGCTTGGATTTTAAGTAATAAATTAGACGAGCATGAAGAGGCTATAAGTAATGCTGAATTAGCTCTTGAAATTCAATCTGATTTTTGGTTCGCATGGTCAGTCAAAGCTTTAGCTTTTTCGTCATTACATCGTTATGGAGAAGCAATATTTTGTTATGAAAAAGCTTTAGAAATTGACTCTGAAATCCATTCTGTTTGGCATAATTATGGTAATTTGCTAGTTAAGTTATGCCGTTATCAAGATGCTGTCGAAAGTCTTAAAAAAGCTCAGAAAATTGAAAACAGTTGTTATTCAGGTTGGACTCATTTAGGCAATTTATATTTTAACTTAAATCAGTATGAAGAAGCTTTGTCTAGCTATGAATGTGCCCTTGAAATTAATCCAGACGACTTCTATACTTGGGCTAATCGAAGTAATGCGCTTATTAAATTAAATCGAAATGAGGAAGCACTTAACAGCATAAATCGTGCACTAGAAATCAACTCTGATGAACATTTAGTTTTTGTCATTCGAGGAGATATTTTAGTTAACCTAAAACGTTATGAAGAGGCACTTTCTGATTTTGATAAAGCCTTAGTAATTAAATCTGATGCCAACGAAATTTGGTATGGTCGAGGCAGAGTATTCGATGGCTTAAATCAACATCAAGAGGCAATTGCTAACTACGACAAAGCCCTAGAAATTAAACCTGATGATTATCTAAGCTGGAACTACCGAAGTTTTGCTTTATATAGATTACGTCACTTTGAGGAAGCAATTGCTAGTTGTGACAAAGCACTAGAAATTGAACCTGATGATTGCTTAGTTTTGAGTCTTCGAGGTCAGGCATTAGCTAAGTTAGCTCGTTATCAAGAGGCAGTTGCTAGTTACGACAAAGCACTAGAAATTAAACCTGATGATTGCTTAGTTTGGAACGAACGTGGTTTAGCTTTGAAAAAATTACAGCGTTATGAAGAAGCACTAATTTGTTATGATAAAGCTATAGAAATTAATTCAGAAAACCATTCAGTATGGCATAATCGCGGAACTATCTTATTTCGGCTTGAACGTTATGAAGAAGCGATTGCCAGTCACAATAAAGCTCAAGAAATTGACTCTAATTGTGCCTCTGGTTGGTGTGATTTAAGCCAAGTAATGTATAAATTAGCTCATTATCAAGAAGCAGGTTTGTATCTTGATAAAGCACTTGAAATCCAGCCTGAAAACCATCAATTCTGGATAGAAAGAGGAGCAGTACTACTTCAATTGGAAAGTTATGAAGATGCTTTAACCAACTTTGAGCGTGCAATTAAAATCAACACTAATGATTATAGAGCTTGGGGTAATCAAGGCGCTGCGTTATTGAAATTAGGCAACTACCAGGAGGCGCTTGCTAGCATTGACCGTGCCCTCGAAATTAAACCTGATTATTCTCAAGCTTGGGGTAATCGAGGTACAGTATTACATTTGTTAAGTCGGGAAGAGGAAGCACTTGTCAGTTTTGACCAAGCTCTTAAATGTAATTCAGCTTTATATGAAGCATGGTTTCAGAAAGGTAATATATTACTTAACTTGAAGCGTTATGAGGAAGCACTTTCCTGTTTCGAGCATACCTTAGAAATGAAACCAGACTTCTACGATGTTTATTATAAGCAAAGTGCAACTTTTTGTCTCTTAGGTCGCAATGAAGAAGCTATCGTCAGTTTAGACGAAGCTCTAAAAATCCAAGACAGTTATGAAGCTTGGAATCTTCGTGGAATGTTGTTAAAAAATTTAGGTCGCTATGAGGAAGCACTTGTTAGCTACGACAAATCCTTGGAAATTCAACCAAATTCCTATGAAGTATGTAACTACCGAGGTGATTTACTGTTTGGACTAAAGCGTTATGAAGAAGCAGCTCAAAGCTTTGAGCTTGCCCTTCAATTTAAGCCGGACTCTTATGAAGTATGGATCAAGCGAGGTGCTGTACTAGCAAATATAGAGCGTTATGAAGAAGCAATTGCCAGTTATAGCAAAGCCATTGACTTAAGATTGGACAATTACGAGGCTTGGGCTAATCAAGGTGTGGCACAACTTAAGATAGGTCATTATGAAAAAGCTAGAAGCAGCTTTTTCAAAGCTCTTGAAATTAAACCTGATTCTTACGAAGTTTGGAATTATCAAGGAATTATATTCAATATCTTAGGTCGTTATGAGGAGGCATTTACTAGCTTTGAACGTGCTCTTGAACTCAAGCCAAACTCTCATGAAGTTTTGAGTATTAAAGGTGTTCTGTTGTGCGATCATTTGCAACGGTACGAGGAAGCAGTAGCTAGCTTTGACGCAGCTCTTGAAATTCAAGCAGATGACCATGTAACTTGGAACAACAGAGGTGTAGCACTGAAAAAGTTGAAGCGATATGAACAAGCAATTAGCAGTTATGACAATGCTTTAGAACTTCAACCAGGATTTCATGAAGCTTGGGAGGGTCGAGCGGGAGCACTACTGAATTTAGAACGCTATGAGGAGGCAATTTGTAGCTATGACAAAGCCTTGGAACTTCAACCCAACTCCTACCAAGCTTGGGGTAACCGAGGTGTAGCATTACAGTATTTAAATTGCTATGAAAAGGCAATTAGTAGTTTTGATAAAGCTATTGAAATTCAGCCGCATTATAGTATAGCTTTATTTAATAAAGGCAGTGTACTAGTTGAACTAAAGCGATATGAGGAAGCTATTGCCTGCTTTGACACAATTATTGACTTGAAGCTTGACAACTATTTAGTCTGGTTTCTACGAGGTAGTGCATTAGTATCTTTAAATCACTATCAAGAAGCGATTACTAGCTACGATATATGCCTTGAAATTGAACCTAAATTTTTTGAAATTTACTACAGAAAAGCTTGCTGTTATGCCTTACAGGATAATGTTGAGCTTGCATTGGAAAACTTGCAACAAGTTTTCAATGTTAATCCTGGCTATTATCAACAGTTGGTAGCAACCAACTCTGATTTTGATAAAATTCGATATAATCAACAATTTCAAGCCTTAATTAAAGCTCAATAAAAACTTCACATTATACTTATATTGTCAATTAACAGATGTTAATTTGTTAAATTTAGATTTTTATTTAAAGGGATTTACAACCTCTAATTGATCAGCTACTACTAACCCATCTTGCATATCGGCGTAAATAGAAGGTTCGTGCAACCAGGGGCAACCTTGTAAAATTTAGTAAAAATAACCCTTTATTAGGCGTAAAAGTAGCGAGCTTGTCACCAGCCGCCACGTAAAGTCTGAAAGCCTTGCTAAAAAAGGATTACAGAAATAAAATTACTCTCTACCCCGAAAATCACCAAAAAAGCTTGTTTTGGCTGTGCCAATTGAAGCTTAAATTATTTGGTGCAACAATTTAATACGGTACAGCAAGGGTTTGAAGCTCCTAAATTTCAGAGACTTCAATTGGTACAGTGTTATCCGTGGCGATCGCAGTATTGAAAGCGGCTCATCAATTCCTTAGCGTAACTTTCGGTATCACTGCTCATTTGGCATCGTTAAAAACTAGCTTTTGCTCTCACCTTGTGACTTAAACAAACCAGAAACCAAATTTATCATTAATTGTGGCAAATCCGGTTTAGCAAAGAATCCACTGATAGTAACGAATAAAAGGCTTATCAATCCCCAGTATTTTTTTATAGAAAGTAATCTTACAGAAATATTAAAAGAACATTTTTTAGGAGATTTAGCAGTATTATGAGATATTACAACTTCTGAGGTAAAAGTTTTTTCAGATACTAATGGACGAGAAATAAAGTTCAATTTTAAAGACTTTGTTTCGCCTACCTCAATAGAGTCTAATTTTATTAGACTAGTTCCATCACGTTCGTATTCAATATCTTTGGGATTGAAGGTTGCACTTAAAGAAGATAACTTGGCTTTGCTGATATTTTGAATTAAAATTTTTGCAACACCACTTTCACTCTCTTCTAATAAAGATGGCATCTGAACAAATAACTCTCCGCCATTAAACTTACAATTAAAAGTATGCAAAGGCGGATTAGCATAAAAGTACGTTATTGCTGATAATACCAAAAAGACAATAGCAAAAGCAAATTTTGGTAAAGCATTTATCAGTTGAGTGTGACGATTTTTAACAAAAGTAATATCTTTAGTTTTCTGTCCCCATTTCTCTATTATAGTTCCGACAATCCGATACTCTGAGCCTTGTTTACGAACTTTATCTAAAGATTCTAAATCGTCTATTTTATCCCAAATTACTTTTTCTGATGAACTCAGCATACGGGCTATTTGTTTAACTGTTGAGTTTGGTTTGTTAGCCAATAAAACTAATATTTTGGGAGATATATTGTCAGGATTGTCACTTGAATAAAATCTATTTAGAGTTGTTTCTACAGAGTCTTCTACTCTCTTTATAGCCAAAGCTTGCCAATTATTTTGTAGCTGTCCATACTCCGCATGAATTTCAACAACTGTCTGACATACTGCCTGTACATACCAAGGTTTGCATTCAGTCCATTCAATAACAGTTTTAGTAACTTGATTGATATCAATTCCAGTTAAATAATTTTCTAATGGTTCTTTTATTAAATAATTTTCTACAGGAAAACGTGCTGCTGATTTTAAGTAAAAAGTTTGAACATTGTTGACAATGGGCGAAGTTTTATCCTTAATTTCTTTATGCCAGTAATCTGCCCCGGTAATTACGAAGCAAATACGATAACAAGATTGAATTACACTTCGCAAATTTCTAAAAATTTGTTTACTCTCATTTAATTCCAGCAAAACCTCTACTTCATCTATTAAAACAATCAGCCTCTTATTATCATCATTTAATTGATCATTGACATTGTTAAATAAGTCTGAAAAAGGCAAACTTAAAGAATCATTTGAATTTAACGATTCATCTAGCAAATTATTATTCTTTAGTTTTGCATTAACAAACTGCATGAAAGATTCAGAATCAGACTTGTTTAGAGCTTGTAAATCTAAATATATAGCTTTATAATTAGATACTTTTGAACTGAAGCTAGGAATAGCATTTTTTAAGCTTAAATCAATCAAGCTATCTTTATAGCTATCAATTTGATTATTAATAATATCTCTTATCACATATAGTAACGAACTTTTTCCAATTCGTCTTTCGCCAAATAATGCTATACTTCTTCCCTGATGAACATGATCAAGAAGCCTAGCTATATCGTCTGTCCGTCCACAAATTAAGCGTTTGTATTCCGGACTATCAACTGTTGATATCGTGTAAGTCACTTGCATATTAATTATTTACTTGATGCCATCATTATCCATTGTTTGATGAGGTCTGAAGATAAAAAGTAATTTCCTTCAATATCTTCTCTTATCAGTTGCCAATCTAATAAACGTTTTATTTTTACTCTTGAAATATTGATACTATGATTTGCACGAGCTAAATCTATCAAAAAAGTTTTCTCAAATTCATCGGAACGATTCCAAAAACCAGATAAAAAACTATCAAAAAAATCTTCGACTATTTTCTTCTCCGCAATAGATATATCTTCATCACTTATATAATCTCGTGTTCCTTGCACTGCATTTTCAAAAGCTTCATAGCAAATAGCTTGAGTATAGTAAGGCTGTCCTCCACTTAATTTAGTAATATATTCAATAGCTTTGTCCGTATAAGAATAACCTAGCATTGCACCAGGTTGAACAATTAGTTCTCGTGTTTCTTGAACAGTTAGTGGCTTGAGATGAACGAAGCGGAAATGGTTATAGAATGGTGAACTATGTTGTGAAATATAAGTTGATAACTCTGTTGTTGCAGCAACTACAGCACGTAGATCGGTACCAATTTCACTTGATTGAAGTGCTGCCCTGAGTATATTTTGTATACGCTCATCAATAGTATTAGATTTTTTTTGTTTTACCTTTAATAAATAGTCGGCTTCATCAAGTAACAACACAATTTTCAAATTTGATATGTTAACTTTTGCTGTACGGATAATTTCTTTATAATTTTTTATGAAATCAATATTCTGGGAAGAATATTCTTTTAGCTTATCCTTGTTTAAAATTTTTTGTTCAACTAGGTACTTAAGAGTCTCGTTGATTATAAGTTTAAGGATACTTTCTGTCGTTGCTTCTTCACTTATGTTTATTACGACGTATACAGGAACCAAAGGTATATTCAATCGTTTCTGTAGTTGATTGAGTAAACTAGTTTTTCCTGTACGTCTCTCACCCACAATAAGAATATCCTGCTTCGTAGGTTTAGTTACTGCTTGTATAATCTGTTCTAGTTCTTTTTCTCTACCAAAAAAAGCTTTCTCTCCTTCTACGGGACTTCCATAAATATAAGGATTATCTTGCACTGAATTAATATATAGCGGCGGTCTTTTTAATTTGCCGTTAACTTTATAATTGACAGCAATTTCTTTTGAAAAACTCATTTTTAGATAAAAATTCACTTCTTCTGATTGTTCTGCTTCTAATCTGTATAAAAAAACTTGATTATCACTAATTACTTCATATTCTGCTGAATCTTGTATTTCAATTTCTAAATTATTTATTGGTTTATCCTTAGAGTTAGTTATTAATAAAACTAACTCACTTGATTTACCCATCACCATTCCACTACCTCTAATAATTTTGACTTCAACTGCATTATAAAAATCATTATTTCCTTCAAGGGTTGCTGTTTGAATTGTTTCAATATTTCCACTTAAATCTTGAATATTATCAATCCTTTCTACATTCTCTATGTCCCCAGTATTAATTACACCTCCTTGAATATTTATATTTTCAACAAATATATTTCCACCTTCGGCATAAAAATTAGGGCGCTCAAGCGCCGTTGCTATCATATTTTCTAATCTGCGAATTTGAATATCTTTTTCTACTATCAATAGTTTTAATTCTTGCTCTGTCAGAGTTTTTAGCTGGTTGTAAATAGCAAAATACTCGGTACTTAATTCAGACTGGTCAGATAAACCGGTGGTTTTAACACGAAGTAAAAAATTATCTTTTCTCCGTTTCTCTATCGCCACAATTTCTAATTCCGCATCCGGGTTATTTTCTGCTAACTGTTTAAACGAAATCGCAATAGCACGCGGGTCAACACCCTGATTGTGATAAAGGTCGAGGGTATCAAAAATTGGTTTAATAAAATCACCAAATTCCCCATCTCCAAATACCTCTTCTCTATTATCTGGTTTACGCATTGGGTCGGGATTTCTTCTTGTGGGGAGTCGCATATAAACATATTCGCAGCGAACACCATCAAATTTGGTATCGCTGGTAATTCCCCAATCTTGAATATATGCTCCGGTGAGGTTTGCGCCTGTAAAATCAGTTGAGTCTAGTTGCGTTTGTACTAACCTAGCTCTGGATAAATCAGTATCCTGTAAATTAGCCTCGCTTAAATCAGCGCCAATAAAGCTTGCATCTGTTAAAATCGCTCCTTGCAGATTAACACCTCGCAAATCTTGACGGTCAAAATTTTTATCTGCTCCGTTACCTGTAACCAGTACTTTAAGTAGCTCCAGTTGTTTTAAATAAGTTGCACCAGGGCGAACATGGTCTAGTTTTTTAGTTTTATAAAAGCAGGTGCGGGTTAGGTTTGCTTTTCTGAAATCTGTACTTTTAAGGATTGCTCCTGTAAAACTAGCGTCGGTTAAATTGGCGTTGTAGAAGCTTGTGCCGCCAAAAGAAGCAAAAGCAATTGCGGAAGAGCGAATTAGAGCATATTTCTCCGAACCTTGTAACGATTGCGCTCCAACGTAAATGCTGAATAAAGCTCCGGCAACAGCGAATACTAGGGTAGTGGCGAAGGTTCCGGCTCCAGCGAAGAGGGCGAAGGCGAAGGCGAAGGCAATAGCAAATGTGACGGCGATGGCTCCGGCGATGGCAACAGCGAAGGTTCCGGTGACTGTTCCAGCAAATGCAACAGCGAAGATTCCGGTGACTGTTCCAGCAAATGCAACAGTGAAGGTTCCGGCGACGGCGAAAGCAAATGCGACGGCGAAGGTTCCAGCGAAGGCGAAAGCTCCAGCGAAGGCGAAAGCTCCAGCGACGGCTCCAGCGACGGCGAAGGCAGGATTTAATCCTCTGCGAATTATAACTGTAAAGGTAATAATTAATACTGCGAAAGCAATCCAGCCAACAACTTGATTTTCTAGGCTAGAACTGAATATATAACTTACAAGTATCCCAGTCAAAGTAGAGAAAAATCCTGTTACCCCAGCTAGCACAAATGAAATCAGAAGTAGCAAAGCAGTCCACCGCTTCTGTAACCCAGCTTTAGCGTTACTGAAGTTTGCTCCTACAAGATTTGCATCAGTAAAATTTGTGCTTCGTATATCTGCACCATTAAAGTTAGCACCCATGAGGTTTTGATCTTTAAACGAGTAACCGCGCAGATTTTGACCAGAGAAGTCTTGCATAGGTGATAAAGCAAACAGCTTTAGGTTTGACTACAGGAATAGCACAAAAGCATCGAGAAGTTAATAATATTGATACTACACCAGCTACACTAATTCATTGATAAAAGCATTAATGGCTTGAGCTATGCGTTCTTTTGTTTCCGCTCGTTTTTCCACATACCAACGCTCAAGGACACGGTGTTCCGTAGGAGCGATCACTCATAACAGTTCTTTTCGCAGCATTCGCTTGGTTGACTCTTAGAGTCAACCAAGCGAATGTAGTAGCGAAGGAAAGCATAATTAATGGCAGTAATCTCAAAGCAAAGCTTAAAAATTATTAGGCAGAATCAATGTTAATTGGTATTTTAAACAGAAAGGGTGGCTGTGGAAAATCAACAACAGCAGTCCATCTTGCACACTGGTTAGCCCAAAGAGAGCATAATGTTATAGTTATTGACTCGGATGGGCAAACAAGTTCCAGTCAATGGCTAGAGAAGCTTAACTTACCTTCTTTAGTTGTCAATGATCCAGATGATCTATTTGACCAAATTACGCTGTACTCAGGACAGTATGATGCAGTTATAGTGGATTCTCCAGCCGTGCTTGGCGAAACAGCTAAAGCCGTATTGCTGAGTGTTGATTTGGCATTAGTGCCTGTGCAGCCTTCAAATCTCGATCTATTAGCAACTAAAGATATTGTCCGTTTGGTCAACCAAGCTCAGAAAATCCGCAAAGGTACTCCAAAAGCAGCAATGTTTTTAAGTCGAGCTTCAAAAGGAACTGTATTATTGAGGGAAGCCCAAGAGGTTTTATCCCAAACACAAGGGCTGACTTTACTGAAGCAAGTGATTTACCAGCGACAAGTTATTGCTGACGCACCAGGTCAATCTGCTACCGTTTTTAATATGCCTGGTGATGCAGCATCTCAAGCTGCAAAGGATTATGAGCAGCTTTTCGAGGAGGCTTTGAGTTATGGCAAGGCGTAATAGCTTGAAAGATGATTGGAAATTTGAGGCTGCGGAATCCAATGTTCATCAAATATCTATCGATTCAATCATTCTTTCGTCAAACCAACCTCGCCGCTATTTTGACCCTCAAAAGCTTCAACAATTAAAGGAGTCTATTTCCACACATGGAATTTTAGAACCGTTATTAGTTCGTCCTGCCCAAAAAAATGGTCAGTATGAATTAGTAGCGGGAGAGCGACGTTACCGGGCGGCAAAAGAAGCAGGCTTAACTTCAATTCCTGTAACTGTAAGAGAATTAACCGATGATGAGGCAGTTCAACTAGCCATTATTGAAAACCTACAGCGTGAGGATCTCAACCCTGTAGAAGAAACAGAAGGAATTCTTCAACTATTAAGTCTTAAACTTAAAATCGATTTGGCACAGGTTCCTTCTCTTCTTTACCGGATGCGAAATGAAGTGGTTGGTAATACTAATCAAAACGTTTTGATTAGTTCAGAATCCCAGCAAATTCAAGCTGTTTTTGATAACCTAGCATTTATTACTTGGGAGTCTTTCGTTACAACTAGGCTAACACTACTAAATTTACCAAGTGAAATTTTGTTAGCACTGCGAATGGGCAGAATTGCTTACACTAAGGCTCAAGCCATTGCTCGGTTAAAGGATGAGGACAAGAGAAAAGAATTACTCGAAGAAGCAATAACTCAAAATTTATCTCTGACTCAAATTAGGGAGCAGATCAAAGCTGCCCTTCCTTCCAAGGAAGAACCCAAATCCCTAAAGCAGAAGATGCAAGATATCACCCATCGTTTTCAAAAAGCCAAAGCCTGGGATGATCCAAAAAAACAGAAAAGATTAGAGAAGTTGTTGATGCAAATGGAAGCCATACTAGCAGAGGATTAAGTATATGACTATTAAAGAACTCCTGCTCCAAGAAATTGAATCATCTCCAGAGTCTCTCCTTGAAGAAACGCTTGATTTTCTCCGCTTTTTGAAAACTAAGCAAGCAGCAGGAGAAAAAGAGCCGCAACACCCACATATTCAGCCAGAAGCAGCAGATTCTAATACCCAAAATCAACTACACGAAAACTCGACAGACAATTCTCAAATACCTTATCGTCCAGCTTCTGGCCGTTCCATCCTCAGACATGCAGGCACTTGGGCAGGTGATGACTTCGATGAGTGTCTTCAGTCTGTTTACGCGACTCGTGGCAAAGCCAAATTCGATTATGACTTGAATCCTTTTGAGTAATGTACCTGCTAGATACTAATCACTGTAGTGCTATCATTCTTGGCGAACCAAACGTTATTCGTCGAATAACTGAGGTTGGAGAATTAAACATCGCTACTTGCGTAATTGTGCAAGGAGAACTTACATACATGATGGAAAATTCTGCACAGAAGGAAACTAATCTTGTTTCTTTGGCAGAATTTATGGAAGATATCCGTATTTACGGTATTACAGAGGACACGGCTAATATTTACGGTCAACTCAAAGCTGCTTTGATGAGACAATTTGGCCCTAAAGAAAAAAGCAAGCGTAGAAAAACTCAAGTAACAGACCTGGGGTTTGATGAAAATGACCTCTGGATTGCTGCTATCGCGCTACAACACGGTCTTAGCGTTGTGTCAGCCGACAGTGACTTTGTAAGGATTCAGCAAGTAAGGGCATTGTCCGTTGAATCTTGGTTGTGAGACTGTAATCATTTTGAATAATTCCATGAAAAACTGTGATTTCTTTGAATTTTTTTGGCAAAAAAATATTTAGATTATTTGTGCATTTATAAAGATAAAATTCTTTCTCGGTGTGATTGAGTATATATCTATTGAATACCATATCTAAGGCTGTTGATGTCGCGCAAGTATTTAGCACATTTTCCAATCTGACGAAGGAACTTGAGCCATTTATAAAAACTGATGACTTGAAAATCGCATTTGATAATGAAGGCAATCCTTATCTTATTGGTGATGACTTTCAAGAGCCAATCCATGCCAATTTCATGTTAGGGCGTGAAGTTAGGAACGAAATCAGGATATTGATTGCAAAACATCGTTCTCAGTATAGACCGGATGAAAAAACCAACCCTTAAATTTACGACTCGTATAGTGAGTGCTGTTAGCGAATTAATTTAAGACAGAATGCTATACAAACCTACAATACTAAGAAATTCTAGTAATTAATTTCTTACTAGGGTTGGCACAATCCTTGCATAGCAAAGTGATTGAGAGGCAGTGTTGAGCAGGCGTATTGCTCAGTATTGGCTCTGTCATGGAAAAATTACACTTCCGACAACCTGCGACACAAAGATTGTCGTATTGTTACGGAACTGAGCTGCATGACACGCTCACTATTAGGTAGGCTGGCAATTGTTAAGAACCTTCAGGGCAGGAACAGCCATAGCTGTAGCGAACTGCAAACATCCAGGGCTAAAACTGCAAACAAGGCGATTTTGAAACCACATTATTTGCAAATAAGGTTCTGCTCAAAACGACATTATTTGCAAATGAAACTGCA
>NZ_JACJQW010000061.1:0-30231 GCF_014696905.1 Nostoc sp. FACHB-190
AGCGGCTCCGGTCGAGAAACAAAATGTCTTGACAATGCTAGAAATTCAGACTGTAGAGGATGTTCATCGGTTGGCAGGGGATGAGGATGTCCAAAAATGGACTAGGGCGATCGCGGTGTATTTGGAACAGACTAAAAGTGAAATAACACTGACTTTACTACAACAGAAATTGAAAATGCCGATGGTAGAGGTATGGTTGGGATTGTTGCTGGGTGATTTTAGATTAGAGCAACGAGGGGACTTTTATGAAAGTGAAAATGTTTGGGTAGTAACGCACACTGCTTGCAGTTAGCGGTAAGAGTTGTCACTTTTAGCAGACTGCAAGGAGTGTAGTACTTCTCGATAGCAGACAAACCAAAAATAAAGCGCGACATTCAGCCCACTCAAAAATTTAGGAATACCTTCTAATAAGCTATGAGTTCCATCACCCTCAAAATGGAGTGAATCTACTGTAATAGCAATAAATAATAAAACTAAACTAGCAATAAGAATAATATAAGGTGTGGATTTGATTTGTCGTCTAAAAGCTAACCCATACAAGCTAGAAATAATCGCGTAGCAAAAAATAGTTACTAGCTTGGGAATGCCAAATTGCAAAAAAATTATATGGAGTCGATAAATTTCATTCAATAAATAACCTGCTGTTAAAATTGCGGAGTAAAGCAAAAATTGATTAGATATATTATTAGGTTTAAGAGTTTTTAGTAAGGTAAAACTAAAAGCACAAATTATAGGTGGTATCGAACACAGTATTTGAAATCCAAGTGTAAACAATCCTGCACCAAAATATGGTGGTGCGGCAGGAGGTAAGAACAATCCTCCAACTGATATATCAAATATTTTATTATAAATAATAAAGGCGAGAATTAATAATAAGCAGAAACTATTCAAACGGAAAATAATTTTATTAATTAGCATATATTACTTAAATATTATTTACCCAGTTCTAATTTTTTTAAAAATTAATTTTTGGTAATTAAAAGCCTTGAAGTAATTGATATATATTAATCCCACCATGCAGTGAAGAGATTGTTCATGAGTTTAAATTCATCAGCAGTTCTCCCTGGCTGAGTAATAAACTGGGAGACAATTGGCAAAATTAAAATTGCTTGATCAATGTTACAGCCACTTTGATTTTTAATCTCGAATGATTCGATTACAAGTTGAATATTAGAACATTCATTGATTCCTAAGCTTCTACTTAAATGCCCACGAAATACAACTTGAATATCTGAATCTTGGCGAACAAACGGTTCGATTGCCTCATAAAACCGCATAAAACCCTCAATTGTGGGTCGATTGTTGTAAGAAGACTGGGGATGAACTAACCCTTCATCAAGTAATTGGCGAAGTTGTTCTGGCGTGATTTGAAAATCTTGGATTTCGCCTGGTGACAGGCGAATAACTTGTCCAAGACAAATTTCCTCTACTCTGGCTTGCGATAGCATGGTTGTATTATAAAATATAATGTTACTAATCAGTACAAATGTACTTAATAAGCTATTATGGAGCGATCGCTTGGGGGTCGAAAGTGATCGCTATCAAGCTTAGTTTTGAGAAGCAGCTTTTTGCTCCAAATGCAGCTTCAACGTATAACCACAATCTGGAGCTTGATACCCACGAGCATAAGGCAAGCGGTAAAAAGCCCACAAATTCCAGCGTAAAACATCAACACCAATAGCTGCATTTGCATTAGCGAATTCGACTCGATGATCTTTATCTGAAACTTGAATAATTTTGTTGATCAAAATGTTAACGGCTTCTAATTTAAGATTACCGGGAATCCCCATCATTTGCTGATTAAGCCATTGCCTAATTTGTGGAGACTGTAGCCATTCAGTAATTTGTTCCGCAGTGGGATTGAGACGATTAGCTAATAATTCCAGATTTTCGTCTTCTTCAACAGTTCGATGTTGGGGGGGAGAAGGTTGAAAAAAGTGAGAATCTATATTAGACATATTTGATTAATAAAAATGGATTATTTAGATTATAAATCAAGAACATTTGCTATGGAATAGTCAATATTATTCTATAAATAATTAGGATAAAAAACTATTAAAATAAATATCTTTTAACTGCTGAAAATAATATTGTAATGACAAATTATGCTATAAATATTAAATAAATCATGCAAGTATCTAAATAAATACTATGCACCCAATAGAGTTTAAGAAAAAATGGGGACTAAGCTATCAGCAACTTGCTTCTGTTCTCGGATACGAAAGTGATTACACAGTTCGCTGCTGGTGTAGGGATGGAAAAAAACATCGCAACCCTCAAAATGTGGTTCTTGTGGCTTGTAGTCTTCTAGATGAGAAATGGTCAAGTCAAGGGAAGAAAATAGTTGCTTCTGACTTATAAATAATTTTAGTTCATGGCAAATGCCCCTTTCCCGCTAACTAAAAAGCGGGTATTTCTATATGCAATAAACTCTAAGAGATTCGCGGAACAGATGGAAGCGGGAGGTTTGTCCTATCGAAAAAGAACTAACAAGACCGCAAGTTGCTTCTAGAATGGTTCCAGCAGTTACCGCTAGGCAACTGCTGGAATACATCAATATTGCTCGCAAATACGAGCCAAGTTTTGAGAGGTTCACTCATCCCAAAACGGGTGGAATCAATGGATATGCGAAATTGCGTGAATACCATATTCCGGTACTTCAAGAAATTCGGGCGTTGGCCAGAGAACATACTTTGGCTGAGATAGAGGAAGAATTCAAAAAAAGGGCATCAAAAAGAGAATCAAGTCAAAATTCAAAATTGAATAACAAATCTTAAATCCTGAATCTAAAAAAGGTCAAAATCTGGATAAAAGGAGAAATTAGCTTGACATCTAATACTCAAAATTTGGTAAAAGCTTTAGGTAGATTAGGGCGGAAATACCAGCATCATATTTATGCAGTTGGCACAGCTTTGATTCTGGTATTACAAGCAATACCAGCCCAGGCATTCGGATTGTTTGACCCAGCACAGATAGCCTTAACGTGTATGTTTGGGGGAACATCTTCTGGGACTGCTAATGCAGCTATAAGTGCGCTTCCAGCAGTGATAAATGCCACAATCACAGTGATTCTTTTCATCTACTTTGTTGCTTCTGGTGTAAAAGTAGTGAACGCATTAGGAGACGGGCAAGAAATAACGCAAATAGTACAACAGCCGATTGGAATTTTTTTCGTAACATTGGTATTGTTCATCGCGCAAAATATTTTGTTTGCAAATTTGACACCAGCTTGTACGTAAGTAAGCGAAAATTCTCCTGGGAGGTTTAGATGAAAAAAGAAATCAAGCAGGTCAATCAATCATTAGGAAAGAATGCCCAAATCGGAATTTTTACGGGATTCCAATTTGCAATTTCTATGTTGTCATTTGGATTAGGATTTTTCTTAGCATTTCCACTAGGTGCGGGAATGATATGGAGCATTCTAGTTGGCATTTGGTTCGCTGTGACAGCCATAATTCTATCGGGGAAAAGACCATATTTATTTTGGTCGAGAATTTTTCCGAATGTGCCATTTTGGACAAGAGGGTATATAAGATATTCTTCCCCAATAGAAAAAAGAAAAGCCGGGACAAAAAAAGTTGGTGTATGGCATTAAAAAAAAGTAAAACTAAAAGCCAAAAACTAAATCCTTTTGAAGACTTGCTAGACCTGACAACCTTGGTGAGATTGAAGAAAGGAGGATATACAATAGGGGCTTATTTGTTAAGTAAAAAGCAAGTAGGAGAGACTAACAATACTTTGCAGCTAGTATTTGGTTATAGCTGTAGGGGCATTCACCCATTATTTAATTCAGATGAAAAAGTAGAACAGATCGCTCAAGCCTTCGAGAATGGTTGCAAAGAATTCGCTCAAGGGGAACGCTATACATTTCGCTGGAGTTCATTCTGTAATGAGGAAGAAGTAATAGAACATTTTCGCCATCGTTTAAGTAATCCAGTAAATGATGAAAGTGAGTTTTTAGATTGGGGGAGTGTATCGCGGCTCCAACAATTAACAAGACAGAAAAAGCGAAAAAATATAACTCTAAATGTTTACGCAACATTCACCGTAAAACCAGGGGGAACAGAAGCGGGGGATGCAGTTGATAGAGCAATAGTCAACTTATCGAATTTTCTCCAAAGAAGATTTACACCGACAGGAGCGACAGAACTGACAAGGAAAAGCTTGATGCAAGTTCTGGAGAAAGCGATAAATGTCTCCCTCCGACATCAACAAATTTTGTCCGAAATGGGTTTAAATCCAACGCCGAAATCTGAAAAGGAATTGTGGCAAGATTTATCATTTCAGGTAGGAGCAAAACCAGTAAAAGTTCCCCATACTTTGGTTTTTAGTGATGGAATGCTGGCAGAAGAATTCCATGAGTCTTTGCCATCACCAAGGCAATATATAGATGCGGCTCACATAACATCCGTGTTGTTAAATAATGGGATTCCCTTTGCAGATCGCAAATGGGTATGTATTTCCACGCCAAAAAAGGGTCAGAAATATGTGGGAGTGTTAACGCTCACACAAAAACCAGAGGCGTTTGTCTCGACAACGGCGCAAGTGCGATTTCTGTGGAATATATTCGCCAGGGATGTTATTTATGATATCGAGATAATTACAGAGATTAGCCCAGCCGACCAGAAAATAGTTAGGTTAACCCAGCAGCTAATCACAAGGCGATCTCGAAATGCCCAGATGAGTGCCAGTAAAAAAACCATCGACGTAGCATCACAGATTAATACTGAATGGTCAGTAAATGCTCAAAAGCAATTATATACAGGTGATGTGCCAGAAAATGTCGCACTCATAGTATTGGTTTACCGGGATACACCAGAAGAAATAGACGATGCTTGCAGGTTGATTTCAGGTTATGTGAACCAACCGGCGGAATTAAGCCGTGAGATGCAATATACATGGCTGATTTGGGTAGAAACCTTGCTGTTGAGGCAAAGACCACAACTAACAAGTCCATATAACAGGAGAACATCATTTTTTGCCAGTGAGGTAATTGGTTTAACGCCGGCGGTGCAAACATCTGGTGCAGATCAGCAAGGATTTGAACTAATTGCCGATGAGGGACATTCACCCGTGAGCATTGATTTGTCCCGAACTAAAAACATGATGGTAATTGGGACAACTGGTTCTGGTAAATCAGTTCTGGTATCCTCAATTATTGCTGAGTGTTTGGCAATGGGGATGTCAATACTAATGATTGACCTGCCTAACGACGACGGCTCAGGAACGTTTGGAGATTTCACGCCCTACTACAATGGTTTCTACTTTGATATTTCTAAGCAGTCGAACAATCTTGTTCAACCATTAGATTTATCGAAAATCCCGTTGGAACAAAGGGAAGATAGAGTTAAAGCACACCGCAATGATGTCAACTTAATAGTTTTACAGCTAGTTTTAGGTTCACAACAGTTTGATGGTTTTCTGGCTCAAACAATTGAATCGTTAATTCCACTGGGGACAAAGGCATTTTACGATGACCCTGATATTCAACAACGCTTTGAGTCGGCAAAGCAAGGAGGTTTAGGGTCTGAAGCTTGGGCGAACACCGCGACTCTAGTTGATCTGGAGCAGTTTTTCTCTACAGACCATATTGATTTGGGGTATGAGGATGAGAATGTAGATAAAGCCCTAAACTATATTCGGCTACGGCTCCAGTATTGGCGGGCTAGTTCCATTGGAGATGCAATTTGTAAACCTTCAACTTTTGAAACTGACAGCAAGCTGATCACCTTTGCTTTGACTAACTTGCAATCAGGTAAAGATGCAGAGGTGTTTGGGATGTCGGCTTACATCGCAGCTTCTCGCCAATCCTTATCTTCGCCCAACAGCGTGTTTTTCATGGACGAAGCCAGTGTACTCCTACGTTTTCCGGCGTTATCTCGACTAGTAGGGCGTAAATGTGCGACGGCACGGAAATCAGGATGCAGAATTATCCTTGCAGCCCAGGATGTAATCTCTATTGCCAAGTCAGAAGCCGGAGAGCAGATATTACAAAATATGCCACTGAGACTGATTGGGCGAATCGTTCCAGGGGCATCTGGTAGTTTTTCGGATTTGTTGGGTATTCCCAGAGAAATCATCGACAAAAACGAAACATTTACTCCTAACGTTCAACAGCTATACACATTATGGCTACTAGATTACAACAACAAATACATCAGATGTCGCTATTATCCGTCCTATCCTTTGCTGGCTTTAGTCGCCAATAGCAGGGAAGAACAAGCGACACGCGATCTGTTTAAAGAACGTTACAAAAATAAGTTTGAATGGGTAGCAGAATTTTCTAAGTATTATGTCGATTGCATTAAGCAGGGTAAGCCACTATGAAAAGTCTATCCACACTTATTCAAAACAAAATCTTATTAGCAATATTAGCAGGAGTTGTATCTATAGGGAGTTTTCAAGTTTGGAAATATAACCAAGAGAAATATCAGAAGTTTATTGCTGAAAGAGAAACAGAATGCCAAGTTGGTTTAGCTCATGGGAAAACTTCTGTTTATTTCAGTTATAGTCTGAGGCGTTTGAAATATGAAAATGTAGCCAATCCAAAGCTAAATCAGCCAGGGATAACATCTGAATTCAGAAAGGATGCAGGTTATGTAATTATCAAAACAAAACCGGATTATTTAATCCCTCCTAATGTGGATAATTATGATAGTCCATTTTTCAAAACTCTATCTTCTGTTGGTGAGTTTGCACCACCACCATTAGATGTAACAGCCATATCTATAGACACTGTGAAAAAAGAAGCTTTAGTTTCTTCTTATTGTTCAAAAACACCATTTAGAGTACTTTTGAAGGATTTATATGAGACCTATCAAGCAGCCGATGCTGAAGATCCTCTTAGTCTCCCAAATCTTCTTAATTAGTCTCAATCTTCCAGTAAAAGCCCAAACATCAGATCCTAATGCCGTTGTAGTCGATACTGTTGAATCTGATGATGTACCGAATCCAGTAAAAAAACGTGAAGAAACATTTCTGGAAAAGACTTTAGATTTATACATAAAAGGACAAGAGTATTTAACAACAGCAAGGAAATACATTGATATTGACTTTAAAAAATTCAGCATCAAGTGGGGAAGTATTAATAAAGAAATAGGAAAAGCCATCGATAAAGCAATCAAAGATGGTAACAAAGACCCATATAAAACAGGAGATGATGTTAATGACGCTGTTTCGGCTCAAGAAGATACAGATTTAATTAATACTCCGCCAGAAGTTCAAGGAGAAAATGCAGAGAGGGAAGTGCATCAAGCATACACTCGCGCACAATCCCAAGCAGTTTTGGGGATTGATGGACAGAAAAATCAAGCTGGAGAAGCAGAAATTAGTAATACTGCTGTAACGGATTCTTTAGAACAAGCAGAAACTGTTCAGAATGATGTTGTGACTCAAGATATTCTCAAAAAAATGGCTATTCAAAACTTGCAAGTTGCCATGCTTGCAAGAGCGACTCATGGCGAATCCCAAAGACAAACACAACTCCTGGCAAGTACAAATATGAATCTGGCTGATATATCTGGACAAATGAGTGAAGAGGAGAAGAAAAAACAGGCAGAATCAGCCGCTACTCGCAGAGCAATTATTAGTAATCTGGCTGCTTTAGATGTTTTTTGGCGAGAATAATCATTTTTTTGCCTTCAAAATGGAAAATTCCCTAATAATTTTGAATTGGAGCAAAGCAACTTGTTTATACCTTTTGTATTGGCTCAATCGAGCGGACAACAACCTGGACAAAATACAGGAGTGACAATTTCTGGAGACGTTGTTAAAGGGGCTGAAGATGGTGCAAGGTTAGCTCTCAATGCGTTCAAGCAAGATTGGGTAGATTTTGCAGCAGGGCAAAGCCCAGTTTATTTAGCAATCGTGGCTGTTTCGATGTTAATTGCTGTAGTTTTGGTCGCATTTTGGTCACTAGGTTGGTATAGACAAATTAGCGATGAAGGGTTTTCGACTAATGTTGTTAGTGAAATGGTCTTCCCTCTACTAGTAATTTTGATGCTTTCCAACAATGGGGCGATGACGACTACACTGGCGGTAGGACTAAACAACACGACAATACACCTGAATAGCAAGATTCTGTCGATAACCAAAAATGGGGTTACTCTGAGAAACGCTATACGTATTGTTAATGCAGACCAAAGTTTTGTTCTAGCAGCGCAAACAAAAATTGCCTCATGCGACACATTACCAACATCAAAAATTGATGCTCAACAGAACACAACAAATCCACGTCAAGAATGTATTGACAGAGAAACTAAGAAGGCTGAAGAACAAGCTATAAAAATCAGACAACAAAGAGGATTAAATGGAAGTGCTGGTTCTGTCAGATGGAATCCTCTTGATGCTACTGGAGAAATAGTAAACAATGCTATACAAGGTGTGGTTTTTGTTATCTTGTCGGGATTATCACTAGGTTTTGCGTATATTGTTCAGCTATCTTTTTTATTAGTAGCTCATGTAGCACCTATATTCCTAGTTCTTTCTTTGTTGCCTGTTGGTGCTAAACCTATTTATGCTTGGTTAGCAGGATGGTTGGGATTAACTTTGGTGCTAGTATCAAATTCAATTATTGTTGGCATAGTTGCCAGTTCAATTGTGAACGTGCCGTCAACTAATCCTTTATTGACACAACTAGTACAAGCTGTTTTTTCACCCTTGCTTGCTGTAGCAATAGGAATAGGTGGAGGGATGTCAGTATTCACGGCTTTTACGAACGGACTAAATTTCTCTGTATCTTTATTGGCAAGAAGATAATGCACGCATTGAGGGAACAGGGAACAGGGAACAGGGAACACTTCGACAAGCGAGAGTGCATCACAGGGAACTCTTAACAAAAGAGTAAAATAAGAGGCTTTTAAATGTCAGAAATTAATGATTTTAAAGACTTAAAAATTTGGCAAAAAGGCATGGATATAGCCGAAAAATGTTATTTTTTGACTAAAAATTTTCCTAAAGACGAGTTATATGGCATGGTGCAACAAATTAGAAGGTCTGCGGTATCTATTCCAGCTAACATAGCAGAGGGGTATGGAAGAAGAACAACCCCTGAGTATGTCAGATTTCTAAATATTGCTCAAGGGTCAACTAATGAATTAGAAACGCATCTTATTTTATCCCAGAGAGTAGAATTATCTCAGCAAAAAGATATAGAATCGATTATTTTTTTACTTCAAGAAGAAAGTCGAATGATTATTGCTCTTATTAAAAAGATACAATCATGAATTTAATTTGCATACTCCATGTTCTGTTAAGAACTCCCTATTCCCTATTCCCTATTCCCTGTTTCCTGTTCCCTGTTCCCTCTCATTTCTAAAAGATAATGCGATTACTAGAAAAAAAAGAACTAAATTTGACACCAATATTTTTAATGGGGAATGCCATTGTACTAACATTATTACTACTGATAGAGTTAGTAAACTTTTTTGGTTTATGGAGAATAGCTAACTCCAAAGCCCCAACATTAGTAGAATTAAGTGATGGAGAGTCTATTAGAGTATCTTCCATAAGTAGTAGCGAGAGATCCTCACAAGCTATTACACATTTTGTAGGACAAACAATGACAGGTTTATTGAGTTGGAATACTGTCCCTCAAAATGAGTTGGAATCGCCTTTAGAGAAGTTAAAACTTGACACTGGAGTACAAGCAGGACAAGGCAGAATCACCACAAAGACTTGGGCGACAGGGTTTGCATTATCCGAAGATTTTCGCGCTCCATTTCTTGAGCAACTGGGTAAACTAACACCACCAGATGTTTTTCAAGGTTCAACGCAATCTATCCTCAAAGTTAGCTTTCTGGGTGAACCTAGAAAGCTAAAAGAAAGTCGAGGATGGACTATAGATTTGATTGCGGAATTAATTATTTTTAAAGGTGGTAATGTTATTGGTGAACCCATAACATTTAATAAAACTATTTTTGTAAAAGCAATAGATACGCCTAGATTACCTAAACAATATTCTAATATCCAAAAAATAGCATATCAAGCTCGTAAAGCCGGATTAGAAATTTATAAAATTCAAGATTTTGAACTAGGGGAAAAATGATAATAACAGAAATAAAAGATGATTCAACAATAGAAATAGAAGATTGTTTAAGGTCAAAAAATGAAGAGTTTATTGAAGAAAAAATCCAAGATAATTTAACAGTAGAAGATTCCACAGAAGATAAACAAGACTTTGCCGCTATGAATGGGGTAAATATTACTTTTGAGACTGATGAAGCAGTAAATGAAACCGAAGTTCCAGAACCAGAAGAAGTTACTACAACTCGCCCAACTTCGCAAAATCCCTTGATAAAAGTTGCGGTAATTAGTGGGATAACACTGCTTTTCGTAGCACTAATAGGTGGTGTAATTAGTGGGTCGATGAACGCGCTGAAATTGTCCACTACAAAGAAAATCGAAGCGCCAGAAAAAACTGAAGAAGTAGCAGCAACAGTCAAGGATGAATCAGGAACAGATAAAGCGGCCTTGGCTTTGACGAGGCAAAGTATGGCAATGGAAAAAATGCGGAATCTCAAAGCTAAACCAGACATAAAAATTACTGCTACTCCCTTACCCAAACCAGTAACAGTTGCATCCACACCAACACGAAGAATAATTGTTCAAAATCCTGAGCGCAGAAATTATACACCTCCAGTAGTTCAACGCTCATCACCAGTTTATCGACCTCAACCCCAGCCGGAAGCAAAGCCATTAGTAAAAACTGTTCCGGCAACATCCCTGCATAAAGTAGATCCTATGCAGCAATGGTTGGCTGTAGCTAATGTTGGTAGTTTTGGTGCAAATACTACAACTACATTGCCAGCAACAGTTAATGATTTAGAAAGTGCAGAAGGAATAGAAGGTGGGATTGGTAAACCCACATCATCCTCAAAACCTAGTATGGCATCAAGGAAAGTAGATAAACAGGCTCAAGATTCTAGCCTAGAAAATATTAATGATGGTCAAGAGCGTGTTTTAGTAGGTACTCACACAGAAGGAAAATTAGAAACTCCCATTGTTTGGAGTCGTAATCATGAAAATCAAGTAAATCAAAATTATTTAATTAAATTATCGCAGCCATTAAAATCATCTACAGGGAGTGAAATATTACCCAAAAATTCTTATATTGTGGCTCAAATATTGGGAAATAAAAATTCTGAGTATATTCAATTACAAGCAGTTTCAGCATTAGTTAACAAAAATGGTGAGCCAGAAGAAAAACTAATTCCTGAAGGAACAATCCTGATATTATCTAAAAATGGTAAATCATTAAAAGCCGAATTACATAGAGGTAGTGATTTAGGAAGAACTATTTTCGCATCTGTTTTAGCGGGAGTTACCAAGGCTGCTGAACTTCAGAATCGACCTACTAGCCAAATCACTACTAATTATGATGGTTTTTCATCAAGTGTAATCACTAATGACAATAAAGATTTGGTAGCTGGATTTGCCCAAGGAACATTAAGCGAAGTAGTAAGGAATATTCAATTAAATAATCAACGGCAGACGCAGCAACTAGAATCGGAAGATAAAGTCTTTGTAATTGATGCAGGAAAAGAAGTACAAGTATTTGTAAATCAAACGATTAATTTATGAAATATCTTGTTAAAGTTGGGAGATACTTGCCAATTTCTTTATCTATAATTCTGATTAATCCTGGACAAGTATTAGCAATTCCCGTAAGAACAATCTACTCACAAGATGCCCAAAGTATTCAGTCAAATGGTGTAGAGTTGCGAATCTGGAAAGGGTATGGAGTAACTATTAATTTTATCCCTACAGGTGAAATTATTAAGCAAGTATGGATTGGAGATCCCAGCCGAATTAGTTTTACTTCTAATGGCAATTTATGTCCTAAAGAGACTAATCAAGACTGTGATGGAGGAGCAACAGTTTTATTTTTAAGACAGATACAGCCAATTAATTTTCCGCATTTAACATCCAGCCAGGATGGGAACACCCAAATTACTATCCTCACAACGGGTAATGATGGACAAAAGCAATATCAATTCAAGCTAATTCCGGCAACTGGTCAACCACAATACACCAGTTTAATTATCAAACCTGACTCAGAAAAGCCCTTACCTGTAGTCAACAAACCTGTGGCAGTAGCACCAAAAAAACCGCTTACTGTTGCCAGCCATACTCAAGTAGTGGCTAAAAAACCGCCATCTGCTGATGAAACACCAATACAGAGGCTAACTGTTGCACCAGCTAACGCAGCACTTAATCAACAATTGGTAACAGTGAGACGAACTGCCAAACCAACAGGTACAACTTTACAGAGGGATGATGCCAATGCCCTCGTTTATGGTTTAGCCTTAGCGCGACAACAAGGCACAATCAAACCTAATTCCCCGACTTGGAAGAAGTTTCAAGATGCGATTAAATTGCTCAGACAGGGTGAGAGTAGAAAAACAGCGATCGCCCGAACGGGAGTGAATGCAGATTTATTGAATCAATTAATAGAGGCAGGGAAACTCTGATGATACAGCGATTAAAATCACTCACGTTGGTAGGAGCGATCGCAATCATTAATTCACAAGCGACTGCACAACCACCAACGACAACATACACCCAAGGGAAATATCAAGCTTCAGTACCGGACTGGGACAAAGTAACTTGGGATAGTTTACCAGCACTGCAACAAGCAGGATTCATCAAAATTCCACCAAAGCTAATTCCGGTATTTGGCTATGATCCGTCACGTTCTTGGGATGCAGGGCAAAAATCGGATCAAGTGGTGATGTTAGGAGATGCGGAAGATGCTTTTAAGTTGGGGTCTTTTACCCTGGAAGGAATCACAAAAGTTGCCCTTGCTGACCCATCTACATCTCAACAACCAACGTTGAAAGATGTCGGATTCGTGAAATGGCAAACTACCCAATCCTTAGTTAAGGCAATACCAGGACTTGGACAGTTAAAAGTCAAACAAGTAAAACCAATACTGAAACTGTTTGGAGAATCGGGTTATTTACCCCAAAAGTGTAAATCAGGCACAATTAACGACTGTATCCGCACTCGTCCAAATTTAGCGAAAAAACAATTAGGGGACATAGATTTAGGGGATTATTCAGCTGAATCTATACCAGGGTTAGAAAGGACACCAATCCGTAACTTTCAGAAATGGCAACAAACATACATTAATCAAATTCCGAATCTCAAATTTGTACCATTTGCGAAAATGCCTCAACCGATAGATTCTGGTCAAGCAGTTGTAGGTATTGCTTCGGTGGTGTTTGGGGAAGCTGAACAGGGAGATGCCAAAGTTGGAGATAGCTATTATGTTTCTGGTAGCGTAGTCAGAGGCGATAGCACAGTTCCAAAAGCTTGTCTAGCAGGTAAAAAATGCGCTTATTTGGAGTTAGGGGATTTTACACCCAATGCCGGATTGTACGGTAAACGTTGGGCATCCGGTACAGATTCGCCACAAGTAAAAGGGGGCTATGGATTATTGGCGGTGGTCAATGATGGCAAAGAGCCAACTGGCAGACTTGTGTACGGTAATGGGTTTAAAGTTGTCTTAACTAACACCAATGAATCAACAGGAACAGCAGATTTTGCATTGTATTTTAGAATCTGCGCTCGTCCGCCTTTTTTGGCTAAGACCTGCACACCCTACTTTATTGGGCCAGTGCCGTGGATACCAGTCAAAGAAAATGACTTAGTAATTGTGGGGACAGGGCGATGACGCAAACTACCTCTACAGTTAACCCAAATCAATTAGTTCCCCCAGGACTAGAATCAGCATTGATATCACCCGCCGGACTAGGAATACTGTTTTGTGGCTTGCTGATCATTATAGCCAAATACATTGATGGCAAAGGAGGAAAAGGAAAGTTAGCGACTGCTAGATGGGGAGGTAGTACAGAGAAAGCAGCCGCGCGGAAACTGGGGTGCAAGCAAATTCAGGCAAGAAAGCACAATCGAGTGTCTTTATTTGTGGGAACTCCTGAAAATACCAAAACTGAAATTGTGAAGGGAAGAAGAATTACGCAGATTCCCGAAGACAAAAGAACGTTATATTTACCAGAGGCACAACGGGGAATTTTAGTAGCTGGTGGGCCTGGAAGTGGGAAATCATTCTCGATGGTGACACCATTGCTGCGTTCGGCAATTGACCAGGGGTTTCCGGTAATCCTCTATGATTTCAAGTATGCCGAGCAAGAATCAGCCACAGCTGCATCTAAAGGACAAGCCCCATCACTGGCGGGATATGCTCTAGAACGTGGGTATAAAGTGACGGTGTTAGCTCCGGGCTTCCCAGAATCAGCAGTTGCAAATCCGATCGATTTTTTGCGGAACAATGAAGACTCAGAAATGGCACGTCAGTTGGCCATTACATTAAACCGGAACTTTCAACTTGGCTCTGACAGTTCAGGAAATGATTTTTTTACGAATGCTGGCGACCAACTGGTACAAGCTGTATTTATGCTGGCGAAAGGCACAAAGTACCCAGATATCATGATGTGCCAAGCCATCTTGGGGCTGCCTAAATTAGTATATCGCATTGAACAAGCCGAAGACATGAATTTCATGGTCAGAGAAGCCTTTGCACAGTTTGTGTCTGTAGCTGGTTCGCCGGAAACAGCCGCTTCAATTGTGGGTACAGCCAGTGGTTTGTTTAGTCGATTTATGGTTCCCGCAGCATTAGCAGCTTTTTGCGGTAAAACTAATATTCCTTTGGATTTGAAAGGTCGGCAGATGGTGATTTTCGGAATGAACAAAGAGAAGCGTGATGTAATCGCACCTTTGTTAGTTTCGATTCTGCATCTATTAGTTAGTAGAAATGTCGCTGGTAAACGTACTTGTCCTTTGGTGCTGGGAATTGACGAGCTACCTACGCTGTATTTACCTGCCTTGGTAGACTGGCTGAATCAAAACCGCGAAGATGGGCTAGTTTCAATCCTGGGATTACAAAACCTATCAATGCTGGAAGAAGCTTATGGGGAGAATACCACTAATGCGATTTTTGGTGGTTGTGCTACCAAGGCATTTTTCAATCCACAGGATGATATTGCTGCTGAAAGATTTAGTAATTTTTTGGGGGATTTTGAAATCAAGTACAAGCAGCGATCTCGTTCTTCAGGAGGAAGTGGAGGAGCCAGTACTTCTAATTCTGACCAAAACAGCACTCGCAAGCTGTTTGAAATTAATCAATTCAACACTTTACCAGAAGGAAAAGCGGTAATTATTAGTCCAGGATTTCGTTCTCGTGGTCAAATAAGTTTGCCGATTTTAGAGAAAATAAAGATTCCCCAAAGAGATATTAAATCGGAAGCCCAGAGTATTAAAATTTGGTATGAGTTTCAAAGTAAGTTAGCATCTCAATCTACTCTCCAAACTCCAGCAAATGAAGAGATGAAAATCCGACGAGAAGAGGCACAAAGATTGTTACCTTTGATAGAAAACAAAGAGCAACTAGAAGAAATCGCTGCTTTAATTTAGAGAAAAATTCGGAGAAAAATATGGCATCAAATTATCTACTATCTGATGATGATTGGCAACAAATTACTGCTAAACTTCCATCTGATATAGCAGTCTTGGCTCATAAATATCCCTGTGAAATTTATAATGTACTTGATGCCTGGGATGATAAACCTTTGCCCAACAATTATATTCCCCAGGCTATAGATGTTTATAACGATGTTGATGATGAGGCTGTTTTTCAAGTGTGGGAGGGAAAACTAGAGCGATATGTTCCTAGTGAAAGAAAAAATGCCGCAGCTATTCAAGTAGGAATTGATGGCAATTGGGTTTATATCGAAATTGAAGGTAGAGTGATTCTAGACAAGCTAGGCGGAGTTATTCTGCCAGAGATAAATGTTACGGAATCTTTGATTATTGAGCTTCTATCAAAGCAAATATAAAATAAGGAAGTAAAAATTATGATTGAAAATGGAGATGCCAATGAAATCAAACGAGACTATCTAGAGATTTTAGAATCTTTACTTAAACTGATTCAACAGAAAGCAAAATCAAAAGACATAAAAACTAATGATGATGTAACTATTAATGTTGGTAGAGAGAAAGTCTACAAAGGTGCTATTGGAGAAAAGCCATCCAAAAATACACTGACCCCAGAACAAGTTAACAAGATTAGGATAGCTATCTCAGACCCGAAAAAATCTCAGGGGACAATCTCAATTAAGATTGGAAAACAAGAAGTTTTTCGTGTTCAAGATGGTCAAGTTAAAACTGATAAATTAGGCTTGGCTCCAATAGAGCAAGCTCCAGCCCAGAAAACAGCACAGAAAAGTCAAGTTAAAACTCCAGATAGTGTAGAAACTATCCAAAAACAAATTCAGGATTTACAATCTAAAGTAGAAGCACAGCAGAAAATCATTGACGGACTTCAAAAAAACCAACAGACACCTGAATTAGTTTCCAAATTAGCTGCTCAAGTTAGTGAATTGAGTAAATCATTAGAGCAACAACAAAAATTCATAGAGAATATCCAAAAAGCTCTTTCAGCAATAAATGAACGGTCTTTATCGCCAATTCAAAATACTAAACTTCAAAATTGGGTAGGAACGGTTGAGAAGTCTCTAAAACAAACTACCAAAAAATTATTTGAGAAAATTAAAGATGTGCTGACACCCGCAGTCACAAAGCTTAGAGCTAAAGTAAATAAACAAGCTAGTGACTTAAAACAAAAAATAGACACGCGGGTGAATGGTGTTAAAAACACTATTAAGCAAAGTGTTCAAGAGGTTAAATCTAACATTAATAAATCTGTTGATAATGCTAAAGCTAAAGCACTTGAACAAAGTATAAAAGCACTCCTGAAGATTTTTGGTCAAACCAACCCAGATGGTTCTTTAAGTTTCAAAAGTGCTAGTTTTGATTTTGAACAGCAAGGTGAGAGTGTAGTTGTTCGGGCTAAAAATGGGGATATAGTTCTTGAGGATGGAGAGTTATCTCCTAATCTTTCAAGGCAGCAGTCAGAAGCACTTGATAAAGTTTATTCTGTTGTTAGTAGAAGTCATAAACTTGAGATAGATGCCACCCAAAAAGAATCAGCATCTGCTTTTAGAAAAATGGGTAGATAATACCAATTCGCAATTCGTGGCGGACGCTCTCGCTACCGCAGTTATGTTACCGCCTAAACCTGTTATGTTTTTCTTTGCAATTTTCTTGTTGAAAATTTAGTCCTAACTTATTCATAAGTTGGGCTTTGTTATCTCTAATTAATTGGCGAACGGTATTCATTCTTTGCTCAAAACTTAACGGTGAATCAGCTTGACCAGCTAAAAAGAATAATTCGTTGACTTGTTCACCCGTAAATTTTTCGCCTTTAACATACTTTCCTACTTCTATAAATAAAGCCTTCAGCTTTGGTTGATCTAAGTTTTGGATCATCTGCTGGAGATGTAGTTCTAAATTATCTTGAGTGGCATTGATAGTTTCTTGTTTAAGGTGAACCGCTAGTCGCTGTTGACGTTCTTCTGGTGTCAACTTGCGAGGTGGTTCTATGGCACGTTTACGTTGTTGCCAATCTTTTAAATTCATCGCTTCAGTGATGACTTTCTCTAATGCGAGAGGGCTTTGAGCGACGATAAAATCATCCACTCCTTTATCTGGGCCTGGTAGGGTAACAACTTTAACTTCTGCACCCTGCTGTTCTAAAAGTTGTCCAGTCCGTGATGTGGCAATTTCAACATTTTGTAATGTTTTGGGCTTAGTTTCGTAGTCGAAGCAAAACTGAATATGTCTGTTGGGTGTGGCAAAAACAGCTAACTCATCATGTAATATAGGTTTGATTGGCTCACCCAATGAATCTTTACTGCGATATCCCGCATAAATTCCCGGCACTCCAATGGCGGCGTGACCCTGGCTTAACAAACTGGCGGCCTTCTTCGCTCCTTCCGTGATCATGATGGGGAGATTATGTCTCCAAACACAGTACCAAAATCCCAAAGTGCGATCGCTATTGGTTGGCTCTACTCCATGCTTCTTATAGATCCGGTCAGCTAGATCATCAGGGATATCTAGTAAAAAGATACTTAAATCAGTTTTAGGCGGATGCTCATATTTAATTAGTTTCCCTGGTTCATCAATTTGATTTCTGGGAGCGTTGGGTTTGTAGCACCCCCAGATTTTAGCAGTCGGCTTTTCTCCTGGTTGTAAATTGGGGAAGCAACGCGGATCAACACCAGCATGACACCACCAGCCACCAGCTTCAATGTGAGAATATCTCCGTAAATCTCCATCCCTGAGTCGTCCATCATTCCGGCGGGAGATATTGTCACTATATATAAGATATTCCCAAGCCTCATGTTCTTGTTCTATGGGGTCAAGATGTAAGCTTTTAAAGTTCAAAGCCGCAATCATAGGATGAATCGCACTTTTTTCTACTAGTTCTTGCCAGTGTTCTGGGTCTATATGGTTAGGACATGGTGCAGAAGATGGAGTCCAAAATGCAACAGTAGGTACAGATGTTTTTGGTTTGAGTATGGGTTTTTCAAAAACCTGGGAAATTTCTGGTGTCCCTTTGAGTATTGGCGGGACTAGAGGAGTTTGTGTGGGTGCTTCCAAAGGTGTTGGTACGCTAGATAGTGCTGACTTCAGGGTTGGCTGTACAACTGAAGTTGATGCTGTGTTTTGTTTGACTGAAGTAGAAACCTCAGCACTGAGAGTTACTTCCGGTTTTTCAGATTGAACCTGTGTTCGTAGCAATTCCAGAGCATTTTCTTTAGCTTTCGATTCCTGTGCTAACTCCAATAATCGCGTTGGATCTTCGGTATAAATTTTGAGTTCATGTTTGGCACGACTGGTCGCAACATAAAAACTTTCTTGTCCAATCGTAAAGTCCGCCGAAATTAGCACACGGTCTGCGGTCTTACCTTGGCTACTATATGTCGTACTTACCAAGGCATAGTCTAGGTTCTGGGCTTCTCTTAAGCTGATAGACTCAGTGTGACCATCAAGATATTGAATCTGGGCTGTACCAAGAGCGATCGCCGTAACAGTAAATTCTTGTCCGTTGCGTCGTCCCAATTGTCTATCGTTCTTCTTCCATTGCAAGCGATCGCCTACGCCAATTTCAATCTCTTGCCTCTGGTACACAGCTTTATCAAAGGCTGTATCGACTTCTAAACACTTGCCATCATCACTTTTAAGAGTTAAACCGTCAGTAGTTTGACCTACTATTTCATAAAGTTTGCCTTTCTCCAATCCCCGACGCTTGTAGTTCCGTGTCGGCGTGATCACGTCGCCAATTACAAAGTTATGGGCAAACCGCATCTGCACTTTTGAGAGATTTTTGGTCTGCAATTGGGTGATAGTTGCCGTTTCTCCCAAAGTCCCTTCATCTTTAAGTTTTGAGCGAATGGCTTGGGTAAGGGCAAGTCTTTCGGCATTCGTCCCAGCCAAAACAAGGGTTTTGACTCTTTGTTCTGGTGTCCCTACTATATAATCACTGGCAATCTGCTCTGTTTTGGACTCTGCATCTACAGTTTTTATAGAACCATTATTTAATAAATGCTCAAAACCCGCTTTAATTCTACCTTCAGCAATCAAATCTACTGCTAATTTTAGCTGTGGGTCTTTTTGGCGCAAGGATTCATTGAGGTGTGCAGTTTTAATTCCCGCCTGCTGCAAAGACTTGAACGGATTACCAGCTTCCACGGCTGATAATTGCCGAGTATCTCCAACTAAAATTAATCGCGCTTGCTCAAGAGTAGCCCGTTGTAGAAGTGCTTGGGCATTCTTAGCACTAAGTAGCCCAGCCTCATCCACAATCCAAATTTGATTTGGTTCAATTTCTGGTGGCGATTCCGAAACCAACAACCTAGCGACAGTTTCGGATTGAACCCCTAACTCTTCACTTAAAACCTTAGCTGCGGCGGAACTGGGGGCGAAGCCTTTGATTGTGTATTCAGAATTGGCAGCGATCGCTTTTAGTTCCTTGAGGGCGAAAGTCTTACCAGCACCAGCTACTCCCTGCCATGCAATAAACTGGTCTTGGGTCAAGGTAGCTAATTCTACCGCTTTGCGTTGCCCTTGGTTCAGTAACGTATTCTGTAACAGGCTTTCAACCACTTCCGGGTGCGAAATTGCGTTGACTTTACCTTGTCCCTGCTGCATTAAGTCAATAGTTGCCAACTCCCGCCGTACTGCTGTCATCGTCGTAAATTGATGAGTCAAACCCGGCAAGCCGATTAACTCGTGGTGGGATTTTACCAGTGGCTCAATTGCTGCTACATCAGTGGCTAAACGTTCTTCTAGGATGAATTTTTCTAAGTCTTCTAGTTTGAAAGCGACATTCCTCTCATTGCAATGAGCGATCGCCAAATCTAAAACCCCAGTTAAAATCTTGTCGTTGTCTGGTACATTCTCCTGTGGTTCCCCAGGCTTGACAAAGGTAATCCCTAACGCCTGTGCTTCTTTTTCCCAGTATGCTTTTAACTCTGATTCTGGTAACTTTTCTTTGCGTTGTCTGGTTTGATCCCAGATTTTCTCCCTTTCTGCCCAGGTGGAATTAGCCCCAGAAGCAGCAAGTATTTGTTGTCGTCGTTTGGAAAATGCGATCTTATCTTCTTCTTTAAAGCCTTTTATATCAAATTGCCCGTGTAAGCGATGTTCTATCTCATACCCTAGCTTCTGCACTTCACGCGCCAGATAGCTTTGGTATGCCATGCCCAAGAATTTCTTATTGGCGAATATTTCATTATTGCCTAGACTCAACCACTTGCCATCTGGTGTTTGCGTCATATTCATCAGCAAACAATGGGTGTGCAGATGTGGGTCTAAGTCCCGACTTTCGATGTGGTCAAACTGGGCTACCACCAAGTTGCCAGTCTTAACTCTATGTCTGCCATTATCACCGGTTACTCTGGTGTAGGCGTAACGCTGCTCTATTAGTTCTAGGGTTTGTTTCAATGCTTGATGGTGAGCGTCGATTAAACGAGTATCCCCTCCCACCAATGCCATCAAGCTCACACTTTTGGGCGCAGAAAATGTACAGTCTAGGGCGGCTCTGCGTTCTTTTTCTTGTCCCTTCTTGACTACTCTGGCATTTAACTGTTCCTTACCATCAGGCGTACGCCCCTCAATCACATTTTTAAAAGCATCTTCATCGTCAACCGCCCCAGATAATCCTAACTTGGAAGCACCTTTCCCACTCCAAAGGGACTTTCCTTGGTGATAGTAATTCTTGATGAAGTAGTTTACTGCCATCTCGGATGACACGTTAGCAGCTGTCAGCATCGCTCACCTCTCGAAGAAGTTTTACATAACTTTACTTAAGCGATTACTGTTCACCTTTGAAGTCACAGTTCACTCTCGACATCAAACCAAAATAAATTTGATGCCGAGTTGAAAATTTTCGGTGAGACTTCAACTTCAAAAAATATTTTTCTCAAAAATTCCGACTTAATCTAATATAACAAAATACTCAAAAAACTTTCCGCCAAATATGGCGTACTGTGCGTCAGAAAAACTCCAATTACAGTGTCTTAAAGCTTTAAAAGTTAATGAAAAATACTGGGAATATTTGGGAGACTTCTGAGAAGTTCAGGGAAATATTGGGAATTGTTGGAAAATATTAAGTTGATGATAATATTTAGAGTTAATGATGTTAAATATATAAAAAAGGTAGGGAATAAAAAGTAATTTTTGGGACGAAGTGGGGAAAATCAGGCAGATATGTTAAATGTTGGGATTTTTGTTTAACACATAAAATAGTAAAATAAATAAGAAAATGTGACAATTTTTAATAAATTCTAGAACCCTTGTAGAGTGGCTGCTTTGTCGAGCGTTGAGTGAGCGTTTAGTTATTGATAGTAGTTATCAATAAATAGGAAAAACGAAAAAGGAGAAAAAGTTGTGGACTTGTTGTTAAGTCTTGACCCTGGAACATCAATGACAAAAATGGTTTATCGGATTTTGTCGGAGACGACACGAAAGCCAGAAATGTTTTGTATGGAGCCTGAGTTGATGAAGACTTCGAGAGATTCGCTCAAAGGGTATGAATCGAGACAAATCAGTAGGCCGAATCCAGAGAATGAGGCATGGGTGGAGTACAACGATGAACAATGTTATGCAGTGGGGTTTTTAGCTCAAAAATATTTCGAGGCTAGTGTGAATTTTTTGGAACTCAAGTATGAGAATGCAATTCCGAAAACATTAGCAGCAGTTGGATCAATAGCGATGAAAGAAGGGCTAGGAACGAAGTTTAATTTGTCATTAGGGCTGCTGTTACCTTATGGGGAGTGGGAAGACAGAGAAAGATTAGAAGGGGGTTTGACGAAGGCTTTGTTTAATTTCTGCTTCCGAGGTCAACAATTTTGTGTAAAACTGATGAGTTTTCAGTGCCTCCCAGAAGGTGGGGGATTGGTATTAACCAAAAGTAAAAAGCTCGGTCAAGACTTCAATAGAGTGAACATGGCTGTAGTAATGATGGGGTTTAGGGATATATCATCTGTGATTTTTGAGCGTGGGATATCAAGAGGAAAGACGGAAGGGTTAGGATTAGCCTGGATGTTGGACAGAATCAAAAGCCGAACGTCAGGACAGAAATTACATGATTTGTTAAAAGCTGTTCATTTATCAGGTTCAACAATTAAACCAAAGCACTTTAAAAACTTGGCTCGGAGCAAAAATGCGGAATTCAAGGCTGAGGAGATAACGCAAATTACGGAAGCTGTGAGTTTATCGCGGAAAGAATACTGGAACAAGGTATCTATTTGGCTCAGTATTAATATTCCTGTAGATGTGCAACAAGTGATTATTGGTGGAGGAACATCGGAATACTTAGCGACAGAGTTAACAAACTTATTTAGCCATACGGATATTTCCTGGGCAGCAGAATTAGAAGAGGATGTGCGTTTAGCTTTTAACTTGCCACCGAAAAAAGATGCGTTATGCCTACGGTTCACAGATGTATATGGATTGTTCCGTTATCAAAATAATTTTACATCTGCTCCATCAATTCAGGTGTCGTAGTAATTTGTGAGAGGAATGTAGAATGCTTCAAGATGTTGAATTTCGTTTGAGAGCTAGAGTCGATACGAGTAGTTATGAGGCGATGTTAATCAAGTATTTAAACTCAAAAAATACTCTTTATCCAGCTAAAGATATGGTAATGATTGCGATTACTAGTTATTGGCTACCTTTGGCCTATCAAACAATGCAGCAAAAATCACCGGACTTAGAACAGCAGATTCGCGCTTGCATTTATCGTCTTCAACTTCACCAGGAATACTTATTGGGTTTGCTAGGAGAGACTTTATCTCAGGGCGTAGGGACGATTGACACTAAAAGAAGCCCAAAAGAAGTATCACTAGTATCCAATGCTGTACCAGAACAGACGCAACAAGATACTAACTGGCTAAATCCTTTTGGAACATTTTCTAAATAAGGAGTTTCTTATGTACCAACCACATGAACTTTTTAATAATCTCTCTCCAGAAGAAATCAATCGGACTTTGCATTTGAGTGAAATAGGCGAAAAAGAATCGTATACAGAGGACGATGCCGACCGTTTTCGGGAATGTCGTTCTTTAATGGAGCAAGGTAAAACTGATGAGGAGATTAAAAATTTATTACCATCGATAGTTGTTTTAGAAACAGTTCAGAATAATTCTGTTTTTGAAAACAATAATGGAAAAAAAGGGCAGAAAAAACCAACTAAATCATTGGACATAACTGGATTACTAAACTTCGCTCGAAAACAGGGCTTTAAACTCAAGTTGAGTGAAGCATTAAAAATCCTTGAATTCTGTGAACTAGAAGAACAAGATGAATATACTCCTCAAGAAGTTGAGCGATTCATTGACGCTTGTCAGTCCATTGGAGAACAAACATCAATATCTAATGTTTTAGTAGACATTGAAGATATCACTACAGAAACTGAATCAGATTTAACAGGCATGGTCGATAAAGTTACAGATAAATTTGTTGAAAAAATTCCTCGTGGACTTGTGCGGCAAGTTTACACTAAAAAAGCTATAGCTAGATTAGCCGAACAACCAGAAGAGAGCGAAGATTTCTTAAAGCAAATGGAAAAACAGATTTTAGCAAGAATTGAGGGAAAGCCATCTCCGATGCAACAATTGTGGGAGAAACATCAGATCAAATTCTTGCCCCCTACTCGAATGAACTCAATGCAATTGCCGAGCGCATCAGACAACGATACGACTACCAGCTAAAACAAGAAATTGAGCAGCGAGAACGCACGATTGATATTCAGGTAGATAAGACATCTAATACCAAGGCTTTGAAATTAGCTTCGGAAAAGTTAAAAAATCTACAAGCCTGGAACCAAGCGCAAGAGAAAAAACAAAAACTCCGTCAACAAAGCTTTGAACAGTTTAAGTCAAACCTATTTTATTTTGGTCGGTGGGTTGGTTCTGGTCGTTCTGGAACTGCGATGTTTTTTACTTTTGCTGCTTCAACTCTGTTCGGAGGATTAATGTGGGGGTTTAATGAACCATCTGCCATCTCCTGTCCGTCAGAAAAAAGCCTGTGCTATCAACTGCGTTTGGATAAAAAATCTGTGATTCTCCCAGCGCAGAAGAAGCAGATATTAGAAGACTATCAACGCTCTCTAAAACAACCGCGTCGTCGTCAAAAATAAATGGAACTACAAAAGATTGAACTTAGTGAAGATTGGTCTGATGTTTATTGGTCTGATGTTTATTTGCATACTCCAGAAGAACGAATTAATCGTTTAGAGATTTTGTTATGCCAGAAGGTTCAAAGAGGTGAAGATATTTCTAACTGTCTAGTAGCTTTGAACTTTCTGAAGAATCGAATAAGTGAACAGAAGCTAGAAGCAATTTTTCTCAAACGAATTCAGTTTAAACTAGCTTTTAATTCTTGGTATAGAGTTAGTCAAACTGCTTTGGCTTTCTTGCTTGTGATTGCTTGCTTTGGTAGCTTGGTTAAGTTGCTCACCGCACCATCCTGTTCTTTACCTCAGATTACTCAGCAACATTTACCCCAACAGATTCCCAAAAAGGAACTGAGGTAAAACATTGTAGGGACAGTGATATCATTCATTGTCCCTACAATCACACAAACTTCAAAGTTAGCCCGGACTGATTTTTAGAAGTAGGGGGTGTCTTTGTCGAAAGGGAGGGAACTGGGTTCTTCGCAGTTCCGCAAGTCTACCTGCATTTGTTCGAGGCGTTGTTTATAGGTTCGGTTTGAGGCACGTAACCTATTCATTTCTTGCTGCCCAAAATTTATGCCTAATGCTGCTTCTCTTTGAGACACCCGATTATAGTTATCAACATCAATCTTCTTGCGCCTTTCCATTTCTTCTAACCACTCTGGACTAGTCCCTTTTCTCAGTTCAGATTCTACATATTTGGATCTAAGAGAACCATCTGGGTTGAACTGTTGTTTCTCGGTGGGCGTAAAGAAGTCGTAGGCTGTGTACTCTATCCATTCTTCTGGTTCGGTTTCGTCCAGGCGTTTCCATTCATCGTATTCTGCCTTACATCTGCGAGCATAACTATCAATTGCTGCATTATTCATACCTTTAGATAACATCTGTTCTCTGGCTTCAGGCTTTAACGTTCCATCTGGATTAAACTCTTTACGATTTATGTTAATCCATCGTTTAATTCTTGACATACTAAACTCCTAAAAACAATGTTTAAATAAAATCATGTCGCTAGAATTCAAGCATTTTGATACTAGGTTAAACCAGTGGATTCATACCGATGAACGTATTAAGAATTCTGAGTCAATTTTAACTGAAAAGTTGAATAATACTCTACTTGAGTTTTACTTTTCTGGTAAAGAATTTTCTTTTGGACATTTAGATGAATATAGTACTCCAGAAGATTTAAAAAATCATCCAAATGGACAGACTCTTTTATTATCTTCTAAAACCAGATTACTGTATGGTTCTCCAGAATGCTTAGAAATAATCGATAAATTATGCCCTGATAGAAAAGATAGAGGGGCTTACGGCTCAATATTTTTGGGGGCTTGCAAAAATGCAATCAATGAAGAATTAAATATTCTAGTTGTGGATGATGCTAATGGAGAAAACGGAGAAGTTATTGACAAAGAAGACGCTTATAAACTAGTAGGAGATTGTTATGGGCAGATATCAACACAACTTTATGATAAATTAACTAATAGAGTTGAACAGCAAGATAAAAGTTATCGTGTCATTCAGCACCGTTTTGGTTGGACAGAGAATGATGGGCAAGATACTAAATATCGCTTCGGTAAAGGGACACTAAGACCTTGCAACTTAGAAAAAATAAGATACGCTGACACTAATAATGAACAAAAAATCGACCTAATTCTCCCCCTCTCTAGCTTCAAAGGTACAGATAAGGATCGTCCAGGTGGAGCCATTAAACCCCAAATTCAACCAGGACTCTACAGACAAAAAATCTGGCTAGGCGAAAAGTCACAATCAGAACGCGGTAAAACAGCAATATCTCAGCTATTAGCATCATTTCCTCAAGGTATCAAAGACTTTGCTGAGGAACTGGAGGCACAAGCCCAAAAACTAGCTGAATCCCAAAGTGACCCCAGAAAAGTGGCTCAACTTTTCTGTGAGAAATACGAAAAACGTAAGGCTTTCACAGAAGAAAAAAAAGCCTCATTGGAACAGAAAATTACATCTGAAGTTGCTGATGGTTCACTTGTTAAACAATTAGAACTTCTTACATGGAATGAAGCTGAAGAACAATTTGAACCAAGTGATGACTTGGAGGAAGAGTCAGAGAAAGATGATTTATTAATGTACAAGCTCATCAAAGCTGATTTGGTGAGTGGACATAACCAAATTTTAGAAACAGAGAAAGTCAGAAAAGAACTTACCAAATTCGTCCAAGGAGAGTGGAGAGATATCGCGCTGGGGGGGATACTGACCTTTGATAGAGCTATGATTATACCATCCAAGGAATTGAAGAACGGAGAAATCTGTGTGCCTTGGTTGGATAAAGGTGAAAAAGTTCTCAACTTCCGTTCACCATTCCTAAATTCTAACGGTTTATGTGTTTCGACAAATAAAATTGTTGATGACTGTTTAGCTCCAGACGGTACACGTCTAGAAGGTATTATTATCGTCAACGATGAAGATTTAAAACGCATCAAAGCGAGGCTTCAGACCGACGAAATAGTGCCATTAGAAACCGAATCAGAACGCCAGGGACGAGATTTTGACGGCGACTGCATTGGTGTGGCACTTGCTAGGAAATACCCCAATCTTACAGCAGAAGCGGAGTACAGAAATCAGCTTGAAAATGCTTATGCTCCTACTGTTAAAGAGAAAAAGCAATCATTTTATATTAACTCAGAGCAACCACCATTTGAGCAAATAGCCATACACATGAGCGATGGCATCAGTGTGGGCATTATTAATAATCAAGTGACCTCACTTTTATCTTTAGAGTCTGAAATCGAAATCCTTAAAACTTATGGAACTTCTGAACAAAAATCCTATTATTTAGACAGAGTAATAGAGCATTATGAGAAATTACTAGAAGAAGAAAATTATCAAAACAATCCGAAACCAATTAGGGAAGAATATAAACCGAATATACAAGAATTTGTAGCACTCGCTCAAAACCCAGATAGGACTCCAGAAATCATTGAACAAGCGATGAATACTAATCATCAATTGTATCGTAAAATGATTGAGGAGGCGTGTTATCACAACCAAATTGCGGTGGATTTATTCAAAAGCTCCAGAAAACCTGAAATGGGCTTGATTAAAGAAAATAATCGCTATTTATATCGCCAAATTGACTATATTAAAGACAAAAAATCACCAACAGCTTATTTAAATTATGGGATAAAAACAGAGGGTTACTCTCCAGTAGAATTATTAATTAATCAAACCAACAAATACTTCCAAGAATCAAAGTTAGAATCCCGCCCTATAGTCCAATTCAGTAACCTATTTCAAGGAGTAGAATTTACACCCCAGCAGAGATTTAGCGCGATCGCCGCCAAGTACGAATTTGACAAACTCTATAATGCCGCAGTAGCAATGGAGCGACGGCGCTCAACCGAGAAAGGGCCGTCAGCCATCATTGAAACCCAGCAGGGGACGAAACTGGAGATTACAAACCTCCTGCGCTACAAACATCCGGGCATTTGGAAGGCAGAATCTATTAATCTGAAGCTGGAGACAGACAAACGCAGTAACAGATTATTAGCGATCGCACAAATTGACAACGAGCTTGACGATAACGGCCAGCCCAAATTCCGTAGATTCGGCACAGTTAGCCCCCAATCCATTGAAGAACATGGACTCAAGCCAGGGATGTCAGCTAGTAATGCCAAGCTAGTTGAATTCAAGCCAGAACTGACCAAAGGGCAAACTAGACTGCTATTTTCGCAGGCGTACAAATTTGCTGAAGCATACCGTGAGAGCATACCAGAGTCGGAGCGATTGTCGGCGGCGGCGGCGGCTTGGAATGTGGGGGCGGCACGACAGGATGAACTTGAATCAATTCAAAATGACGCTCGCGGACTCGCTAACGCTGCGCTAACAAAATTCAAAATTCAACATAAAAGTCAAATCCAGAAAAAGACTCCCAACTTTGTGTTCGCGGCGTTCCCAGATGAAATTGTCTCCCGGTTAGAGCATCTGCAATTTACTGATTTACGAGTAGGGACGCTGAGTAATGAGGCTAACAACTTCAAGGGTAAAGAATGGAACCCCGACGAAAAGTACAATGTAGAAATCCGAGCTAGTGACCACCCACCGGAACACGAGCGCCATGCTTCGAGATTAGTGTTCGTTGCTGATGGTGATGGCGAATATAGGGAATTCGCTGCATTGGAGCCGAGAACAGCACATTTACCAATTGGGACAAAAGCTCTAGCTAAAATTCTACCTGGGGAAACATCGACTGCTAATGCCACTGTTGTTGTGCCAGGAAAAGAAGCAGTAGAGTTTACCATCAGAGAAATCAAAAAGTTTTCTTACGCTGACAAGACATGGAATGGTGAATCCGTAACATTGGAAATTGGTAAAGTACCAGTTCCCACAAGAGTAGTAAAAATCAAATTAGATGGTAAAACTCTTGGAGAGTTGGATGCCGACTCTATCAAACAACTTCAGGCAGTAAACTATCTTGCTGACGGGAAATCTCTTAATCTCAAGCTTACGACCATATCCGAAAAACACAATGCTTTTGTGATAGCTGAGTCACCAAATGGGAATTTTATAAAGATTGATAAAACTAATTCTTATGATTATCAAAGTCAGAAATTTAATGACACTGAATACAGAAGATTTACCCTAGAAGTACCGCAGTCTCAAATCAGAGATGCCGTATTTTTGAATGGGGAACCGTTGGGAGTACTATTTTTCAATAAAGATAAAGAAGCAATCAAAAACTTGGGGGCGCTAAAATTTGGTCAATTAACACCAGTTAATGTGACGCTCCAGAGCAATTTCACCACAACAATGGTCGTGAAAGTTGACCCCGCAACAGTTCAATATCCTGAAACTTGGGTGAAACAAAACCAAGTGTTTGGTCAACAGACAGTCAATGAAGAACAACACAGAGAGATCGCAAAAACTGCACCGATGCTCTACAAAATAAAAGAGCGTCCCACCATGTTGTTTGCCACACCAGAAGATAAAATGTTGGGATTGACTCAACTGGTGGTTGATAACCATAAGCTTAAAGCAGTAACAAAATGGCTGGCTGACAAGAATGTTGCGATTGCCCAAGTGCCACCAGAGGAAGTCCCATTGGAAACGAAAAAGGGACTAGCGGTTTTTACCTTGGCTAACTCGTCCATCCCTGAACCAGTTTTTGAGGCGATGGCCAAGAAATTTGGGAGTGTGATTGAGTCCCAAACTGAATACGAGAAGAAAGTGCGATCGCTACCTGACCGTCCAAAGCATTTGAAACCGCCACAACCACTACAGATAGTAACGTTATCCCAAACTTCACAGTTACAGCAGCCGTCGCAAACCAGTCTAACTGAACCGAAAACACCTCCCAGCCAAGAATCTCAGTCCGTAACCATTGACCACCTGCGCTCATGGTACACCACTGCAAACAACCTGGGAAAATCAGAAGATTACAAACAACGCATTGTCCAAATTGCCAATGAGTTTAAAGTTACGGGGCAGCTATCGCCCAAAGCCCTGGCGGTAATGGAACAAGATACGCTCACTCGAATCTCCCAGGTTTCCCAGAAGTTGGCATCAAATATAGGTCAGCTTGGAAATGATGGTACTGTCCGTGTTACTGGTAAAACGTATGATTTAGCATTAAATTCTGAACGCAAAGATTTGGCGATCGC
>NZ_JACJQW010000062.1:0-29020 GCF_014696905.1 Nostoc sp. FACHB-190
TGGCTGTTATCAATCGCTCAATTACTTGTCTAGATTGAGTTTTACACGATTTTTGACCACTGCAAATACCACACTTGACAATTTCTCCTTTTCCTTAACTTGTCACCAATGACTTACGCAAAATACTTGTGCGTACAAACCCAGGGGAAGGCGGACGCGGTGGACGCGGTGGTAATGGGACGGCTGGTTGCAATTGTCGCAGGCGCAGTTGGGAAGTGCAAACCTGCAAAGGTACTCCTGGTAGTTCTGATTACAAATGTACGAAGAAGCGTTACAGATGTTACGACGGGCGGAATGGAAGCAACGGTAGTGACGGTAGCGACGGTAATACTGGGCGCTTGGGAGTGTTGAGTATTGTAAATAGTAAAGAACCCTTGGCGGCTGACACTCCTAGCATCAAGCTGTCAATTCCCGAACTCGCAGGTAAACAATTACCACTCTCAAAAAATAAATGGAATCTGCGTACAGGTGCAGCTTCATTACTTGCCCCTGGTTCTATAATTGCTGATGAATACCGCGAATTTGACCAGCGTTTAGAAGAGTCGTTTCAGTTAGTTTGGCAAGAAAAACAACCGAGTCAAAGTTTTAGTAATCAAGCTGTCACAGTCACTTTAAATGATAGTAAACAACTAGAAGTGACTTTTCCTGAAGATTTGTGGGTTGATGCTAACAGTCAAAGTGAGAATAATTTGACAATTTATACTGTGAATCACGCAATTCTCAAACAAGATGTGACTCGGTTAGCAGTCGCGGAATTTGCAGGTGCGGGAGAAAACCTCAACTTAAAAATCGTCGATTTAGCAGCAAAATCTGATGTTCTGCAAACTAAATTTCGCGTGAAATTCCGGGCGCGAGATAACTCTGGGGGTTTTTCTGACTATCAAACTGTTTATACAGGTGATGTTCCGCCTGAATTTGTCACCCGTGACTATAATCGTTTTACTTTGGCGTTAGGCAAGTTAAAAATACCAGAAAATGCCCTAAGTCCTGGTATCAATGTTGATATTGAAGTGACAGCAACACGTTCATTAGGCGAACGTTCCGCCAAGCAAACTATTAACTGGCAAAGTGCAATTCGTCAGCCTAGTACAACAAGGCAAAAGTAAAAAGGCAAAATGCAAAATGCAAAAGAAATAATAACGATACAACAAGCCTTTTAGCAATTTCTTATGGTTTGTTTATTTACAGCATTTTTCATTCCAATGAGGTACATTCATCTAGCCTTGAGCATCCTAGCCTCTAACCTCTAGTCTCTAGTCTCTATCCACTATCAATTTGTACTATATAAAAGTTTAACTCGATTTTTTGTTTTCAGAAATCATCTGTGCTAGTAGAGAACCCATGAAATCTAAAAATTGATCTAATAAAGTGCCGATAATACCAATGTAGAGTAATACCTGAATCATGCTATTAGTATTACCTGCTTTGTAGCTTTCCCAGAGAATAAAGCCTAATCCTCTGGGGCCAATTAGCATTTCTATGGCTATAACTGTAAACCACGCTACCCAAATACCAACTTTCAATGAATGAAATACATGAAATATAGCAGCCCGAAAGTTATTATTTTGTCTGCGAAAATGTTGTAAACCGATAGCTACATTAATGATAACTGTCCAAAATGTGGCAAGAAATATCACCATTACTGATGCAGGTTCACTATCTTGAAACAAGATGAGGGCAATTGGCAGTAAGGCTAAAGGCGGAATGCTATGTGGTATCTGAAATATCCTTCTAAAAATCTGATAAACTGTAACATTTATGCCAATAAAATATCCGATGAAACTGCCGAAAACAGCAGCCGGAATGTAACCTACAAACAGTTTTTGTAAGCTGGCTAAAAAGTCTAAAAATAAAGTTTGTTCCATGCCTCAGTTTTTATTTGGAACGTTTATATACAGCCTTTCTTAACCTAGTGAGTTACAGACAAGAATAATTAACCGCAGATAAACGCAGATGGACGCAGATAGATTTGTCCTTCAGTCAACTAGTAAACGCTATATTACTGTGGCAATCAATAAAAAACAGTCAATAGATAACCCAGGAGAATGTATGTTAGGGAGTGGGGAAGAACATTTTTTGTAAAATTTATTTTATCAGAGAATAAATTATGACTCCCAAAAATAAATAAAATCTCAATAATTGGTGAAGAACAAGATCCCCGACTTCTTTAAGAAGTCGGGGATCTGAATACAGAATTTCAACAGCAAGTCATCAAGTCATGATGTCTCAAAGATTATAGACAACTGATGGTTGTGCTATCTCTGGAACTGGTGTAGATTCATCTGCTGATTGATTAACTCGATTTAGCCATCTTTCGGCTTTGGAGTAGTTATCTTTCTGCACTTGTTTGATGGCTTGTTTGTAGTTGAGGGTTACGCCCCAAACATCAGAAACGAAGCGTTTTTCCTGTTTCATTTTGTCAAAGAACTGGATAGCTTCTAACAGTGATAAATTACCTTCAGTATTAGCGATCGCTAACATGACTTCATAAACATCATCGGCCATTTTGGCATCACCGCACACATAATAATGGCATTTTGGATGACTCAGCAGTTGCCAGATTTCTTTGGGTTTGCGCTGCATCAAATTTTGGACGTAGACTTTTTCACCGCCTTGGCGAGAAAATGCCACGTTTAATTCTGACAGCACGCCTTGACTGTACCATGTCTGCAATTGCTCTTGATAAAGGAAGTCTTGGTGATTGCGACAACCAAAGTATAAAGTCGCATCTGCGAGGGTTTTTCCTTGCTGCGCCAAGGCTTCTCGGTATTGCAAGAAGCCTATTAAAGGTGAAACTCCTGTACCTGGCCCGACCATCAACATCATTGCTTCTGGGTCGCTGGGTGGACGGAAACTGGATGTACGCACATCAATTCTTACTTTGGTTCCTGGTTGCAGTCCAGCGAGGTAGTTAGAACATAGCCCTTGACGGACTTTACCTGCATCGGTTTTAATTTGCAACACCCCGACGGTGATTTGAATGTGCTGGGGATGCAATAACGGACAGGAGGAAATGGAGTACAGACGCGGTTTTTGTTTTGGTAGTAATTCCAGTAAGGCGGCGAGGGTAATGGTCGCGCCGGGAAATTCATCGAATAAATCAGCCACGCTCATGTAATTGTCGGTGATGGTTTTGGTGAGCGCAATGCTTTCGGGGTGGTCTTCACCTTGGCGGAGAATTTCTAACCAAGTTTCCAGGCGTTGTTTTTCTGTGTGGTTGGAGGTGGCAGAATGTAAATATGCCAATAAATCGTTGAATGGTTCCCGCACAGCTAAATCTAGTTCTTCTGATAAGACATGACCAACGGTTGTGGGTACGGCGATGGGTGGTTGATCTTCAGTTTCTTGACCATTGGCGGTGACGTAACTTGCACTAAAGTAGGTGTCGGATGTCAAATTCAGGCGATCGCAAATTCGCTGTACCAATTCTGGGGGATTATTAGGATACACGGCAACGTGATCACCTGTTTCATAGTTGAGGTGAGTGTTGGCAATGTCAAAGCTAATAAACCGCGTCGAACGACTACCAGGAATGACTTGTTGCAGCAGTTCTTGATTGGCAATTACAGGTACTTCTATCCCCCGTTCGCCACTTTCCGCTACAGCCAAGTTTTCTATCGCGTTACTAGTGAGGAATTTTACCTGTAATTGAGGTGCGTTGATGGTCGTCCCATCAGCCGCCGTCGCATCTTCACCCAAGACGCGGCTAATTAATCTCAGCCATTGTTTGAAGGTATCAGCTTGGCCTTTGATTTCATCGGCTTTATGCAGAGGCACAATACAGTTAGCACCGGAACGTGATAAGGCTTTATCCACAGCTATTCCCGCCGCACAAAACTGTTCATAAACCGTGCTACCCAGTCCCAAGACGGAATAATTCAAAGTCATCAATGAACCGGGGGGTTGCTTTTTCAACCAGTGCAAGAATTGTTTTCCGTTTGCTGGCATTTCCCCATTCCCAAAGGTGGAGGTAACAATCAACACCAGTCTTTCGGAATTTAAATGAGTTTTGTCGTATTCATCCAGCGCCATCACCTTGGGACGGTAACGATTTAATTGCCTTGCAGCCGTCCGCGCAAAACCTTCGGCGGTGCCGGTTTCCGAGGCGTACAAAATCAAAATCCGGTCTTCTTTGTTGTCGTCTTCGTCCAGAGATGTGGTGAATTTTTCTAAGTCAATGCCATCTTCCACTGCCCAGCGATCGGCGGCGTGGTGATAAGCTGGCTCTAAATAAAAGTCCCGTGTTTGGTGATGCCATACCGGACAAACACTCCCGCCAGCCGGGGGTAACACCCAACCCCATTCCGATGGACATTCTCTACCTGCTTTCTTTTCGCGCAAATCATGGGTGAGGTATTGGCGTGAGGCAGACTGGTGGTCTACCATTGTCACCTTAGCTTTTTGGAAAGAATGCAGGATGGCGATATTCAATTCTAAGGCGACGCGATCGCGCCATAAGGTATGCTCTGAACTGGTATCTAATTTTAGAATGTGGGCGATGTCTTCAAGTTTGTTGTAACGCCCTTCTTCTAAGAAATCGCGCATCAGTTCTGTACCCATATACCAGCCATTAAAGGGTACACAGGCGTAACTAATCCCACCAATATCCATGCGGAAATTACTGATTGCCGGAATTGCATACCAGCGCAACCCCAAGGATTTGAACTCGGCAATGGTGGGATGTTCAATATCGATTTCTAAAATTTCTTCTTTGGGGAACTCATACAACTTCGGCTCCATTCCCGGCACTTCAATGACTATCGGTAAAATATCGTAGGGTGTGCGCGGTTCAGGAGGTTGCCAACCTAATTTAATGATAGTGTTAGTTAAATCTAAGTTAGCGCGATCGCCGATCACACTACCATCTGGTTGTTCGTAGGCGGCGTAACGTAATAATTGCGAATTCCACAGCCGCGGCCCCCAGCGTTCTTTGGGGAGTTTGGGACGAAATGCGGTCATAATCACTTGAACATTACCGCCATTGGTGCCTAAGCGCAAATGTTCGAGTAATTCTTGAAACATTTCATCGGGATCTGTCACATGGCGACAATCACGCACCACCATATTATTCCACTGAATCCGACCAATACATTTAGACGCATTCCGCCAAGCTAACTGTGCGCCATAAGCCAATTCTTCGTAGGTGTGATGATAAGTGCGGGTGGCTTTGATTTCGGCTTGAATTTCTGCCCAACGTCGCGCTCGATGTTCTGCTTCCCAACCTTGTTCACTAGCAATTACTTGGAGGAATTGCTCGGCTTTTTTCAGTAACCGTTCTTCATTCAGCTTGGGCAGTTTCATCACATTGGTGACGCGATTAAACAATGTCTGCCAAGCCCGCCGCAATTCTGGGGTAAAATTCGGCACATATTTTTCAAACAAGACAAACATTGTGTCAGACATGGCAGGATAAGCACAAGATGGCACGCCGACACTGCCGTGAATTTGTCCTAATAACCGCAGTTCCAGCAACAATTCATCGATGCTTTCACTCCGCAAGCAACGCATGAGAAAATCTAAGGATTGGAACAGATGTAGGGAGAGATAATCAATATCGGCTCTGCCAAAAATCGGCAAGACAAAGGGATATTTTTCAAACAAGGTTTGATAAAATACCATCCCCATTTCTTGTTTATTTTGGCTAAATATCTGCCAAGTCTCTGCCATTTCCTTGAGTAATTCTGGTGTTAAGGCATCTTCGTAGTAACGCACTGCCTCTACCATCGGCAAAATAATATTACTATTGAAAAATTTGTACAGTGCCGAGTTGATACCTTTCGCTAAATCTTGGCGGTCATATTCTTCTAAGTAAGGAATTGAAGGTAACATCCACATCCAAACTTGTCGCGCTTTTACCCAGTGGTGGGGACGCATCCCAATATCCGCAAACAAAGCCCCGTAATCTTCGACGGTATCAAAGTCATCACCTGTTTCGTAAGGTACACCTGTCAGGGGTTCGGAAATGATATTTTGGGTGTATGGCTGGAGTTGGTGAATACAGTAGTCAAATAACTCATAAAAGTAATCTGTCATACTGTCGATCGCTTCCCCAAAAATATGTTCTAATTCTGGTTCTTCTAACAACAGCCGCTTAAAGAACTTTTCCATTTGCAGTTCTTTCCAAGCCCGCAGTTTATTCCAGACATCTTTGACAATGACTTCTTCTTGGGATGTTAGGGGAATAGGTTCAGGAATTTCAACTTCTTTGTCGATGGTTACGGTTGGTTTGAGTTGAAAACGTGATGGAATTGGCTGATTAGCTAAGAGTTTGATTGTGTGGCTACCTGCTTCACCAACAGTCTGGGTGATTCTGGCCTGGAGGGTTAAATGAGGTGCGAGACTCCAGGTGGTAATCGGAAATTCTAGTTCGATGGAGTTGTGTCCATGCAGAAAATCTTGGGCTGCAAAGGTAACTGTCCCAGCATCTTGCCAAGGTTGGGTCAGATCCCCTTGACGGTAACATAGTGTAATAGCGATCGCGCAGTCTTTATAAATAGTGAAATTCACTAACCAGCTTGGCTGCATCCGCGAAAACAAATCTTTGGATAATATTTCTTGACCTTGCTCAGAGAGAATTTGTACACGACATTTATATTTAAAATCCCCACCTGCGGGAAAATCGGCGGCTGATATTTCTGTTAAATGAATGAGTTGTTGAGTGTAATCCATATTTAAAAATTACTGGGATAAATAGTTAAGTTTGACTTACACAGTGAAATTACAAATCAACGGTTTAGCAAGGGCATATAGCAGTCCTATTTGATCCGTGAACAATAGAGACAAGGGAGAAAGATGTTTGTAAATCATTTAGGATTGCTATAGGAATATAGGGGCGTGTTTAGGTAAACAATCATCACACCCCGACACCCCAAAAATGCCAGTCTCAAACGACTAACTTTGTGTGTAAGTTTGATTTGGTTACAACATGCTCTTGATATGGACAAAAAGCCAAATTTTACAAAACAGAATTCAGGAGTCAGCCAACGAATAAATCAGAAAATATCGGTGTTCAAAACCCTTACACCCTAACACCCATTTTGAACGAACAATCTTGGTAATTAAATCCTGTAATTGACTCTAATTCTTGAACTCTCAGTTTTATATATTTCTTCAACAGGTATTTGCACATATACACTGACTTACAATTCCTTAAATTGAGATTAACTAAGCTGAAGTTTGCGTGTTAGATGATACATAAGGTTGTATTATACAGGTTTTTTCAGTGTAAATCACTACAATCCCACAGCAAAATTTTACTTTTTGTTTCAATCACTGATCAGTTCACCTTTTAGGATAGTAACTGCTTGACCAGAAAGGAGTACGCGATCGCCACCGTCGTAATACAACTTAACTACGCCACCGCGATGGGATGCTTGATAAGCCAAGAAAGTATTTTTACCCAAGCGATCGCGCCAAAACGGTGCTAAACAACAATGGGCGGCTCCCGTCACTGGGTCTTCATCAATGCCCAAAGCTGGCGCAAAAAACCGAGACACAAAATCAAATTCTGAGCTTGGATGAGCTTTACTCGTAACGATTACCCCGTCTACAGGGAAAGTTTTCAAAAGTTGAAAATTTGGCTGCATTTGCCGTACTACATCTTCTGATTCTACTTCTACGAGATAACCGAGAGAATTTTGGTAAACAGCTTGATAATTTACACCTAAAGCCGTACTGAGTTCCGGTGGTGCAATAGTTACTTGAGAGCGATTAGCAGGAAAATTCAGTTCAATCCATTCATTTTGGCGCTTGGCAATCAATAACCCACTTTTGGTATGAAATCTCGCCACTTCGTCACTCGCTAAATGTCCTTGTGACCACAACACATGGGCGCTGGCTAAAGTTGCATGACCACAAAGTGGCACTTCTACAGCTGGCGTAAACCAACGCAGATTAAAGCCATCCTCTTGTTTCACCAAAAAAGCCGTTTCCGACAAATTCATTTCCTGTGCTACCTGCTGCATCCAGTCAGTGTCTTTTGGTGCAGGCAAAACACAAACAGCCGCAGGATTTCCCGCAAAAGGTTTATCGGTAAAAGCATCAACCTGAGTAATGATTTGTCCCATGAACTTACTTTAGAATATGGAAGCAATATATATCTACGAGAGTACATTAAAGATTTACGCAACTTCTCTACGCCACTTTGCGTTTGAAATTATGCAAATTCACCATATCTCCAACACCCTCAGCGATACTTTACGTCACAGACGGCAAAAACTAGCTCAATTAATTGATTTCCCGGTAATTCTTTGGTCAGGAAGCAGCAGCCCCCGCAACTTTCGAGCGAATACCTATCCATTCCGCGCCAGTAGCCATTTCTTGTACTTTGCTGGCTTACCTCTACACAACGCCGCCATTCGCCTAGAAGCGGGCAAACTAGAGTTATTCATTGATGATCCCGAACCCGGTAGCGCCTTATGGCATGGCGAAATGCCCAAACGCGAAGAAATTGCCGCCAAAATTGGTGCAGATACAGCGAGAACCTTATCTGAGTTGAAACATCGCGGTCATAATGCCGCCTCAATTCCCGTGCAGAATTATCGTACCAGCCTTGTACAGTCCCAAATTCTGCACAGAGAAATTTCTTCGCCTTATGATTTAGAGGGATTAGATTTAGCATTAGCCAAGGCAATTGTCAGTTTACGCCTCACCCACGATGAGGAAGCCTTAGCCGAATTACGCAAAGCTGCGGCTGTGAGTGTGGCTGCACACAAAGCAGGTATGGCCGCCACCCCCAAAGCAAAGCAAGAAGCAGAAGTCAGGGCGGCGATGGAAGGGGTAATTATTGCCCAAAATATGACCACTTCTTACAACAGTATTGTGACTGTTCACGGCGAAGTTTTGCATAATGACGTATATCATCACCCATTGCAACCCGGTGATTTACTCTTGGCTGATGTGGGTGCAGAAACAGAAATGGGGTGGGCGGCTGATATTACCCGCACTTGGCCTGTGTCTGGTAAATTTTCCGCCACACAACGAGATATTTATAATGTGGTTTTAGCGGCTCATGATGCTTGCATTGCAAAAATCCGCCCTGGCGTAGAGTATCGAGATATTCATTTATTAGCCGCAACAGTAATTGCGGAAGGGTTAGTTGATTTAGGCATTTTACAAGGCAACCCCCAAGATTTAGTGGAATTAGATGCCCATGCCTTGTTTTTCCCACATGGAATTGGGCATTTACTGGGTTTAGATGTGCATGATATGGAAGACTTGGGAGATTTAGCCGGATATGAAGATGATAGAACCAGGAGCGATCGCTTTGGCTTAAGTTACCTGCGTCTCAATCGTCCCCTACGTCCAGGAATGCTCATCACAATTGAACCAGGATTTTATCAAGTCCCAGCAATTTTAAATGACCCGCAAAATCGCGCTAAATATCAAAACATCATCAATTGGCAGCGTCTAGAACAATTTGCCGATGTCCGGGGTATCCGCATCGAAGATGATGTTTTAGTTACCACCGATGGCAGTGAAATTTTAACAGCCACCTTACCAAATGATGCTGATACTGTAGAAGCTTTAGTCAATAACCTTGATGAAGAGGCTGGAGGCTAGGAATCAAGATTTATTTGATTGGGGAGAATTGAGAGGTTTAGATCCCCGACTTCTGGGAGAAGTCGGGGATCTTTTGATGCAAAAATGATTTCTGAATACTACATAATTTTAAATATAAATGCTAAATTTATTAGAAAATATTATGGTATCATTTTATATACTTATACGCCTATAGTATTCCAGTAGTCTCACTCTCTAGATACAGATTTTTAGAATCACGTTGATTTAAATTAAGTTAATAATTTTTAATTTCCCACCTGCACACTATCTTCATATACTATAAATATTAGTTACCGCAACTTAGTTGATATCCATATCTTTTATCAGATGCAAATACCAAAACTTGTATCTCATCATTAATATCTATTAAATTTGGATGATTTGTATAAGACTAATATTTGATTTCTAGAAAAAATCAGTGAACTGAGGCAAGACTTCTGTCCTATTCTCTATTCCCTGGCTACACAAGTAATTTCTGAAATCAAACTGGATTTCCCATTTAGCTTTTTTAGTTCAAAAATCAATATTTATTATTTATTAAATAATTTGATTATGAGCCAAAAAATTAACAATCACAATCCCCATATTCTGGTCTGTGATGATTGTGAGGTTACTTGTTTTTTATTACAAACAATTTTAGAAACAAATGGTTATCAAATTACTACAGTCTTGCGTGGAGAAGAAGTATTGCAAAAAATAGCATCTCAAACATTTGATTTGCTTTTATTAGATGTCACAATGCCAGGAATGGACGGTTATGAAGTAGCCGATCGCATCCAACAAAATCGTAGTTGTAAGTGTTTACCAATTTTGTTACTAAGTGGCTACGAAGAAGACACCATCAAAAAAAAGTGCCAAGCCAACGTAGCAGGTATTATCCGCAAGCCAGTTGATATGAATGTCTTGTTAGCAGTCGTCAAACAAGCTTTACAATTATGTAATTGCCACCACATCAGTGTTGCTTAACACTAAAATTGTGAAAAAATACGGTTTACCACCCCAAACCCAGTAGGTATCCAGTTGCTCAACTCGGAGTGAAAACTACTAAGCTGGTAGATAGCACGTTAAAACTCTACCGGAAATTCTGCATCGCCTTTGGCGACAATTCCGGCTTCCTCATTGGCTAAATACTTGTAACTTAGATATGTTTGATGCACTAGCAGACCGTTTAGAATCCGCCTGGAAAAAACTTCGGGGTCAAGATAAAATCTCGCAATCCAATATTCAAGAGGCTTTGCGAGAAGTCCGCCGCGCTTTATTAGAAGCAGATGTCAACCTCCAGGTAGTCAAAGATTTTATTAGCGAAGTTGAAGCCAAGGCGCAGGGAGCCGAGGTAATTTCTGGCGTGCGCCCAGACCAGCAGTTCATCAAAATTGTCTACGATGAATTGGTGCAGGTGATGGGGGAAGAAAACGTTCCCCTGGTGGAAGCTGAACAAAAGCCGACAATTGTCTTAATGGCTGGTTTGCAAGGTACTGGTAAAACCACAGCCACAGCCAAATTAGCTTTACATCTACGAAAATTAGAGCGCAGCTGTTTGTTAGTCGCCACAGACGTATATCGCCCCGCCGCAATTGATCAGTTGATCACCTTGGGTAAGCAAATTAACGTACCAGTATTTGATCTGGGTAGTGATGCTGACCCTGTAGAAATTGCTCGCCAAGGTGTAGAACGTGCCAAAGCTGAAGGTGTCAACACAGTCATCATTGATACTGCGGGTCGTCTGCAAATCGACGAAGACATGATGGCGGAGTTAGCGCGGATTAAGGAAATAGTCCAACCCCACGAGACTTTGTTGGTGGTGGACTCCATGACTGGTCAAGAAGCCGCCAACCTCACCCGCACCTTCCATGAGCAAATCGGCATTACTGGGGCAATTCTCACCAAGTTAGATGGTGATAGCCGTGGTGGTGCAGCTTTGTCAGTCCGCCAAATTTCCGGCGCACCCATCAAATTTGTCGGTGTTGGGGAAAAAGTCGAAGCCCTACAACCTTTTTACCCTGACCGGATGGCATCGCGGATTTTGGGGATGGGCGATGTTTTGACTTTGGTAGAAAAAGCCCAAGAAGAAATTGACTTGGCCGATGCCGAGCAAATGCAAGAGAAAATTCTGTCAGCGAAGTTTGACTTTACCGACTTTCTCAAACAGCTGCGTTTGCTGAAAAATATGGGGTCACTGGGAGGCATTCTCAAGATGATTCCTGGTATGGGTAAGCTGTCTGATGATCAACTCAAGCAGGGTGAAACTCAGCTAAAACGCTGCGAAGCGATGATTAATTCCATGACCAAGCAAGAACGCCAAGACCCAGATTTATTGGCAAGTTCTCCCAGCCGCAGACGACGGGTGGCTAAGGGTGCTGGTTACAAAGAAGCTGATGTGAGTAAACTGGTGTCAGACTTCCAAAAAATGCGATCGCTCATGCAACAAATGGGTAAAGGTAACTTCCCTGGTATGCCGGGAATGTTCGGCGGCGGTGGTATGGGCAACGCCTACGCAGGTGGTCGTCCCGCCGCCCCCGGATGGCGCGGTTATAACGGCGGTGGTGGCGGCAGCAAAAAGAAAAAACCCAAGGATAAGAAGAAAAAGGGCTTTGGGAACTTGTAGAAGAGGGGATAGGGAGGACAAGGTAGGCAAGGGGGACAAGGGGGATCGGGGGGACAAGGAGGACAAGGAGGACAAGGGAGAATAGTTTTTCATCACCTACACCCGCCAACTTCCCACTCCCAACTCCCCACTCCCCACTCCCCACTCCCAACTCCCAACTCCCCACTCCCAACTCCCAACTCCCAACTCCCAACTCCCAACTCCCAACTCCCAACTCCCCACTCCCCATTCCCAACTCCCCACTCCCCATTCCCCACTCCCCACTCCCTAACTCATATAGCCGCAAACGCTAATCAAGTGTTAAAATAAGCATTTCAGTATGGGAAGTAATTAACCAAGGCACTTTCGCCCAGTTACTTCCTAAATTTATCAGCTGCAAAAATCCATACAAACAGGAGAACGATTCTTCAACATGATCAAACTGCGCTTGAAGCGATACGGAAAAAAGCGGGAAGCGAGCTACCGTATTGTCGCCATGAATAGCCTCTCTCGCCGCGATGGTCGTCCTTTAGAAGAACTGGGCTTTTACAACCCCAGAACCGATGAAGTTAGACTAGATGTTCCCGGCATCGTCAAGCGACTACAACAAGGCGCACAGCCCACTGACACCGTACGTCGCATCCTCGTAAAAGCTAATGTTCTTGAACAGGTCAGTGCAAAACCCGCATCATAACCTCAATACGCCATCTTTCGCAGCTAATCCCAATTATGTTGGACTAGTGCGATTTTTGATGCAGCCGTTTTTAGAATCTCCAAATACCTTAAGCGTTGATTGTGAAATTTCTCACACCCTGAAAAAAGCTTGGATTCGCATTGCCTTTGACAGTGCAGATAAAGGCAAAGTATTTGGCCGAGGCGGACGCAATATTCAGGCAATTCGGACAGTAGTTGCTGCTGCGGCAGAACTGGCTGGACAATCTGTATATCTGGACATCTATGGCAGCAGTGCTATGGGGCGAGATGGTATGTCTTTTGATGAAGACCGCGAAGAGCGACCGCCACTGCCAAAAACTAGGGAAAGACGTGGCAACAACGGGCCTAGTAGACCTGTTGCTAAACCTCGTTTCCGCTAGGTTTAAACTATAAAGAAAGGAAGATGAGGGAGAAAAGTATGAAGTGTGAAGGATGAAGTCTGAAACTTAATTCTTCTGCCTTGTGCCTCCTCTCATTGACCTGATTTCTAAATGCTATTTATGAATGCAACTTCTAAATATCTCTTTCAGGGGGTGAAATTAGGGAGTGGCTGAAGTCCGTCTAGGTGAAAATGAAACAATTGACTCGGCACTAAGACGTTTTAAAAAGAAAATTCAAAGAGCCGGGATATTATCTGAGGTTAAACGTCGGGAAAGATACGAAAAACCCAGTCTACGCCGGAAGCGTAAAGCAGAAGCAGCACGTAAAGGCGTTCGCTACTAAGCGATTAACCGCAGTCAATGGTGGAATTTGAGGTGAGCAAGTTTAATTAACTTCAACCTCGCTAAAGTAGAGATGCGATCGCGTCTCTACTTTACTAGTGCAACAAGGCAAAAGTAAAAAGGCAAAAGTAAAAAGAAATAATACTTATCAAGTCAGCTTTTTAGCTATTTCTCATGGTCTGCTTATTTACGCCGCAGTGTACTAGTGCGGTGATGCAAAAGCGCAAAACTAGAAAATAATGTCAAAATAAACTTAATTAAAAACTGTAATTAAAAATCTAAACAAGTAATAGACCTTTGTTAAAAATAACTCCTCACACATTTAAGAAATAACTATGGCAGATGCTTTAAAGATTCAGCTGCCTAATATTCCGAGTGCGATCGCTCTTGCAGGTGATGGTGAAGAAAATCTCAAAATCCTGTCTCGGCAAACAGGCGCGGTGTTAGTGCTACGGGGACAGGAACTTCAGATTACGGGTACAGATGCCCAAATTAATTTAGCATCCAGGTTGGTGCGATCGCTCGAAGACCTGTGGATTAAAGGCAATACGATTTCCAATGCCGATATTTTAACAGCCCGTCAAGCTTTAGATAGCGATCGCGAAGATGAACTCCAAGAATTACGTCGAGATGTCCTCGCTAGAACTCGCCGTGGTGAAGAAGTCCGCGCTAAAACATTTCGTCAACGCCAGTACATTGAAACCATCCGCAAACGTGATATTACCTTCTGCACCGGGCCTGCTGGTACAGGTAAAACTTATCTCGCCGTTGTGGTCGCTGTGCAAGCACTCCTCGCCAACCAAGTAGAAAAGCTGATTTTAACTCGCCCAGCTGTCGAAGCTGGTGAAAGATTGGGCTTTTTACCAGGAGACTTACAGCAAAAAATTAATCCTTATCTTCGTCCACTTTACGATGCCATTTACGAATTTATTGATGCTGAAAAAGTCCCCAATTTAATAGAACGCGGCATTATTGAAGTTGCGCCACTCGCATATATGCGCGGACGTACCCTAAATCATGCTTTCATAATAGTGGATGAAGCTCAAAACACCACACCCGCACAAATCAAAATGGTTTTGACGCGGTTGGGTTTTCGTTCGCGGATGGTGATTACGGGCGATACCACACAAACAGATTTGCCCCATAATCAACAATCAGGCTTATCAGTTGCTTTAGACATTTTAAAACACGTCGAAGGCATTGGTTTTTGCGAATTTACCCAAAAAGATGTAGTGCGTCATCCTCTAGTACAGCGAATTGTTGCTGCTTATGAAAAATACGAAAAATAGTCAACAAATGACCAATGACTAATGACAAAGGACAAATTAATTATGAGTGCCAATTTAAAAGAATTTTTAGAAGCCTGTGAAAATTTAGGAACCTTGCGTTTAATTGTTACCAGCAGTGCGGCTGTATTAGAAGCACGCGGCAAAATTGAGAAATTATTTTATGCCGAATTGCCGAAAGGTAAATATGCCAATATGCACACCGAAGGCTTTGAATTTCACCTCAATATGGACAAAATTACCCAGGTGAAGTTTGAAACAGGTGAAGCAAAAAGAGGTAACTTTACAACTTATGCCATCCGGTTTTTAGATGATAAACAAGAACCTGCTTTAAGCTTATTTCTCCAATGGGGCAAACCAGGAGAATATGAACCCGGTCAAGTAGAATCTTGGCACGATTTAAAAGAGAAATATGGCGAAATTTGGCAACCTTTACCAGTAGAGATATAATTTGTCTGCTTGATTACTTAACTTACTGAAAACGAATAACCCCACCCTGCCAAAACTACGTTTTGTCTCCCTTCCCCGTGAACCTACGGTATAAATACAAGTCGAAGTAAACTACTAGGGATGGGGATTTGGGGAGCAGAAGAGAGTGGAAAATCCCATAAAAATTCATACTCAAAATTTGATTCGCGGACTTGAACAGCTTGAATCTACCTTTTTTGGCTGGAAACTTGATCTGGGTCTACAAAAACCAACCACTTTTCCAATAACCTCTTAGACTATTGACTCTGGACTCAAAACGATGAATTTTAGTACTGCTTTACCTACTTTTGTAATTACACTCCGAGAGGGAGTAGAAGCCGCCTTAGTTGTGGGGATAGTGTTGGCTTTATTGAAAAAAGCCAAACAATCTCGACTTAATTCTTGGGTGTATGCTGGTGTCGGCGTTGGTATTGTTGTCAGCGCCTTGATAGGTGTGCTGTTTAGCGTGGTAATTAAAGCATTAGGTCAAGTTAATCCACAATACACATCGGTGGTTGAACCGGGACTAGAAGGTGTGTTTAGTGTGTTGGCGATCGCAATGCTTAGTTGGATGCTAATCTGGATGACGAAACAAGCCAGATTTATGAAAGCTCAAGTAGAAGGCGCTGTTACAGAAGCACTCACACAAAATAGCAATGCTGGCTGGGGCGTTTTTAGTTTAATTTTAATTGCCGTAGTCCGCGAAGGTTTTGAAACCGTGTTGTTCATTGCGGCTAACTTTCAGCAAGGTTTAATTCCCACAATTGGCGCTCTAGGTGGTTTATTAGTAGCGGCTACAATTGGCGTATTGTTATTTAAATTAGGTGTCAAAATCAACATCCGCCAGTTTTTCCAAGTTATGGGCGTTTTATTAGTGTTGATTGTTGCCGGGTTAGTCGTTTCTGCATTAAAACATTTTGACGATGCCTTTGCTAACTTAGCCCTCAGCAGTCGTGCTTCCGAAAGCCTGTGTTTTTACTATGAACACTTTACTAAAGTCCACTCTTGCATTTTAGGGCCGATAGTTTGGAATACTTCTAGTATTTTGCCTGATGATCAATTCCCCGGCATTATTCTGAAATCTTTATTTGGCTACAGAGAACATCTATATATTGTGCAAGCAGTGGGATATGTTTTATTTTTGCTAACTGTTGGCGGATTATATTTCCGCAGTTTAAGTGGCGAAACTGTAAAATCTAATAAAAATGTGTCTCTTTTCCAAAAATAAACTGATAAGTAAATTTATTGCAGGGTGAGTATGACAATCATACTCACTCTATTTTGTCTGATTGAAGAAAAATTCAGAAATCATATCATACCCGGTGAATTAGTCATGATTTCCTTAAATTATTGTCAGCTAATACTTCGAGTCGGGAAACCCCCTACAACCAGACTACCAACGCTCCTACATTGCTAAAGCTGCGCTAACACCATGCAACTGTCCCCTACACCCAATCTCTACAGACAATTTTTGTGCGTCAGCCCTGTATTTATTCAGAATGTACCCTAGCATCTTTCTAAGAGCAGATTTTTTCTGTACCCATAAATTCATTTAGCTTGATCTATTATGTATACTACGGTTAATACATCGAAGAATAGTACTATAGGTCATGGTGTCTTTACACTCAAGCTTGTCTACCGCACCTAATAAAAACGCCAAGCAGCATTTTACTAGGCGCTCATTCTTACCAGAGAATCAAAATGTACTTTGGCAAATTGAAAAAGGCTTTGTACGTACTTATACTTATTTAGAAGATGGTACAACAGTTGCGCTAGGATTATGGGGGCCTGGGGATACCGTTGGCAAAGCCTTGTCAAAAATGGAACCTTATCAAATGGAGTGCTTAACCAAGGTAGAAGTTAAAATCTTGCCCCTAGAAGATTGGTATCAAGCGCAAGAAACACTACTAGCACATATCCAACAAGCTGAAGAATTGATGGTAATTCGTAGCTATAAAAAAGTTGATACCATGCTGATTAAATTATTAGCATGGTTGTCGAAAAAATTTGGTTCACAGGTTGAACAAGGACGTTTAATAGATATGCGCTTAACTCACGAAGACCTAGCAGAAATGCTTGGTTCTACCCGCGTAACCATCACTCGAATTTTAGGACAATTTGAGGATGAAGGTTTGATTGATCGTCTTTCTCTCCATCGCATTGTCGTGAAAGAAGAAGACATTTGGTACTATGAAATTTAATGGTAGTAACGCACAAAAATATTTATTAGCTGATAACTTTGGGGGATAAAGAAAGCTCAAGCCTTGAGCAGAGTATCGATAATTACTTTATTTTCTAGTCTTTTAATATACTAACTTTTTGAATTGCCAGACTAGAAAACAGAAGTTTTTATACATAGCTAGATTGATTCCCCCGATCATTATTCATGACTTATAGCGTTTCTCAGTCTGGTGAAGTACAGTAGCAACGGTGAGTATACCAATTATAAATATCGGTCAAAGAGAATTGTTTAAAAGCAGCTTGAATCGAGGAAGGTGTAGGTTGGGTGGAGGAACGGAACCCAACATTTTCAAGGCTTTGTTGGGTTACGCTATCGCTACACCCAACCTACTATTCTCTTAACTGAACCGTATTGAAATATGAGTTCTATAGAAATTTAATCAGCTGCAAAATCACCCCGACTGTAGAAAAAAGCCGGGGTAGTTGTGGTTAGTTATGCAACTAAAATTTGACGGATTAAAATACTCATCACTTGATCAGGGTTGTCGGTTGGAACTAATGGACTCCAATCGCCTACCTCGGCATAACCGATCGCTTGCAAATAATGTATTGTACTGGTGACAGCTTTGGGTGAACCAATCAACAAATGTTTAATGGGTTCTCTGTTGGGTAATGGCTGTTGATTAGATGGCTTGGGAGTATGTGCATCAAAATTTTCTCTTCTCAAAAATTGCTCTGGTGGTGTTTGAGCAGAATTTTGATCATCACCGAATTTATATTCTTGTGCCATGATAATAATCGACTCCTAATTAGGTGTTGGAAGAAAGGCGATTGCAGACTTTGACAGGACGGCGATCGCCTTTCTCATACCATTTATAATATAGTATAAAAATATACTTGTCAACCACTTACTTGAATACTTTTATAAATGATCAAATCTGTAAAGATGGCAGTTTATAAAGGATTTTAAATAAGGATGAGAAAAATTTTCAGGATTTATTCAGTGTATTAAAATAAAAAGCATATTCAGCAATTTCAGCTAAGTAGAACTTAGCCCCGACGAATGGAATTCGCGGCTATAAAAACAAAGTCCGCCTGCGCGGACTAAGATAAAATCAAAGTTTTTGAACCCGCGCAGGCGGGTTTTGTCCGTGTATCCGCGACTTCAGTCGCTGGGTGCAAGATATGACTTAATTGAGTAATAGCATCACAACTTTGTGTCCTAATACTGTTTCACTTTAAGTTTGATACAAATAGACGGCAGGGGGCAGGGAGCTGCTTTCAAGGGTAGGGGTTTTGTAGTTGGTCATTTTTTGTCTATTTCAGCCAATGTTTAAATCCTGAAACGACCAAACTACGTTAAACAGTTGAGAAAATTCTCAACTATTTTCGAGATTCTAAAAAACCTACCCTTGAAAGGCAGGGAGCAGGGGGCAAGGGGAAAGAATAAAAAAACCATGAATTTGTATCATTTTTTTCGTGAAATGGTATAACGACAGAACCTTGTGTCCTAACGACAAAACCCTTTGTCCTAACGACAGAACCTTTTGTTCTAACGACAGACCTTTGTGTCCTAACGACAGAATGTTTATTAGATAATGCGTGCGGTTGCGGATGTTGTCGTTAGTAGCTTCTGTAATTTTATTGCAACAACATAGCATTGAGCCAATTTGTCAGTTGGCTTTCTAACTACTTTTTTCATTGTGGCAAAGATTGGCAGTGCAATCACACTTCTCTGTTTTAAGTTAAACTTTTTGATACCACTTATAGCTTTTCACCACTGACAGCAAGAAATAGCCAATGTCAAACCAGATCACGCAAAATAAAATGCCTGATGGCTTTACACTCATATATCCCATCGAAAAGCCAAGAGGTGTGATCACTGATATGGAGTGGTCGCCAGATGGAAACATGCTTGCCATAGTTTCCATTAGTGGTTACGAAGACATCATCGACATATGTGATATACGGGATGGAAAAAGAGTTTGGAAGCTTGAAGGAAAACATTCCGGTAGTATAAATAGCATAGCTTGGTCGCCAGATGGGAAAATGCTTGCGTCAGCTTCAAATGACACAACTATTGCTATCTGGAACATTAAAACTGGCAAGTTAAAACGCAGACTAAAAGGACACTCTAACGCGGTATGGAATCTCAAATGGTCGCCTGATGGTCAAACCCTTGCATCAAGCTCTCGTGACTCGACGATTAGACTCTGGAATACAACTACATGGAAACATAATCAGCCGCTCAATGTAGATATAATACCAGACTCTAGCATGGTATGGTCTCCAGATGGACGAACTCTTGCTATAGCGTCTTACAATGCTGTCTTGTTTTGGAATTTAGAAAATGGAGAACTAAGTGGAAAAATTGAAGGGGAAATAGGTTTTATATCTGGGATGGCATTATCTCCAGATAACCGAAATCTTGCCTTAGTATCTGGTACTAGTGTACTGCTTTGGGAACTCAAAACTTGGCAACCAACAGCTAAACTAGAAGGCCATACTCAAGAAGTTGCTTGCATTTCTTTTTCTGCTGATGGTCGTCTTCTAGCATCAAAGTCTAAAGATGGAAGTATTAGACTCTGGCGCTGTGACCTTTGGCAACAAGTAGCAGCTTTTCGAGAACTAAGTGATTGCATTAGTTCGATTAACATTGCATTTCATCCGAAAGCACTGATCTTAGCCACTCTTGGTACTTCTCAACAACTCATTTACCTTTGGAATGTAGACATCAACATTCTGCTTAATGCAGCTTTGGGATTTGAAACAGTTCACTATCGTAATGCCAAAGTTGTTTTAGTTGGAGATACAGGAGTAGGAAAATCTGGGCTTGGTGCGGTTTTAGCGGGAGAGAAATTTAAACCTACGGTGTCAACTCACGGACGACATGTATGGAGTATGGAGGTTACTCCTCACAAATCAAAAGATGGTTTTGAGGAAACTCGTGAAATACTGCTTTGGGACTTAGCTGGACAGGTGGAATATCGGCTTATTCATCAGCTTTCACTTGATCAAACTAGCGTCGCACTCGTTCTTTTTGATGGTTCTAGTCCCATTGATCCTTTTAAAGGAGTTGCCTTCTGGAACAAGGCACTACGGCAAGCTAAAGGTAGTGAGCATTTAGTTAAATTCCTTGTAGCAGCAAGGACGGATGTAAGTACACTAACTGTCACCGATGAAAGAATGAATAACTTTGCGTTGGAGTTAGGTTTTCAAGGAGCCTTTAGAACATCAGCTTTGACAGGTGAGGGAGTTCAGGAACTACTGCAACAAATTCAAAATATTATTGATTGGGAAAAGCTGCCACTAACTGTTTCTGAACGTCTGTTTAAGCAAATGAAGGACTTTATTGTTAATCAAAAACAGAACCGTCATATTTTGAAAACCGCCACAGATATTATGCAACAGTTTCGGATAATGTATCCCGAAGCAAGTTTTAACGATGATAGTTTTCGTGCTGCAATAAAAGCCGTAGAGTCACACGACTTAGTTAAAATTTTATCATTTGGTGATTATGTTTTACTTCAATCCGAACTATTAGATAATTATGCCTCGGCAATGGCACGTGCAGCACGTGAACAACCTGATGGAATAGGATGTTTAGATGAGCAAGTAGCAAGAGAAGGAAATTTTAATTTTGGTTCATTAGAAAGAGTCTCAGAAGATGAAGAGAGAATTATATTACAATCGGTTCTTGAGCTTTTTATCACAAAAGAACTAGCAGTAATTGATGCGGAAAAGCTTGTATTTCCTTCCCAGTTTAACCGAGAATTGCCGGAATATCCAGATGTGCAAGGCTCTACTGTAATTTATCAATTTGAAGGCGCTTTGATGAATGCGTACACAACTCTTGTTGTACGTCTTTATTACAGTGAATTATTCAAAATGGAGCCTCTTTGGAAAAATGCGGCAATATTTTTGCCCATCGGACGAAAAGATAAAGCTTATCGTTGTGGCTTCACCTTAGAAGAACTGGATGAAGGAAGTGGACGGCTAACAGTATTTTTTGGACAAAATGTAGTTGACGATATAAAAAATTTGTTTATTCAATATATTCATGAACATTTAAGTCGTAAAGCAATCAATGGAAGCCTTAAAAGAGAACGTATTTATCGCTGTACAGTTTGTCACAACGATGTTAAAGATAGAGAAGCAGTTAAGTTTAGAATTCAAAGAGGTATTACTACAATTCCTTGCCAATTCTGCTCTGAAAATATTTCTCTCTTGGATTTGATTGAAGAAACTTTAAGCAGAAATGATGAGTTTTTAACTAAGGTTCGTCAGTTAGATGAGAAAATTGACGAAAATCTTGATAATGCCAGCAAGGAAACTATTATGATGGGCGAAGTAATGACCATTGTTGGCAAGGCAGGACAGATATTCCGCCGTATACAGAGTGATGATTGGGGTATTGATGGAGAGATAGAATTCAAAAATTACAAACTTCAGGCATCTGGTGAACGCATCTATGTCCAGCTAAAATCTGGCAGTTCCTACCTCAAAATTAGCAAAGATGGTGTCTGTACTTTCTACATATCTAATGAGCGTCATATTAATTATTGGCGGTCGCAAAAGTATGATGTTTATCTTATAGTTCGTCATAGTGACGAAAAGATTTATTGGATGAATATTACTCAGTACCTGAAAAGATGTGGAGAAGCAAAACCCCGCACTATAATATTCAACCAAGAAGAATTTACTATTGAGGCTTTGACAGAACTTAGAAGAGCTAGAATTGACCAACCTCTCCAGGCTTTGAAACCAGCTACTATGGAACAGGAAGACAAAGCAGAAAACTAAATTCTAACTTAACAAAACCGTGTTAGCTCCTTTGTTTCCATTACTAATGGAAACAATACTCTTATCCTTGTACGGATTTTTTATGACCTATGTAACAAATCCAGCTACCGGAATCAAACTTTAATTAGTGAAATTTAACCAGAAGTAAGTAGGTAGACACAATTATTTAGAAGACGCATTTCGACTTTGCTCAATGCTCGATCCTTAAGAATAAGAGGGTTGAGCGCAGTCGAAACCCGGTAATTTTAAGTTAGGTTTAATTTAGTCCTACTACTTATAATCCACTAAATAGAATCTGGGTTAATACCTAATTCTTGCAGTTTTGCGGCCAAGCGATCGCTACGTTGTTTTTCTTGTTCGGCGCGTTGCTTTTGTTGATATGCGATTTCTTCTGGTGTGGGGACTAATTCACCTTCAGCCGTAAAAAAGCGTAATTTATTTTGAGCAATTCCTAAATACAACTCTAGCTGCTGACTCCATAACCAACCTTGAGCATTTGGTTCTAATGGTTGATACTTACCAGCTACTAAAACAAACCCAGCAAATTCTAAATTATTGGGGTCAAACCAAAAGTATTCCGGCGTGCGAAAGGTGTTTTGATAAATTTCTTTTTTTAAGCCTCTGTCTGTGGCGGCGGTAGAATCTGAGAGCAGTTCAATAATCACGTTGGGATATTTACCGTCTTCTTGCCAAACTACCCAGCTTTTACGAGGTTGGCGTTCTGTTCCCAACACTACAAAAAAGTCAGGGCCGCGAAAATATTCTGACTTGCGTTGGCGCGGACTGTAGTAAATGGTGATATTTCCAGAAACATAAAAATCATTGCGGTTGCTCCACCACAATTCTAGACACTGAATTAGCAGCGTCATTTGTAGCCGATGTAAGTCACTTTCCAAAGGCGGTTCGTCACTATATAAATCCCCTGGGGGAAATATAACATCTTCTGGAGTTTCTAAATCTTGGGCAACAGACATGACTACAACTATCTCATTGCTATCAGTTTAGCGTAGCAGTGCAACGTGATACCTGATGACCAAATGTTTCGCCGTTAGTTGCTAAACTAAAAAACAACCCTTATCCCTGCAAAGGTGTTTTATGACCTCTGCAATCAATCGAGCTACTGAAGAACTTACTCCTTTCCCAGACCATACGCAGCTACCAGAATCAGACGGAAGTTTCGTGAAGAATTGGCAAGAACATCCCCAAAGTATTTTATTGACTGACTCAATTACACCAGTACTCAAAAAATTACATCCTGACGGTCATTATTGTATTGGTCAAGATTTAGGTATTTATTGGCGCTTAACTGATCCTCCAGAGAAAGGCGCAGAAGCACCAGATTGGTTTTATGTAGGAAATGTACCGCCTTCATTTGAGGGACAAACACGACGTTCTTACGTGTTGTGGCGTGAGTATATTTCCCCATTAATTGCTTTAGAATTTGCTTCTGGTGATGGTAGGGAGGAGCGAGATAAAACTCCCTTGAAAGGCAAATTTTGGATTTATGAGCAAGTAATTCATCCAGCTTTTTACGGCATTTATGAAGTAAATAAAGCTAGTGTGGAAGTTTATCACTTAATTGAAGGACAGTATCAGCTGTTACCAGCTAACGAACGTGGGCATTATCCCATACATCCTTTAGGTGTGGAATTAGGTATCTGGCAGGGAGAATACCAAAATATGGCATTACCTTGGCTACGCTGGTGGGACTTGCAAGGTAATTTATTGTTGACTGGTGACGAACGCGCTGAACAAGAAGCCCAACGCGCCGAACAAGAACGCCAAAGAAATGAACGCTTAATTGCTCAATTGCGATCGCTCGGCGTTGAACCAGAAGTTTAGTTATTGGGCTGACTGGTATGAGAAAAACTCCAGTTGATTTGTATCGTATGGGAAATGCAACTTCCTCCAGGATGGATAACATTCGTTCACAAGACATTGAAACTTACGAAGAAGATGGTGATATTTTGGTTGTTGCAGGTTCTGGCGGAATTTCAACGTTTGCTGTTCAGGGAATTGGCAAGAATTGGTGGAAGTTGGAAAAAGGAAATGATATTCCTAATGAACTCCGCTTGGTGAATGATTACGGCAATCACTGGCTATGGGAACCAAGCTATACTATGCGAATGGAAGACTACAAAACAGCATTGCGGTTAGTGGGTGAGGCATTTTACAAAGTTAATTAAGGGAGTATTTGAACGTGAATTTTTCTCCTAAAGCAACTCGGTTTATTGTTGAGGCAATAGAATACAGGATTGATGCTTATCAAAAGCAATTAGAGGCAGACAATTTAAGTGATGATGAGATTTCAGACATCACCAATGACATGATGTTTCTGGAATCATTGTTACAGGAGTTGAGAAAAACTATTTCAACAACTGCCCCATCAGTTTTTTAATGCAATTAACTGGCTGAATACCCCACAAAGCAAGTATATCGCTCGGCGTTGAACCAGAAGTTTAGTTAATATCAACGTGTTGCTAATGTAAAATCTGCGGTGATTCGTTGTAAAATTTGCTTCAATACCATCGCCGTCCAATCAATATCGGCTTCCGTGGTATCTCGTCCTAATGTAATGCGAATACCTCCCAGGGCTGCTTTTTGGGAATAACCCATAGCTAATAATATCGGGCTGGGGCTGAGTTTACCGCTATGACAAGCAGCACCCGCACTAATGCCAATACCCGCTAAATTTAATTGTCGCACCAAGGTTTTACCGCTCAGTTTTTCACCGTCGGCGTATTCCAGACAGAAACTTGCATGATGGGGTAAACGATGGATGCGATCGCCTGTGGGAATTAAACCAGGGACATCTGCTAACAAAGCAAATAAGCGATCGCGCAAATCAATTAGCCTTGGTGTTTCGGTTGGTAGTTCTTTGGCGGCTAATTCAGCAGCGACACCAAACCCCGCAATCATCGGGACAGCTTGCGTCCCCGAACGCATCCCCATTTCTTGTCCACCACCAGTCAACAGAGGCATAATTTTGACACCAGGACGAATATACAACGCCCCGACACCTTGCGGCCCGTAGATTTTATGGCTAGAAATGCTGAGTAAATCAACTGGTAATGTCTGCACATCCAGGGGTAAACGTCCCGCAACTTGCACTGCATCAGTGTGGAAAATTGCACCATGCGATCGCGCAATTCTGCCCAACTCGCTAATTGGTTGAATTGTCCCGACTTCACTTTGTCCGTAAATTATTGACACCAAAACGGTGTTATGTCGCAATGCAGCTTGTAAATCTAACGGGTTAACTCTTCCTAAGTTATCCACTCCTAAGCGTGTAATTTCCCAACCCCACATTTCTAGCATTCGCACCGTTTCAGAAATGGCGGAATGTTCCACACTAGAAATAATGATATGTTGCGGTACAGCATACAACCTTGCCACACCAATAATTGCCAAATTATCAGATTCTGTACCGCCACCCGTAAAAATAATTGATTCAGAATCAATAGCGTTAATTAAGTCTGCAACTTGAACTCTGGCTTGTTCCAAAACAGTTGCAGCCCTTTGTCCCCACTCATGCAAGCTAGAAGGATTACCCCACTGTTGAGTGAGAATTGCTTGCATCGCTGCGATCGCTTCTGGGCGAGTTGGAGTAGTAGCACTGTAATCTAAATATATTTGCATATCACAACATTAGGGCGGAAAGACATGGGCAATGGGCTACTCACTATTTTCACCATACAAAGCTGTCTGGTTAAATCTTGAGAAAATGTGAATTAATCTGCATCAATAGGAAGATTTTTTAACTGCCGATCAAGCTGTTTACCTCTTTAAATTGGCGTACTGCATTTTGGGAACAATAACTATGTTCGCTACCAATTTACTTTTAGCAGATTACCGTGCCAATTTTTCGTAGATCAGGGTATTTTGGGCTATTTGCCTTAATATTTGTGACCACAGCTTGTCAACAAGTTAAATCATCCCATCAGCGTTTATCACCTTTACCACAAGATTCATTGATTCAAGTCTATTTAAATCAGTCTGAATCTTCAGAATATCGTGAATCTTACCGTCAGCAAACCCGACGAGGTGATGACTTAGAAAAAATCATTGTTGATACTATTTCTCAAGCAAAATCTACAATAGATGTAGCAGTCCAAGAATTACGCTTACCCAAAGTTGCCCAAGCATTAGTAGACAGACAAAAAGCCGGGGTAAAAGTGAGAGTAATTTTAGAAAATACTTACAGTCGTCCTTGGAGTAGCTTTACAGCAGCAGAAGTTAAAAAACTAACAACTAGAGAACAAGAAAGATACAAAGATTTTTATCAATTTATTGACTTAAATCACGATAATCAACTCAGCCAGGAAGAAATTAATCAAAGAGACGCATTAGTAATTTTACAAAATGCCAAAACTCCTGTAATCGATGACCAAGCTGACGGTTCCGCAGGTAGTAATTTAATGCACCACAAATTTTTGATTGTGGATAATCGCATTGTAGTTGTAACTTCGGCTAACTTCACCCCTAGCGACACTTTTGGCGATTTTAGCAATCCTGTTAGTGTAGGTAATGCCAATAATTTACTCAAAATCGACAGTCCCGAATTAGCAACTGTGTTTACCCAAGAGTTTAATATTATGTGGGGTGATGGCCCTGGAGGTAAACCAGACAGCAAATTTGGCATTAAAAAACCACTGCGTTCTCCCCAACAAATTACCATCGGTGATAGCAAAATTACAATCCAATTTTCTCCGGCTTCTCCTACTCAACCTTGGAGTCAAACTAGTAATGGGTTAATTGGGGAAAAGTTAAATACTGCTACTAAATCAATTGATTTAGCATTATTTGTCTTTTCTGAACAGCAACTTGCCAATATTTTAGAACAGCGTCATCAACAAAGTATAAATATTCAGGCTTTAATTGATGCTAAGTTTGCTTATCGTTTCTACAGCGAAGCCTTAGATATGATGGGAGTAGCTTTGAGTAATAAATGTAAGTATGAAAATGACAATAAACCTTGGTCAAAGCCAATTACTAGTGTGGGTGTACCTGTATTAGCCAAAGGTGATTTACTCCATCATAAATTCTCAATTATTGATAATAGAATAATCATTACAGGTTCACATAATTGGTCAGATGCAGCTAACAATGGCAACGATGAAACTCTGATGGTGATTGAAAATCCTACAGTGGCGGCTCATTATGTGCGAGAATTTGCCCGTCTTTATGCCAAAGCACAACTTGGTTTACCATCAGAAATTCAAGCAAAAATGCAAGCAGAAACCAAAAAATGTCCGACAATATCTGCACCAACTTCCAGCCAAAATCTCATCACCCAAAAAATCAATCTCAACACAGCCAGTCTGGAAGAATTAACCACTCTTCCTGGTGTGGGTAAAAAGTTAGCTCAAAAGATAATTATTGCGCGTCAACAACAAAAATTTACATCCCTCCAAGATTTAGAGCAAATTCCTGGTATCAGTGCCAAGATGCTGGATAAATGGCGCGATTATGTGACTTGGTAGTATATTTCCTTGACATTTTATTTGTGATTTGTATTTGCTGCATTTCCCAAGAAAATCTAAATATTTTGCAGATAAAGAAAGCTTCACTGTAGAGTAATTGAGTGGTTGATTAGCAACCACTTATTTGCTGCCGATATTGCGTCTGTTCTGTCTTAGTTTATACATTCATTAGTCTGTTCTGACATAATGACAGGCTATATCTTAAGCCTGAGTGGCATCAATATTTTCAACTAAAAAAATCTGCGTCTACGCAAAATGCTCTCTCAAAAAGTAGAGCAAAACTTGAAGACACAGCTAATGATCATAATCCGATTTCTCAACTAAAACTCAAAAATTGGGAGCAATATCTCATGTCAACGATTAATATTCCTGGTGGAACAGTCGTTACAGAAGGCGTAATCCTGGATGATTTTGGCGAGTCTTTAAGAGTTGCAGGTGAGTTAGTTACTGCGGGAACTCAACCAGGGGTACTTACACAAAACACCCTCAATCAAATCAATGTTACTGGTAGTGGACTAATTCGCAGCACCAATACAGCAATTCAAGTCGCCGGAATTGCCAGCACCATCAATAATAGCGGTACGATTAATGGCGCTTTTAATGGCATTAACATTATTAATGCCAGTGTAGCTTCAGCACGAATTAATAATACTGGGTTAATTACCAGTGCTAGTCGCGCCATCAATATTGGTAGTAGTGGCGGTATTTTGACTAATAGTGGACTAATAACCACCACTGCTGATCCCCGTAATGGCATAATTTATGGTGACTTCACCGCTAGTAATGTCTTGATTGATAACCGCGCTAATGGGGTAATTGAAGTTGGCGCAGGTTTAAATGGTGATGCAATTTCCTTAGAATTGGGTGCAGAGGTGAATGGTTCGATTATTAATCGCGGCTTAATTCAAGGTCGTGGTTTACCGGATGGCGCACCGAATAACCAAACCAACCAAGCCGCAGCCATTAGGCTGTATTGGGTTCCCGAATCGGGTTCTCACACTTCCATATTTAATGGCAACATTGAAAACTATGGCACTTTAGCGGCGGAAAATGGGGCGGCGGTAATCATTGAAAGATATACTCAACTCAATGGTTCAATTATTAATCATTGGTGACAAGTTAAGGAAAAGGAGAAATTGTCAAGTGTGGTATTTGCAGTGGTCAAAAATCGTGTAAAACTCAATCTAGACAAGTAATTGAGCGATTGATAACAGCCAT